>JAISWT010000159.1 GCA_031271005.1 Prevotellaceae bacterium | reverse complement strand
ACATCTGCACCCGGCGACAATTCGTTGAGCCGATGAACATACAACTTGCGGTCGGCTTCTACCTTGAACTGCTGACCCTGTATTTCTACTATTGCGTACACTTTTTTTGAAAAAATTTTTAATGATTATATCGGAGAGGCGAACGCGCCTGCCTTGCAACCGCCGTTACTTTCCGTGAAAAGCCCCGTCCGAAAAGTGGCTGCAAAATTACTGCTTTTTTTCTTTAATGCAAAATTTTTTTTGAAAGTTTTTCAGTAGTTGTTAGTTATTAGAGTTTAGAGTGTAGTTATTAGAGTGTAGTTATTAGAGTTTAGTGTTTTTTCTAATATCTAAACTCTAATAATTAAAAGAACTTTGCGTTCCTTGCGAAAAAACCTTTGCGCCCTTTGCGGTTAAATGGTTTTACCGCAAAGGACGCAAAGAAAATACGCAAGGAACGCAAAGTGTTGATTTTCAATATCTATTCTTTGCTATCTTTGTGATAAAATTAACTTTTGAGGCGGTCTCAAAAACCATATTACATTGATAATGAATGTTTTATAAAATATGAGAGGTAGAGAGTGTCGAAGTCAGGAGAGTGTAGAGTTTTTTCTAATATCTAAACTCTAATATCTAATAACTAAACTCTACTAACTGACAACTATTTTCAGGTTTTGGGGACGTCCTGCGCAGTATTCTAAAAGCGCTGCTGCCTTATCATTTGCAGTTTTCACTGTTATTTGTAAATCTTTATGTATTAACGCGCTGACAAATGGTCTGATGCCGATTTCCTCGTTGCCCAATTCGTAATCTGTACAAAGCAAATTCTCATTTGTATCAGCAATTATTTTCTCATATTCGCCTTTGGCTTTGGCGTAAATATCCGCACCTTTATACAGAAATTGATGGAGTACAAAACTGCGAAAATATTCCGGCGTTTCGTTTCTTTGCCTCATCAGGGCGAATTTTTCCTTGTAAAACATTCTTATTTGCTTGCTGCGGGTTGCATAATCGGGGGCAAAACGCGGGTCTGTTGGCGCGATGCGTGGCAAAATTTGCACAGTAATCTGTCCTTGCCGCAGCAGGAAGTCCTTTTTGGGCAACACGTCTCCAGGTCCGTGCAGCAATACCGGCACGATGTCCAGATTCAGTTTCTCTGCCAGAAAGAACGCTCCGCGATGGAATCTCTGTATCTCGCTATTCTCTGAGCGCGTACCTTCGGGAAAAACAACCACAGAATAACCTTGTTCCACTCTGCTTCGCAGCAAATCAACGCTGCGCTCAATGCCGTCAGACACGGGGTAAAAATCGGCATATTTTACTAATTTGCCATAAAAAACATTGTTCCATACCCAGTCATTAGTCAGTACAATAAGTTTTGGGTGCAACATCAGCAGGCACATAAGGTCAAGATGCGCCTGATGATTGCTGATAATTACAGACGGAGACTCAAAGGTTTCGCCGCTCAAATTATCGAACTCAAATTTCACAAACGGAATGTGCCGCACAACAAAATTTGATATTTTGCATAAAACAGTATGATATTTAAGTTTCTTTACTTCTACTTTATTATTATTTACTTTTTTATTATTTTTTATTCCAAATAATAAGAATCCGTAAATTGTTACACCAAGACTTCCAATTAAGAACGCAACGAAAGCGAACAGCGACACCGCAAAGCGTTTCAAAGTCCATGGTACTTGCCTGAAGCCGTCTTTTTTTTGCGTTAAATATTTGAAAATCACAGGCGGGAGTACAAAAGCCATCATCACAGTTACGCCCATCCCCACGATTGTAACTTCGGCAAGTGAATGTAATGCCGGGTGCCGTGCAAAAATCAGCGTTCCAATGCCTGCAAACATCAGTAGAGCCGATAAAATGATGCTCTGCTTATGTGCGGCAAGCATTTTATGTCGGTAGGCGTACTCGTGAATCAGTCCGTCTGCAACAAAAATTGTGTAGTCATCTCCCTGTCCGAATATAAAAGTGGCAAGAATAATATTGACGATGTTAAATTCTATCCCTAATATGTACATTATTCCTAAAATCCATATCCAACTGACTGCCAGCGGCACAAAAGCCATAATACTCAGTTCAGCCCTCCCGAATGATATTGTCAGAAAAACGAAGACAATCAAGCCGCAAATAAACAGCACGCGGTTAAAATCGCCGGCAAGCGCGTCTGCAAACCGTTGCATAATATTGCGCGAGTCGAGCACAAAGCTGCGGGCGGCTTCCTGCTCCAAAATTGTTTCAACCTTTTCGGCGTTCTCTTTATTTACATGTATTAAGTTGATTACCACATTTTTGTCTTCTGTTTTAAAGAAATAATTATCTGTTAAAATATTTAGAGGCGCAAAAAAATCTGCTTTTTTGGGTTCAAATTTTTGATTTAAAATATTTTCAAAATCATCAAACGTGTTTGCTTTGAACCCTTCTTTTTCAGCAAAATAATTAATATTTTTCAATACAGAATCGCGTCTGGTACTCCAAAATTCGTTCCAACGTGCAATCCTGTTTTTCTGTTCGGCTTCCGAGGGCAAAAAATATCCTATGCCTGCAACGCTTTCTGCCAGCCCTGAGTTTTTCAGTTTCGCCAGAGAGGGCATATTTGCCTCGTGAATGCTTAATACTTCGTCTGCGGTTTTGGCCGCAGACACGAGATAAATCGTTTCTGCGCCCTCGCGCTCTGCCGACTGCAACATCTCGTTCATGTTTTGCCGCTGCTCTGCGGTCATGTAATTGATTGCGTTCATGTCTGTTTCAAAGCCCGTTTTTGTGCTGAAAAACGCGAACACAGCAGTAAGAATTAGAACTGCAATTATTAAAAATTTATGCTTTTCCGGCTCGAAGTCGGCAATTTTTCCGAATCTTGGGGTCGTGTGTGTAATGGCGCTGTTTCTCATTATCTGCGGCAAAAAAACGAGTACGAAGCAGATAGTACCCACAAGCAGTAGCGCACCGAAAAGCCCCAAGTCGCGCATGGCTTGAGCATTTATGAACATCAGACTCAGGAAGGCGCCTGTTGTTGTAATGTTGCCGATAATAAGCGGCGGCGCTATTTCGCGCAACGCTTGCAGTTTGTCAGGCTCGCGGCGCAAATGGTCAATAAAATGCAAGGGATAATTGACGGCTATGCCGATGAAAATGGAACTGATACCTACGGCAATCGCCGATATTGTGTCTCGCGCCACAGCCAGCACGCCCAAAGCAAAGAGCCAGCCAAAGAGCAGAGGAATGAACACGAGCAACAAATGACGCGCACTGCGAAAAAAATAGAGCAGCAAAAGCAGAATCAGCAGCGCCGCTATGCCAACCGCTAACATGCTGTCGGCTTTTATCTGCGAAGCATTGGTAACGGCTATTGCAGGCGCACCGAATATAGTCGTTTTCACGGACTGAAATTCCGTTTGAGTCTCTGCGGCTGTTGCCTCTATCAGATTGAGAAGTTGCTGATTTTTAGCCGTTTCGCTCACTCCAAAAGGCGATGTTACAAACACCAGCCCTTTGTTTTGATTTTTAGAAAAAATATAGCCATCAATAATGGTTTGCCCGCCGCCTGCCCCGAAGTCGGCAAGGTGCAACATTACAGGCGAAAAGAGTTGCAGCGGGTCGCTCTGAATATTTTTCAGCAAAAAATCGCCCGCAGGGAACATAAGCAATTGCTTGCTTGCCGCTATTTGATGTCCAATATTTGCCGCAGCAATCAAACTGTCGAACCTGTTAAAATCGGCTTCTTGCAGAAAATAAGGAATATTTGCACGGATAAAATCTGTTAATGCGTAAAATCTGCTTTCGTCAGCCTGCCAAATAATTTCGGGGATAATGCCGTCGGGGTCGGCTTCTTGCAAGCGGTGAGCAAAATGGTCTATTGCGGCTGTTATGTTCTCATTGTCAATATCATTATCGCCTGTTTTGCTTTCAAATCCGATAATCAACTTGTCGGAATTGCCCGCATGCTCATAAATTGCATTTATATTTTCGCTGTCGGCATTGCCCGGCAGGAAGTCGGCAATATCTTCCCTGAAATGGATTTGCGTTGCCGCCAGCGCCAACCCCGCTACTATCAAAACCAAAACGCTAAACAGCAGTGGCTTTCGGCGCTCAAAAAAAACATATAGTGAAATGAAAAATTTTGACATGAATATCCGTCACTCTCCCTTATTATTTCTTATAATCCTTTGTCTTATAATCTTTTATCTTTTATCTTTTGTCTTTATTCTTTATTCTTTAATTGTCAATCTAAACTCCTTACACATTGCCTCGTGCCTGCCGATAGCAACAACCATTACGATATTTAGAACAATTATTTCCCAGAGCAAATAAATCCATACTTGCCCTGCTATCAGCGAAATAAACAGAACTATTGACCGCCAATTGAATGTAATAAGATTAATATTCGGAATTATTTTTAAACTTTTGGCGCGTAACTGTTTGCGGATTTCGGGCGGAAAATCTTCGCCGTATTTTGAGTACAGACATTGTAAAAGGCGTTGCAACTGCGGCGTCAGTTTTGTCTGTAAAACAGTGTAATACAGGTATAAACGATATTGCAGGCGATTTATACCTTTCATAAGATTAAGTCGTTGTTTTACTTTTTCAACGGTATCGAACTCTGCGCCCGTTTTCAGACTTATAAAATACAGGTGCAATGTTTTGTAATAATCTGTAATATTTGCCTGCACAAGATTTGAGGCGCCTGCAAGCGCAGCCAATGTCCAAGCGTACTCGCTATCGAGATGCACGGCGAGGCGCATGGCGAGAAAGGAATATATTGATACGAACCACAGGTCGCCGGCTAAGCCGTCGAGGATGCGCCCTGTCTCCGACTTTATCCCCGTTAGACGTGCCAACTGACCGTCTACGCAATCCAAAATATTGGCAAAAATAAGCAACCCTATTCCTGCCAGATTTTGCCATATATTTTCAGGATAAAAAAACCACCCTGCCGCAACGCCAAAGAAAATCGAAACTATTGTTACAAAGTTTGGCGTAATGCCCGTGTTACGCAATAAGAGCGCAATTTGATAACCAACAGGACGATAGAAAACGCGGTCGAAAAAATTCTCTATCTCAATAGACTTCAATGATGCCTCAAAATTCGGTTTTTGTGTACTTTCTGATGTCATGTTTCAGTTGTGTGTATCTTTTTTTTAAACAGTTATTTTATTTTGTGCGCAAAGTTATCATAAAATTATCAATTACATACAAACGGATAAAAATATTTCACAAAATTTACAGGGAAAAAGTAATAATTTCTCACATAAAGCAAAAAATCTTCATAAAAATATTATTGTCAATACTTTTATGAAGATTTAGTGATAACTTTGCTTTTTAGCCGTTTGCTATCCTAAAAAGGTTTTCAGCATTTTGCTTTTGCTGCTTGCTCGGAGTCTGCGAATAGCCTTTTCTTTAATCTGTCGCACGCGCTCGCGTGTTAATCCTAACTCGTCTCCTATCTCTTCGAGTGTTTGTTCGGTTCCTCCTATTCCGAAGAATCTTCTCACGATGCTTTGTTCCCTGTCGTTGAGGGTGTTCAGTGCGCGGTCAATCTCTTTTGATAGCGATTCGTTGATTAAGATTCTGTCGGCATTTGGCGAGTCTTCGTTAATCATAACGTCAAGCAAACTGTTGTCTTCGCCTTCTACAAAGGGTGCGTCTACGGAGATGTGCCGTCCTGATACTTTCATCGTATCGACCACTTTGTCCACCGGTATATCCAGTTCGTCAGCCAGTTCTTCGGCAGAAGGTCTGCGTTCATGTCTCTGCTCAAATTTGGAGGCTTCTTTGTTGATTTTATTCAGCGAGCCGACCTGATTTAGGGGCAGGCGCACTATACGGCTCTGCTCGGCAAGGGCTTGCAGAATGCTTTGCCGTATCCACCAGACGGCGTAGGAAATGAACTTGAAGCCGCGCGTTTCATCAAACTTTTCGGCGGCTTTGATAAGTCCCAGATTTCCTTCGTTAATCAAGTCGGGCAAACTAAGTCCCTGATTTTGATATTGTTTGGCTACCGAAACTACAAAACGCAAATTGGCTTTTGTCAATTTCTCAAGGGCTATGCGGTCGCCTCCACGAATGCGCTGGGCTAACTCTACTTCCTCTTCTACAGTAATCAAGTCTTCGCGTCCAATCTCCTGTAAATACTTGTCGAGTGATGCGCTCTCGCGGTTAGTGATTGATTTACTGATTTTTAACTGTCTCATATTATTTTAAAATTTTGGAATGTAAAAGTAGTAATTTTTATGCAATAAAAGAATAACATTTTCGGGGAGAAAAAGTTTATGTTAAAGAGCAAAAAACATTAAAACTTTGCCTCTTACAGCAAAAATTATACCTTAATGCTATTCAGACAGCGGCAAACTTACTAAAACTTCTATCCCAGCGTTTAGAACTGCTAATTGTGGCGAAAACTTCGTCTGTGTCCCCACAAACCTGCCACATTGTCAGGTGTTCGGGACGTATGAATTGTTGCTGTGCCGCTTTATTGAGCAAATTTAATAAATCATCGTAATAGTGGTTTATGTTCAGGATTATAACCGGCTTGGTAAAAAGCCCCAACTGCTTCCAAGTGATGATTTCGAGCAGTTCTTCGAGCGTTCCGCAGCCGCCGGGCAGGGCTACAACCGCATCGGCAAGCGTAGCCATTGTCTGTTTGCGCTCGTGCATGCTGTCGGTTATCAGCAATTCTGTCAGGTCGGGGTTGTGCCACCCCTGCTCAATCATAAATTGCGGAATAACACCTGTTACCTTACCGTTTGCCGACAGCACTGCGTTGGCAAGTGCGCCCATCAAGCCCCTTCTGCCCGCTCCGTAAA
The DNA here is from genome assembly GCA_031271005.1 of Prevotellaceae bacterium. Classification (GTDB taxonomy): domain Bacteria; phylum Bacteroidota; class Bacteroidia; order Bacteroidales; family Paludibacteraceae; genus WRGS01. The sequence goes on along the minus strand of JAISWT010000159.1, from coordinate 2,200 downwards.
CAAGTTTAAAATTGTTACGTACCAACAACATTCCTAACCTTTCGGCTGCCTCAAAATACACTTTGTCTACCTGTGTACTCGAAGCGCAATATACGCAAAGAGATTTCATTTTTTTTTGTTACTGATTTTTTTTTGTAAATTTTTTGCCGAATCTGTCTTTATTTACCTGTACTGTCTGTAAGATATAATTTTTGATTCTCGAAACCTGATGTAACCGTTTGCCGTCCAAAATTGAACTGCGACTGAATGCCTGCCGGATAGTCAATTGCTTTTTTGTCTTTGGCAAAATTATTTCCGGCTGTTTGCAGTTGATTTATAAAACAGTTGGTCAGGTCGTAGCCGAGCAAGTCGTAGCGCGGATATGCAGAAGCGGGGTTCCAACCGAAATATTTTGAAAATTCTTTTTGATAAACAGTCAAATCGCTGCTTTGCCGTATATTATTGAAAGGCGACACATGCATCGTTTCTGTGTTTTTAAAGTTATAATTGAGCCACGAATAGCGCACATACATCATCAAGTTCACGTTTGCCGCCGAGAGCGCATTGACAGTAGCGAAGTAAGGCTGTACGTTGGCATATTTATCGGTCATAAAAATCAGAACATTCTTCACGCCCGACCGCAATACTGTTTGTATTTCTGTGTTGTCGGCAGGCTTAGTCCAATCTATTGCTGCTGCATATTTTCCTTTTTTAGTTAGCGCGTTTTGTAGATTTGTAGCCCAGAGCCAGCCCTCGTCAGCAATATCAATGTTGTTTGGTTTAATAAAAATCACATTTGCATTATGATAACTGCCTTCTGACAGTTGCGTGGCAATAAAGTCTATTTCTGTTTCGGAGGCAGGATTGAACTGAATGAGATACGGATTTGCAGCAATTCCCTGTACTTTGGAGGTGAACGGTACTATTGTGTAAATTTTGTTGCGCTTTGCGAAGTCAGCAACTGCTCCGACCTGATTTGTGTATGCCGGTCCGATGATAATATCTGCTCTTTTTAATTCGGGCAGCGCAAGCACGGCGTTGAGCGTTTCGGTAGAACGCTCGGTGTCATAAGTGTATATTTCAAAAGATGTCCCCTGCTTTTTTGCTCTGTCTATGGCAAGCAGTGCGCCTGCATAAAATTCGATGAAGCGGTCGCTGAAATCCGTATTCGCAGCCGACAGTGGCAGCAAAAACGCAATTCTTATGGTCTCTATTTCTTTTTCTATATGCAATGTTTCCAAACTGGGTGGCGCGTAGTCGGTTTTTATTGGGATACGGATTGTGTCGCCCTGATGCAAAACCGACTCCAAGTCGGGATTCGCATTTATTATATCTTCCACAAATACGCCATATTTTTTGCTTATGGCATAAAGCGTTTCCTGCAATTGAATCACGTGTGAGATATATTTTGAATAGGGGTCGCCATAAACGTCTTTGAGCTCAAGTTGCACTGCCGTTTTCGGTTTCTCCATTGATGGAGTATAGCCCGAAGCGGGATTTGCCGGTGGCGCTTGCGGCTGCTCACGCACAGGGATACGCAAAATTTCGCCCGCTTTAATCATCGTTTTTGCCTGCGGATTATACTTTATTATGTCATCTTCGCTAACCCCGAAACGTCTGCTTATGGAATAGAGGGTCTGCTTGGCTTCTACCTGATAGTTCACAAGACCCGCATAAGCAGATGACTGCGACCGAGTTTGCGCCGTGCCGACAGGTTGTTGAGCATCATCTTTTATTGGGATGTAGAGCGGCTGACCTGCCTTTATCCCATTTTGCGCCGAAGGATTCAGGGCTATAATCTCATCCTGACTTACGTTAAATTGCTTGGAAATGCGGTACAAAGTCTCCTTAGGCTGAATTGTATAAACGTAACATTCCGTACCCGCACTTGTGCGCACACGGGGCAAAGATTGCGTATTTTGTCCAAAAATATTAACCGACAAAAGTATTGACAAAACTGGAAAAAGGAACTTCAACTTCATTTGTGATGATAAGATTTAAAATTGCGGCAAATATACAAAATTTTATTCAGGTTAAACTTTTTTGCAAACATTTTTTACATTATTTTTTAAAAAGTTATAAGTTTTCAGAGTTTAGAGTTTAGAGTTTAGAGTTTAGAGTTTAGAACCTCTCCCCCCTGCCCCCTCTCCAAAAGAGAGGGGGAGTAGGGCGTACGGCTGATGTTAGTTATTAGAGTTTAGAGTATAGAAATTGCTAATTG
>JAISWT010000079.1 GCA_031271005.1 Prevotellaceae bacterium | reverse complement strand
GAACTCCTAAAAACTGCTTATTTGTCGTTGGACTTCATTTTCAAAATGCTCATTTACATTAGTAAACTGCGCTTTTGAAAACTTGTCCGCCTAAAATAATCTAATTTTTAAGAGTTCCCTCTGTTTATTTTGCGGCAACAACTTTCACCATTTCAACCATTTTGTTGGAATATCCCCATTCGTTGTCGTACCACGATATGAGTTTAACAAAGTTGCCGTCCAGTCCGATACCGGCCTTTGCGTCGTACACAGATGTTAGTGCACATCCGCGGAAGTCGGTTGACACTACCGAGTCTTCGGTATAACCAATGATTCCCTTCATTTCACCTTCGGAGGCGGCTTTCATTGCGGCGTTGATTTCTTCCATTGTGGCGGCTTTTTCCAGTACAACGGTCATATCTACCACAGATACATCTGAGGTGGGAACGCGCATCGACATGCCTGTAAGTTTGCCGTTGAGAGCGGGTAACACTTTGCCCACGGCTTTTGCTGCGCCGGTAGAAGAGGGAATAATGTTCTCCAAAATTCCGCGTCCGCCGCGCCAGTCTTTTGACGAGGGTCCGTCTACGGTTTTTTGTGTTGCGGTAGTGGCGTGTATGGTTGTCATCAAGCCCTTAACAATACCGAATTTTTCGTGAATGATTTTTGCAAGCGGTGCAAGACAGTTTGTAGTACAACTTGCATTGGAAATGATTTCTTCGCCTGCATATTTGTCGCTGTTAACTCCAAAAACGAACATCGGGGTGTCATCTTTTGAGGGCGCAGACATAACTACTTTTTTCGCGCCTGCTTTGATGTGCGCACTTGCTGTTTCTTTTGTCAGAAAGAATCCCGTAGATTCTACTATCACTTCTGCGCCCACTTCGTCCCATTTGAGGTTTGCGGGGTCTTTTTCGGCAGTGAGCCGAATAGGTTTGCCATTGACAAACATTGTGTTACCTTCAACTGTTACTTCGCCCTTGAACCTGCCATGAACGGAGTCATATTTAAGCATGTAAGCCAAATACGCGGGTTCGAGCAAGTCGTTGATACCCACTATTTCAATGTCGCTGAAATTATACACAGCCGCGCGGAACACCATGCGTCCGATGCGTCCAAATCCGTTAATTCCTACTTTAATCATTTTGTTTTTTTATGAATTTAATTATTTTTTAATACTAAAATTTAAGATGACAAAAGTACAAAAAACATTGTAAATATACAAACTTTTATTTGACCTGCGAAATTGGATTTCTAAGAATCAGATTTTTTCGTGCAGACAATAAAAGAAATAACATTTTTATCAGTTTGTTTTTACACTCTGATAATCAGCGCGTTAAAATCTGTGTTCCTGTTATTTTATTGGTTGTCTTTGCTGTCGCTTTTGGTGATTTTTTCAATGTCGTCCATCGTAAAATCTCCCAAAAAGCGCATTATGGAGCATTCATCGGGTTCAAGCGACACCATAAGCAACTCTTTGATTCTGTTGTCCGCGCCTCTGCGGGCAACAAACGATACATTGTTGTTGCCCTCTTTCACTTTCATCAGCGTTTCCATTCCCGAACCGCCGGCGAGCAGTTTTTCTGCCTCTTTTTTCATCATTTTTACTGCTTCGGGTTTGTCCGCGCTGTAAATTTCGAGCATCGTAAGTTTTCCTGCCAGATTTTTCACGTCCGAATTGCCCACATCCATATTGCCGGCAAGCCCCAAAAGCGCCTTCGAGATATAGACAACGGTTATATCTTTGTTGTCGCCCAACTTTTGGAACATGTCGCTTTGCGCCTGTACGCCCGCAAAACCGGCGAGCGCAAGCATCAAGGTTACAATTAATTTATTCATGTTTTTATTTTATTAAAAAATGTGTGATTTATTACAATTTATTTTTTTTAAATGATTTATTTACAGCATTTTGCGCCTGCTTTATATGCGTTTCGGCATTGTGCAACGAACTTAAACCTTTGTTGTAATTTGCCGAAACTAAGATCAAGGCGCGTTCTGCGGTTGCCACTTTTTGCTTGTCGGCAACATTCAGATTTTCTACCTTAATGTTCAGATTATCAGAGTATTGCTGCGTACTGCTGTTTTTCTGAAAATATAAACCGAGCGACACAATTATTGCCAGCGATGCTGCAATGCCGCCTGCCCAAAACCATTTTGAAGGCGATGCAGATGTTTGCGCTCGTGCAGTTTGCCCGTTTGCCCATTTGTCAATCAGTGTATTGAGGTCGTTTTCAAGCGTTTGTGGAATGTAAACTTCCTGTTTCGCATTTCTTATTTGCGTAAGAATTTCTTCGTCGGAATATGTTTTTTGTGTTTTCATTTTTTTCAATGATATTTGTTTTCTATTTTCAAAAATCGTTCTTTAACTGTTCTTCGTGCCCGCGAAAGCAGCACACGGATATTTCCTGCATTGATGCCTGTTGCCTGCGCAATTTCGGCGTCAGAGAAATTGTCCCAATGTTTGAGTTTCATTACTTTGCGCTGCATTGCGGGCAAGTCGTCTATTAATCTTCTGATAATCACCACATTTTCTCGCGCTTCCATTGTGTCGGGCAAGGGCGTATCGTTAATCAGATTTTCGTCAAAATCAGTAAATTTCATCTTTTTCGCTTTCATAAAATCGAGGCAAACATTGCGCAGTACGGTTACTGCAAACTTCTCATTATTAGCAATTTGGTATAAGTTTTCACGTTTTGCCCACAGTTTTGCCAGCGTTTCCTGCACAGCGTCTTGCGCATCTTCGCGGTTTTCGAGCAAACGGAACGCAACTACATACAGTTTCCGACTTATCGGAATGAACACGTTCTTAAATGTCGATGCGTCCATCTGATTGATTATTAGTGAGTTGTGTGCTGTTTGGCTAATTCGGAAATGTCGCTCTCACTAATTTTACCTTTTAAACGGATGATAGACAAACCGGAATCGCTGCTGACAAAAATTATTACTGATTTAATCAAATCTTTGTCTTTTTCCAACACAATATTTACATTTTTGCTGCCATCGCATACTGCCATCAAGGGTTCGTAACCTTTGCTGCCCGACAATTTATTAACTGCCGATATGAATTTCTTAATCTGCTTTGAATCCGCATTTTTTGACGACAAAATTTCCACCGACTTAAATTTTTTGTCCACCGCATTGCAGGCAGATTCCCCAATGAGCATTTTGGCAACAGAAGGTAAAGAGCCGTCCATCTTAAAATGGACTACACCTTCTGTTTTAGCAAAAGATTTCATAAATTTGTCAATTTGCTGCGCCCTGTTTGCCGGATTTACAGCAAATATTAAAACGAATACTACAATTAATTTTTGCATACTGCATTTTTTTAGAATTAAAATTTAAACCAAAACGGCATTAACAAAATGCCTCACAACATTAAAGACGACAAAAACGGAAATTTGTTACAAAGGAAATGATTTTTTTTAATATCAAATGCCGCGCTAAAAAAACACTTAAAAGCACGAAGGGGCGAAAACGAACGACAGACAGGGCGTTGCACACAACAATGATTACGCCCCGTCAGGGCTTAGGTTTGCTCTCGCGATTGTTTCACAGGGCGTTGCCCTGCGCTATTGATTTTGGGTTTTCAACCCAAAGACGAAACTCATGCAAGTAGCAGATAGCAGATAGCAAGTAGCAAGTAGCAATTAGCAATTAATGTGAATCACGTGTTGAAAAAACATAAATAGCGTCCTCCCGCTTTGGCGGGAGGATTACGCAAAGGGCGCAAAATTCCATTATTCATGTAAATCACGGGTTGAAAAGCCCGTGATTCACATTTTTAATGGAATATTGTGCCCTCCCGCTTTGGCGGGACAAGTCGTGTGTGCGCCCTGATAATCTAAATAATTGAGAATAATGAATAATGAATAATGAATTACTAATTGCTAATTGCTAATTGCTATCTGCTAATTGATTAACTGTGACGAATACAGCGTAGCGCACCCCCGTACCCGCGAGAGACGCTGTACGCGGGATTAACGGTAATACTGTGGCAGAGAAAGAAGCAGGCATTAACTCCTGAAAGGGAAGTACTCCAATAGTAGCCGTTTGCTCCGTTGTAGTAGAGACGACCATGATTGTAGTTGCGAATACCGCTTGCAGGCAAATGCAGCGTAACAGTAGAGCCGTCAGGCTTAATATCTAAGCCGCGACCGTTGCCGGCGTACCATGTCCATGTGTTTGCCATAGCGGTACCGGGAGAGCCGCTGACTGTACCGCCTTTGTAAATGCTTCCCCATTCGTCCTGCGAAGGGGTCTTCCAAGAAGTCTTTGAGTCGGGAGTGCCGTCTGTTTCGGGATAAAATGTTTCGTATGTTAAGCCGTCAGCGTTGATTTTTGC
>JAISWT010000057.1 GCA_031271005.1 Prevotellaceae bacterium | reverse complement strand
TATATACCCTACGGCACGGGCGCGGCAGGCGCGGTAGCAGCATGGGCGCTGGGAACAGACCCAATGAGCGGCTTCTGGACAGGCTTCGGAATAGGGATGTACAACCACGCGGGAGGACCGGAAGATGCAGTAGAACTTGATGAAGTTACAGTAACGGCAAAATGGAATCTTCTTTTAAGTCCTTATGACGGCTTTATGAAGAATATATATGGTATGCCTTCTGTTGTTATGTTAGATGAAGTTACAGTTACAGCGAAAGCGATAGGTAAACTTAGAACATTGCAAACAGGCGGTCATACATTAAATAAGGGCACATTAAAAGCGCTGGGATTAACAAGAGAGCAAGGGAAGAATGCTATTGAGACATTGAAAAAGACTTACAATTTACCGCCAGATGCACATTTTAAGATAATGAGCAATGGTAATTATGGAAACCCACATACAGGACAGGTAATAGATAATATATTAGATTTTGTTTATTAAATTATGGAAAGGAAAAAAAATCTTTATAAAATAGCGGGAAGTTTTGGGTTTAATACTGACGATAAGGATAGCATTATAGTAACTCAAAAACTCGGCATTCAACCTCACTGGAATTGGAACAAAGGAGACGAACATTTTATCAAAAGAATAAACAAGACATATTATCGTCCCTTTGGCATTTGGGGGTACTCCGCGAAACCAATTTTTATGGACGTTACGGATATTTCGTTAATGGTTCAAGGTTTGAGAGAATTGTTATCTGATAAAATTGAAATCATTAATGAGTTGGTTAATGAATATAATTTTGAGTTCAATATCCGTATTACGATATATACAGAGGAAGAAGGGGCTTGTGGAACGAGTATATCAAAAGAAGATTTAGAATTTCTATCAAAAACTTCTGGTCGGTTTGATATTTCATACTTAACCGTTGAAAATGTAGAAGACCCCTTACTTGGTGCAAGTTTAGCGGAATGAAACGTAGCGTAACTTATGCCTGCAAGAAACTCTAACAATCAGAACAGCAATCAAAAAAGGTGCTGTTCTTTTTGTCTTTTTTCATTAAGGCTACGCGGCTGTATTTGTTGTATTATTCATTATTCATTATTCATTAAAAAGTTGTACTTTTGCGGCGGTTATTTTGGCGGTAAATTTATTTTAGAGGAGGATGGAGTGTGTATATGGACGGTGGTATTTATACTCCTGTTTATCATCTTGTGGTTGCTCCTGTGTCAATTAATATTAAAGCAATTATTAGATTTTAACTATAATAATGAAAATAAAAACTTTACATTACAGTTTGTTGATTGTTACAGTTTTGTTGTTTTGTTGTACAAACAAAACAGTTAACAAAAAAGAATTATCTGTTATATTAAATGATAGCGCTATATCATTATATTATCATTCAGACGATTTTACAAATGTTATCATTCTTTTGGATAGCGCAATTAAATTAAATCCCAAATATTATACGGCTTACTGGAATTTAATTGCTATTCAAAACAGCGCAGGTAAAAAAAGTGAGGCATTTAAAACTGTAAAAAAGATGTCGGATAATTTTCCTCTTAACCCTGATATTTTATCGTTGAAAGGAATATATTACGAGATATTTGGCGACTCTATTAATGCTGTGTTAAGTTATCAAAAAGCAGATAAACGGTATAAATATCTTCTTGATTCTTTAACAGTAGAATCTAAATCTTATCAATCAGTTGTAATGAATTATGCTTTGAATCTAAAACTTTTGCACGAAGAAGACAAAGCAAATGAAACATTATTTGAGTTACGTCAGAAAATAGATGACGAGATAGTTAAGCAGGCAATTGATTCGTTTTATATTAATAAAAAACGTGAAGATTTATTTGAAATGTATAAATAGTACTGTCCGTAGTGGCGCAAGTTTTAGCGTGCGTAACTTGTGCCACTAAAAACTCTGAAAAAAAGCACAGCAACCTTTTATATGAACGCTCGGACAATATCGGCGTAAACGTGATTAAAAATTTCTCCGGTTCGGCAAAACAGTACAACAAAATTCTGTTTGAGAAAAATCAATCGGAAAAATTGCCGGCAGGTTATATCATTGCTTTTTCGTTTGGTAAAGGCGCAATTCAGGAGGTTGCACGGCTGAAAATGGAGGAAAATATTATCATTTAATTGGTTACGGTTGATAAAATTGTGCCGATAGCAAAAAAACCAAACATCAATGTCAAAATCAGAGAAATCAGCAACGCAGGGGCTACGCATGCGTTGCCTGTCAGGGAAATTGAATTTGCCGCCACAGGAGAAAGCGAAGCGGGCATTGAATTTTACAGTTGGGATTTTAATTATGATACCGAAAATAAAATTTTCAAAGCCGATGTGGCGCTCGACAAAACGGGCGTACAAATGCAGAAATTCAAAGCCGGTAAATACAATGTTGCCGTAAAAGTGGTGGATAATGACGGTTTGGAAAATATTGAGCTTGTGAAATTAAAAGTGAATGGAACAGTAGAAAGAGCAAATAAAGAGAGTAAAGAGTAAGGAATAAAGACATTAAAAAAAAATAATACAATAAAAAATAAAATATAAACAAATGAATATCAAGTTTTTATCAATAGTTTTAATTTCGGTTTTACTGTTCGGTTGCGGACAGAAGCAGCAATCTCAAAGCGCATATTCGCAGAAATATTACGTGCGTATGGCAGATTCTGAGATGCAGCGTTTCCCTCAGTCGTGGCAGTTAGACAACGTGCAATCGCCCAAGTGGAACTACACTCAGGGGCTTGTGTTACAGGCTATTTACGGTGTCTACCAAAAAACAGGCGAACAAAAATACCGCGACTATGTAGTTTCCTACGAAGATACAATGTTGCTTGACGGCGGGCGCAAAATACTGACTTACAATCCTGCGAAGTACAATATTGACCATATCAACGCTGGCAAAGCGCTGTTTGACCTTTATGGCGACACGCACGATTCTGTTTATCTTAATGCTCTGCAACTGCTTCGCAGCCAGATGCTTACGCAGCCGCGCACAACTGATGGCGGTTTTTGGCACAAGCAGATTTATCCGCACCAGATGTGGCTCGACGGGATTTATATGGGGTCGCCCTTCCTTGCCGAATACGGAAAAACCTTTGGCGACACGGCGTTGTACAGCGATGTTATTCACCAGATTACGCTGATTGCAAAACACACTTTCGACCCCCGGACGGGGCTGTATTATCACGGGTGGGACGAGAGCAAGGCGCAGCGATGGGCAGACCCGCAGCGAGGCACATCACCAAACTTCTGGTCGCGCTCAATAGGCTGGTATATGATGGCGATGGTCGATGCGCTTGACTTTCTGCCTGAAAATCAGCACGGACGCGACAGCGTGATTACCATTTTGCGCAACCTGTCGGCTGCAATTGAAAAGTTCCGCGACAGCGAAACAGGAATGTGGTACCAGGTTACAAACCAGCAGGGGCGCGAGGGCAATTATATTGAGGCAAGCGGGTCAATCATGTTTATTTATACATGGGCAAAGGCGGCACAAAAAGGCTATATAGACAAAAGTTATTTGGAAAAAGCAGACCACGCATACAAGCAGTTTATAAAAACCTTTGTGGTAGAAGAGGCAGACGGAAGCCTGTCTGTTACGCGATGCTGCGCAGTGGCAGGGCTTGGCGGCGACCCTTACAGAGACGGCTCATACCAGTATTACATTGGCGAACCGGTGGTGAACAACGACCCAAAGGCTGTAGGACCGTTTATCATGACAAGCATTTTGCTTGATAATTAATAATATTGATATTGTGAACTCCTGACTTTGCCACATGGACACCCAAAATGGTATCCTGAAATTTATAAATCATTGATTTGTAAAAAAAATCAAAAAAGCACAGCAACCTTTTTTATGATTGCTGTGCTTCTTTGATTTATGCTGCGCACGGACTGCAAGGGACGCGCGAGCGCAGGGAATTACAATTATACTAAAATAACCACAGTTTTAAATAATAAACAATGTGAATGATAATAAGTATCATCCAAATAATTTCCATTATTGCTGATACCGTTTCTGTTGTTAAAATCTTTTTATTTTTTATACGAATATGAGTAAGTACAGATAAAAATAACCAAAATACAACTAAAATATTGTACTTGCTCATATATTCAAAAAAATAAATAGAATCTAAAATTACGCAAGATATAGCAATGGATGCTAAAATCAATTGGAATATTCTATTGCTCAATAATTTCATGATTTTTAAATATTATCTATAAATTACAGACCCTAAATAGTGTCCGTCCATAAAGTCATCATTTTTTTCGGATTTTGCAGTTCTTCGCTACGTCAAAAGATGTATATTTGCTGTTTGCTGTTTTTGGGTTAATTCTTTTTTTGAGGTGCTATAAAAAATATCCGGCAGTTCTATATAGAAAAAAATCTTTGTCTTTCAATCCGTAGTTTTGTGTAATGAAACGTTGTATTTTACCATTCAGTCGTTCAGCTTTAGCGTTTGTTGCACCATGTCGGAAATAATTGATAATCTGTGTTTCGTGCTTGCGTA
>JAISWT010000007.1 GCA_031271005.1 Prevotellaceae bacterium | reverse complement strand
TTGGCGGGACAATCTTTGCGTTCCTTGCGTAATCCTTTGCGTTCTTTGCGGTAAAAAATATTTAACCGCAAGGGACGCAAAGGTTTCGCAAAGTGCGCAAAGGGTTTTTGAGACAGCCCTACTGTTAACTATGTTTTATACAGCGCAGCCCGTACCCGTACGCACGACTGGCGATGTACGCGGGATTAACGGTACTACCGCCGATGTCCAAGGCGTAGGCATTAATTCCTGAAAAGGAAGTACTCCAACAACGAATGACTGCTCCCTGACCATAGAGGCGACCATTATTGCGCTCGCGAACGCCGTTTGCCGGCAGATGCAGAGTAACAGTAGCGCCGTCAGGCTTAATATCAAAGCCGCAACCGTTGTTGCCGTACCAGGTCCATGTGTTTGCAAGAGCGTTATTGAAAGAGCCGCTGACTGTACCGCCGCGGTAAATACTCCCCCACTCGTCCTGATTAGGGGTCTTCCAAGCAGTCTTTGAGTCGGGTGTGCCGTCAGTTTCCGGATAAAATGTTTCGTATGTTAAGCCGTCAGCGTTGATTTTTGCACAGGGGTCGTTAGGAGCAAAGCGAGATGTACGCCAGAGTTGGTCTATCTCGTTTGCAGCCAAGTCGTAAGCCCAATTGTAGTTTTGTGCTGATCCTGCGGTGATAAATTTTCCGTAATATTTGTTATCGTTGCGCGACACCTGCCGCCACGGGTAATGTTGTGAGGGACCGATAAGATTCCCGTCTTCAAAAACTATTGGCGTGAGGGCGTTGTAGGCAGCCTGATTTGTACCCGCGGCGTTAGAGCCTGCAACAAAGCCCGCGCCTGCTCCGCGTTGCTCGTGCCCATCGCGGATGCGTCCCCACTGATAAAGGTCGCCGTAAATCTGCTCCTCGCCTGTCTGGTAGGTGTGCAAACCGTCTGCTTCATTTGGAGTGGAGAAAGTCATTGAGTGGTTTTTCTGCGCGGCAATTGTCAGTTCTGTTGCGCCAAGGTTGAAGCACATAAACGAGAGCCACTCGCCTTGCAGGTTTTTTGCGCCGCAGCCTACTGCTACTTCGGCAATGTTGGAAATTACGCTGTCGTTAGTGGCATTTTTACCTACGCAAAAATACCTGTAAAAGCCTGTGTTACTGGCGTTTCGCGTTGTGCCTTTGATAACGCTTGTGGGCGTAAAAGCGTTTGTGGCAAAACCCGAACCGTCAGCAGCGGTGCATTTTTGCGCAATACGAATATGCACGTTGTTGCCGGTGATTTTGTACCACTGATAGGTCCTTGCGCTGCTGCCGCCTGCGCCAAACACCAAAGGAACAGGCACGTCATTACCTTCCGGGTTTTCGTAAAAGGTGAATGCCTTTGGCTGCATAAGCGCGGCGGCGTAAGTTTTGGGCGCTGCGCAGTCGCTAATCCAGTGTGTACCATTCCACATAACCAATCCTGTGCAGGTTATCTGATCTGAATAATTGCTGACAGGCGTCGCGTCAACTTCGGTAACATACACCATTGCGCCTGTGTGGTCGGCGGTGTATTTGCCCTGCTTGGCATTGAGTTGCGCAAGCGTGAGGCGCGGAGCGATGAAGCCTTCGGCAGTAGTGCCGTCAGTTTTTTGTGCAGCCACATCGAGGGTTGCTGTCGGGGTTTCAGTGTTGATACCCACTTGCGCGGACAGAAATTGTCCGCCGCTCATCAGGGCTGTTAAGCCCAAAATTAAAATACTCTTTTTCATTTTTGTTAAAATTAAAATTTAAAATGTTATTTTTTTAGTGAATAATTTATTAATTCAAAATTGAGAATTGAGAATTTAAAATTGCTATCTGCTAATTGCTACTTTGTGCCCTTTGTGAATTTCTCCCGCTGTGGCGGGACAAGTCTTGTTGTGCCTTGTGGTAGAAAAATTAACCACAAAGGACACAAGATTTATCCCGCCAAAGCGGGAGGCTGCACAAAGTCCACAATAGTCGCATTAATTGTTAATTATTCATTTTTCATTTTTCAAGTTTTATTTCAAAAAACACAACACAAAATCGGCGTGGAATCAACCCGTCTGTCTTCAGGTTTCCACGCCTATCCTATCGGCAAGTCATTCCACGCCGCATAATGCGACGTTTCGCAGACTTATTCTTGATAGGATAATCCAAGGAGGATTACATTTTGTGGAAATGAAGACAAGAATAATGTAAAATACCAGATTCTTTGTTTTTGCGCTCGCTTGCGCATTCCTTTTTTATCAATTATTTATTTGTAAAAATATAAAACAAATTGATAAACATTTTTACTATATCTGCCTGTTTATAAGCAGTTTAGCACGGCAAAGTTACAAAACATTTCGGAATAAAAAATATTTTTGGAAAAAAAGAAAAAAAAATTCCAAAAAAACTTGGTTTTTGGGCGCGAAGGTCGAAAAAAATCTCTGTGCCTCTCTGTGTGTGTAATAAAAAGAGTAAAGAGTAAAGAATAAAGACAATACGCTAATTCTGTAAAATCAACATTGTGGATGTCAATAAATAAACTACCTAATTTTATTTATTAAATATGTTATTATGAATACATTAGTAGTTTTATAATAGTAGTTTATATTATGACGTCTCCATTCTGAAAACTGAAACCTTTTTCGCCGGTTATGGTAGCATTTTTGTGGTCATTCCATTTATGTTTGCTTTTATTTCTATTATTGTCTTAAAAATCAAATTTTTCAATGCTCTTTCGGTATTGAACGACAACTGGTTGTAGAGTTTCTGCACTTTCAGTCGTTCGATAGCAGCATCAGCAGAAATGATATTTTGCTCGTACAGCAAAATAGTAGCATACAACGAGTCGTTAGCAACGGGTCCGTTAACAAAATCGCAATTCGCCTGCGTTATGCCTCTACGGTTTGCCACAACAAAATTGAGCCATTCGTGAGTGGCGTTTTCAAAACGAATAACGGTATAATCGTTTGATTGCAAGATATTTTCGTTAAATTCAAATACCGAAACAAACATTTTGTCGGTATCGGCTCGTTTCTGTTTTATTTTCGCCCACTTTTCCGCCTGCTCAAAATTGGTCGTGGTGTAAAACGCCTGCCCGAAGTCCGTTGTCGGGTGGCATTTCTGCAAATCGGGTGTTTCCACTCCCACCGTTGAGCCGTGATAAAGTTTCATTTCTGTCGGGCTTTTATAAATTCGTCAATATCATTCACAATGTAATTTTCGCCTTGTGTATGCAACATTTCGAACCCATCATTCAGATAGTCGAAAACGCCGTATTTTCGGAAAATAAAAAGAGTTTCTTCTGCCGAAATATCCGCAAAATTCTTGTATTTTTCCAAACAAAAAGCGAAAAACAGTAAGATTTTGGGATTTATCTGTTTGTTTTTTTTCTCTTCTTCGAGCAAAGAAAATATTCCCAAACCACTCATATACCACAGTTTAGCATCTTCGTCCAACAACAATTTATAGCAATCGGACGAATACAAATAGCCGAAAGCATCTTGATAATCAAGTTGTTTTTGCTCCATTATTATTTCAATCAACTGTTGAATTTTGAAAGGCATAATGGCTGTTTCTGTATTTTGACTCTGCTGCGGCATATTACATTGTGATTCAAAGCACAAAGTTAGCATAAAACTCTCAATTACACACAAACGGATAGAAATGTTTTACAAAAATTATAGAGTAAAGATTTTTTTTTTTAATAATGTGTAAGGGAATTGTCCCAAACGACCTCAAAAATAATTTGTGTAAATTCGTAAATTGGAAATCAGCGTTACTAAATTTGTGGACAATAACTAATTCGCGGACAATAACTGAAAACTGAAAACTGAAAACTGGAAACTTGATAATTGTTTGTTGTTGTAGAAAATTGTAATTTTGCAGGAAACATAAAACAATGGTATCAAACATAAAAAAGACGACATCTAACCTTGATATTGTTCTCACTCGGTCAGTTTACGAGGCTGCGTTTGCACCTGAACATCGGCGCAATTTTGAGGATTTGCTTGAAATTGCGCGGACAAAGCGCGCGTTTAATGCGGAGATTTTCAAACACACAAACGAACTTTTGGGATTTATTTTCTACTGGAAATTTCCCAATTTCGTGTATGTAGAGCATTTTGCTATTGCCGAACGCTTGCGTAATCGGGGCTTTGGAGGAGAATTTTTTCGGGACTTCTGCCAAGCAACCACCTTGCCCATCATTTTGGAAGTGGAAAAACCCGATAGCGAAACGAATAAAAGGCGCATCCGTTTTTACGAAAATTGTGGCTTTAAGATTTCGGAGACCCCGTATATTCAACCTGCATACAACCCTAAAAAAACGCCTGTGCCAATGCTTCTGATGTTTCGCGGAGAAATGGATGTGGAAAAAAGCGTGGAAACAATAAAAAGTGAAGTTTATGGGCAGTGAAAAGAGAAAACCCTTAAATTTCCCCGTCTAACTCTGCAAAATATTCGCGCAAATATGATGTGCCAAAAAGTTCGCCACGGAAGCGCAAGGAATAAAGTTTAGCAAAAATGAACGGCACAGCAAAAACACAAGTGTAATCAGCAATCCGCAAATACACGAATTTTCAACAGAGAGAGTAAATGTTTTGAGATTTTTTTGTAACTTTGTGGCTGTAATTCTAATGATTTGATTAAAAGGAATGAACATAGCATTGATTGGTTATGGAAAAATGGGCAAAACCATTGAGCGCATTGCTCATCAACGCGGGCACACGGTTGTTTGCATAATTGACGTTGACAATTTGCAAATGTTTGACAGTGAAGAGTTTAAGAGCGCAGACATTGTGATAGAATTTACTTCGCCGTCAGTAGCGGAGCACAATATTCGCAAATGTTTTGCGCGGGGAAAGTCGGTGGTTTGCGGGACAACAGGTTGGACAGAGCGTTTATCTGCCCTGAAAAAAGAGATTGACGAGCAGAATTATACACTGTTTTGGTCGTCAAATTTCAGTTTGGGGATGAACGTTTTTTTTGCGTTAAACACTTATCTGGCAAAAATCATGAACAAATTTCCCTCTTATGATATAGCAATGGAAGAGGTTCACCACACGCACAAGGCAGATACACCGAGCGGAACGGCAATCACACTGGCAGAGAGCATTTTGCATGAGATTGACCGCAAAACTGTATGGGTAGATGGCGCGGCGCGAAATCCCAATGAGGTTTCAATTGAGAGCATTCGCACGGGCGATGTTCCCGGTATTCACACTGTAATCTACGAATCGAATGTTGATGAAATTACTCTTACACATAGTGCAAAAAGCCGCGACGGGTTCGCACTTGGGGCGATTATCGCGGCAGAATTTACTTTAGGCAAAAAAGGATTTTTGGGAATGAACGACATGATGAAGTTTTAATTTTTTGCTTCATCTGTTTAAATTTTATTTTTTAAGGGGAGCGAACTGCGTTTTGCACCCCTTATTTGTTTCACAAATTCAGAGCATGAAAATACTTGCAATAAGGTAAGGCATTCCTCCTGTCATAAAACCTGCTGCGATGCGAAAACTGTCGCTTTTATAGCAGGTGAAACACAAAAGAAGGTTTGGGAAAACGGACAAAAGCAGCAACTTTCCCAATATAGCAGATGGGAAAATTGTTGCCATTATCTCTGTCAAATCGGAGGTCTCCGGATAGAAGTTTTTCAGATATATTGCGATGAAAACAGGAGGCAACAAAATCCCGATTGTAAAACCCAACCAAAATTTGTTGAAGCGTTCCATTATTTTACTGCAATTGTTTCAATTTCGACCAGGGCGCCCATTGGCAAATCTTTCACTGCAAATGCGCTGCGAGCAGGGCAGTCGGTTGTGTAGAATTTCTTATAAACTTCGTTCATATGAGCAAAATAAGAAATGTCTGACAGAAAAACAGTGGACTTCACTACGTTTTCAAATCCGTAACCTGCTTCTTTAAGAATTGCTTCAACATTTTTGAGCGACTGCTCTGTTTGTCCTGCAACACCTGTTGCCACAATTTTGCCTTCCGATGGGTCGACAGGCAATTGCCCCGACACGTAAAGAGTTCCGTTTGCTTCAACCGCCTGACTGTATGGACCTATAGCGGCAGGAGCACACGATGAATTAATTATTTTTTTCATTCTTATATAAATTTGTTTTTTTAAACTAAACAATTTAACTACATAAAAGTTTTGGGTTGCCTGCATTGTTCCACGTGGAACAATGTGTTTTTTTTGTTGCATCATTTTTTTTGTTCCACGTGGAACAAAAAATGTCTAATCTCTATCTTCCCATTAGTACCAGCAGCACGCTAATATCTGATGGCGAAATGCCCGAAATACGGCTCGCCTGCCCTATCGTATCAGGATTAATGCGAGTGAGTTTTTGTCGGGCTTCTGTTGACAATGACCTTATGGCATTGTAATCAATCTTGTCTTTAATATAGATGTGCTCCAATCGCTGTAATTTGTCAGCAATCAATTTTTCACGCTTAATATAGCCGTCATATTTTAACTTTATTTCTACGGACTCCACAATTTCATCGCGCCTGCTTGCATGAATATTGTAAATTTTCTCCTTCAAAGCAGGTATAATATCTATTAAATCCACAAGGCAGATTTGTGGGCGCACTAATATTTCCGAAATTTTGCAACTCCGGCGCAATTCTGAAGAGTTTTTATTTTGCAAATAAAAATTAATTTCGTGGGGTTTGACAGAATGATTCACCAGAAACTCCGTCAATTCTTTCTCAATATCAGTTTTTTTCATTAACAAATCGAAGCGTTCTTTTGTAGACAATCCCAAATTGTAAGATTTTTGGGTGAGCCGCCTGTCTGCATCATCCTGACGCAGCAATAGTCTGTATTCTGCACGGGAAGAAAACATGCGGTAAGGTTCATCAACCCCTTTGGTAACGAGGTCGTCTATTAGCACTCCAATATATGCTTCGCTGCGCGCGAGGGTAAATTCGCCGTCAGAATGGCAGCGCAAGTGTGCATTTATACCTGCAATTATGCCCTGCCCTGCTGCCTCCTCGTATCCTGTAGTTCCATTTATTTGCCCTGCAAAAAACAAATTATCTACCATTTTAGTTTCAAGATTGTGTTTGAGTTGTGTTGTGTCAAAAAAGTCGTATTCTATAGCATATCCCGGACGGAAAAGTTTTGCCTGTTCAAGCCCCGCAATTGTATTAATCGCTTCAATTTGCGTTTCAACGGGCAAAGATGACGAGAACCCATTGAGATAAAACTCGTTAGAATTGACACCTTCAGGTTCAAGGAAAAGTTGGTGAGACGTTTTGTCGGCAAAAGTAACAATTTTTGTTTCTATAGACGGGCAATAGCGTGGTCCTACCGATTTGATTTGCCCATTATAGAGGGGAGATTTTTGCAAGTCGCGCCGCAAAATATCGTGCGTTTTTTCATTAGTATAAGTAATAAAACAACTGTGCTGCGGTAATTCGCGCTTAACTGTCGGCAAAAAAGAGAATTTATGAAAATCATTGTCGCCCACTTGTTCGGTGGTTCTATTGAAGTCTATTGTTTTGCCATCAATTCTACAAGGCGTGCCGGTTTTCATTCTGCCAGCCACGAAGCCCATGCTTTTCAGTTGCTCGGTAACGCCAAAAGAAGCGGTTTCTGAAATTCTTCCGCCCGCAATTTGTTTTTGCCCAAAGTGCATCAGTCCGTTCAGAAAAGTGCCTGCTGTAAGCGCCACGCTTTTTGCGCGAAATTCTGCGCCCAATGCTGTTTTTGCGCCAACAACTGCGTTATTTGCAAACAGTATTTCGGTAACTGCATCCTGCCACACAAAGAGATTTGGTGTGTGTGTAACTGTATCAATCCATTCCAGCACGAAGCGCGCCCTGTCTGACTGCGAGCGCGGCGACCACATTGCCGGTCCTTTTGAACGATTGAGCATTCTGAACTGAATTGCGGTTTTGTCGGTAATAATACCCATTTGCCCACCAAGCGCGTCTATTTCGCGCACAATTTGCCCTTTTGCAATCCCTCCTACTGCGGGATTGCAACTCATTTGCCCCAAAGTATTCATGTTCATCGTAATCAGCAAGGTGCGCGAGCCAAGTCGTGCGGCAGCACAAGCAGCCTCACAGCCTGCATGACCGCCGCCAATTACTATTACATCATATTTGAAAATCATTAAAAGGTCTGTTTTGAAGTGCAAAATTAAGTAAAAAAAGTGGATATTACAAACAGATGAAAAAGATTTAGTCCTAAGAACAAGCGCTTTGTCATGTGTTTTGGAGTGCTTTTTTTTGCAAAAAGAAATATTATTTTTACCTTTGCAAAAAAAATTAACAAAAAATATAACTCATTGATTTTTAATGAAAAAAATAATCACCTACGGTACTTTTGACCTTTTTCACATTGGGCACGAAAACCTGCTTCGCCGTGCAAAAGAACTTGGCGACTGGCTTATTGTTGGCGTTACCGCCGAAAGATTTGACAAGGAGCGCGGCAAACTGAACGTACATAATTCGTTAATGCAAAGGATAGATGATGTAAGGCGGTCGGGGTATGCAGACGAAATTATTGTGGAGGAATATGAGGGGCAAAAAATAGAAGATATTGTTAAAAAGGAGGTTGATATTTTTGCGATTGGTTCAGACTGGCTGGGCAGGTTCGATTATTTGAAAGAATATTGCAATGTTGTTTATCTGGAGCGCACAAAGGGTATCTCCAGCACTCAACTGCGCACAAAGAAACAGCATATTGTAGAACTCGGCATTATTGGCGCCGGT
Source organism: Prevotellaceae bacterium (assembly GCA_031271005.1). Taxonomy (GTDB): domain Bacteria; phylum Bacteroidota; class Bacteroidia; order Bacteroidales; family Paludibacteraceae; genus WRGS01. The sequence goes on along the minus strand of JAISWT010000007.1, from coordinate 17,307 downwards.
CGCATCGCCAACCGCTTTATCCCCGAATCAAAATTTGTTAGCGGTGTGATAGTGAAGGGGGTTTTCAATCCCAACGAAGCGTCAGCGCGAGCGTTCTGCGAAAAGCACGAACTGCTGTTCTATTCTTCTGATTTTGACGACTTTACAGATAAAATTTCGGCAGTTTACATCGCCTCGCCGCACCTTTCGCACTATGATTATGTCAAAAAATGTCTTGGAAAAGGGCTGCACGTACTTTGCGAGAAACCGATGGTTCTTTCCAAGAATCAAGCCATTGAACTGTATGCTATGGCAAAAAAAAACAATCTTGTGCTGATAGAAGCCCTGAAAACCGCTTACAGTCCGGGCTTTACACATCTTATTTCGCTTGTGAAAAGCGGCGTTATAGGTGAAATTCACGACATTGACTCGGCGTTCACGGGGCTTAAAAGCGGAAATCTTCGCGAATTGGACCCCAAGCAGGCAGGCGGCAGTATGACCGAACTTGCATCGTACGTTTTACTACCTATTTTCAAAATATTTGGCACAGATTATAAAAATATGCAATTTTTTCCTCTCCTAAAAAATGGAATTGATATTTTTACGCGCGGAATTTTGGAATACGAATGTGGGGTTGGCACATTTAAAGTGGGCTTGGGAGTGAAAACAGAAGGCGAATTAATTATCAGTGGCACAAAGGGTTATGCTTATGTTCCTGCGCCATGGTGGAAAACAGAATATTTTGAATTGCGCTTTGAGGATGCGAACCAGAACAAAAAATATTTCTACAAATTTGATGGAGACGGTCTGAGATATGAACTAAATGAATTTGTGCGAAACATAGCGCTAAATTACAATAATTCAGATAATTACCTTCTAAAAAAGCACGAGTCAATTGCTATTATTGACGTTATTGACAGGTTTTTGAAACAAACAAACAGGGTTTGAAGTATAATTCTATTTGCTGCCTGCCAAACAGTAAACATTTAAAATTTGGTATTGCATGCTTAGTTATAATATATTAATTGTCAATTAATCAAATTTAATATTAAATTTTTTAACATATAAATACTTATAGAAATAAAATACGATTTTTTTTGCAATAAATTTTGTTTTTTAACATTTTGTTTTATACTTTTACACCGATTTTTTTAGAGGATTTTTTTGGACTTCGGGTTCTCTTTAAAAGTCAATAACACAAAAAAATAATTTTTAGAAGTCCCCATTAAACAAAAAAAGGTATGAAGAAAAATTTTTTACTGACACTCGTTGCAGTAGGTTTAAGCACGATGATGACAGGCTGTTTCGGTGGCGGCGCCGGAATAGATTCAAAAGTTGATGCGAAAGTTCTTGAGAACAAAGAAGGGGTTCAGAAACTTTATGATGCCGTCCTTAAAAGTATGGGCGAACAGGCAGGCAAAGTTAATGAAGTAACCATTGTCGTCCAAAATCCTGCCGACAAGGGCAATAGCGGCGATGCATTCCTGTTTCTTTATGTAGACGTGCAAGACCCCAAAAACCCTAAACAACTTTTAAGACATTTGTTTCACGGCGAGGTAGGCGGTTGGCAGCCCGCACAGCAACTTACGGTTGACGTGAGTGGGTCGGATGATGAGAAGGCGAGTTTCCGCCTCGAAGACGAACTCTTTGACTTCAAAACATTGGTAAGCGGCGAAAAATTACACAAACTTATCGTTGATGCTTACGAAAAAGACAACAAAGAGCCTGAAAAATATGCTTACAGATATGTGGACAATGTAACTATCAGTATTGAAGGGTTCCGTATTTCCGTGAAAAGCAAACTCGCATCCAACGACCAAATCATTGACCAAACTTACCGCTATGATTTAGAAGGTAACCATAAGGACTGAAGAATTTTCGGTTGTCAGTGTGGCAGTTATCAGAATTCAGTTAATTTTAAATTTATAGAATTAACTGAATTTCTTTTTTGCCTGCGAATTTATCTAACGCTGATTTCCAATTCGCGAATTATTTTTACAGTGTTTTTGTGGATTGTATATTACTCATTGTTATCACTAATTATTTGTTAGAGGCTGTATCGAAAGTCAAAGTTTCTTTACCACAAAGGGCACAAAGTGTTTCACAACGAACACAAAGTGTGGGTTTTCAATATCTATCTTTGTGATATTTGAGTTATTCTTTGTGGTGAAATTGACTTTTGAGACAGCCTCTGACAGTTATAAATCAATATTTTCATTCTTTTTTTACAGTCAAATGTCTGTATTGTCGGAAAAAACGATACGAAAGTACAATTTATTTCGCAATTAACATGAAGAAAAAGCAAAAAGCAACAGATTATTTTTTTTCGTACAGCATTTTTTGTTAATTATTTTGTATAAAAAATGAAGATTTCAAATTTCTTATATTGTTGATATTTAATATTTTAGAAATTTAATAAAACTTAAATTAAAAAAATATATTGTAAAAAAAACCAAAAGTGCGCAAAATGATTAATAAAGTTTTAATACTTTTGCACCAATAAAAAGATAAATAAATGAAGATTTTATTACGCAAATCAATTTCTACAATTCAGGCAGATGCATTAGAGCAAAACAAGTTAAAACGCTCTCTTTCTACTCTCAACCTTACGGTATTGGGTATTGGCGCTGTTATTGGCGCGGGGATTTTTGTGCTTACGGGTACGGCAGCCGCCCAGCATGCAGGTCCGTCGCTTGTTTTGTCATTTGTAATTTCGGCGATGGGTTGCCTGTTTGCGGGGCTTTGCTATGCCGAATTTGCGGCTACCATTCCTGTTGCCGGCAGCGCTTATACATACGGCTATGCTACTATGGGCGAGTTTGTAGCCTGGGTTATAGGCTGGGACTTAATTCTGGAGTATCTTTTTGGAGCATCAACTGTTGCAGCAGGATGGTCGGGCTATGTTGTCAGTTTCTTAAAAGATTTTAATATCATTATTCCTCCACATCTTTGCGAGGCTCCTTTCACTCACGATTCGAGCGGCTGGCATCTTACAGGGGCGATTATAAATTTTCCTGCGGTGTTTGTAATAGCGTTGATGACTGCTTTTTTGGTTATTGGGATTAAAGAGTCTACCCGCTTCAACAATATTGTAGTATTGATAAAAGTGGCTGTAATTTTGCTTTTTATCGGTTTTGGAGTTTCGCATATTGACATGTCCAACTATACTCCTTTTATTCCGGCAAACACCAGTGGCACATTTGGCAAGTTCGGTTTTACGGGCATTCTGGCGGGCGCGGCGGTGGTTTTTTTCGCTTATATCGGTTTCGATGCCGTTTCTACTGCATCTCAGGAGGCAACAAACCCGCAAAAGTCAATGCCGCGAGCTATTTTGTGGACTTTGTTAATTTGTACAATTCTGTATATTGCTGTAACACTGGTTGTTACAGGCATTGTCCATTATAGCGAACTTGATGTTGCTGCGCCGATTGCTGTTGCCATTGATGCTGCCGGCAGGTCGCTCTTTTGGCTGCGTCCCATCATAAAAATGGGCGCAATAGCGGGTTTGAGTTCTGTTGTGCTGGTGCTGCTTTACGGGCAATCGCGGATTTTTTATACTATGTCCAATGACGGATTGCTGTGGAAATGTTTTTCAAAAACGCACGTAAAATTCCAAACTCCCTACATTGCCACAATTATCATAGGTGGGCTTGCGGCATTGATGGCGGGCTTATTCCCTGTCGGGCTTCTGGGGCACATGGTTTCAATCGGCACCCTGTTTGCTTTTATTATTGTTTCCACAGGAATAATTATTTTACGAAAAACGGAGCCGGATTTACATCGTGCATTCCGCACTCCGTTTGTTCCGCTCGTTCCTGTTTTGGCAATAATTATATGTCTGGCGCAAATGATTGCTTTGCCGTTAGATACGTGGATACGCTTGATTGGCTGGATGGTAATCGGTTTTGCTATTTATTTTACATACGGAATAAGACACAGCAAAGTACGAAAAGGCAGAAAATAGTTGTCTGTTGACAGAAATTTGACTTTAAAGATTAATTTTCAGGGTCAATGCCACGTTCCGTCCTGTTTTGTACTTTTTTGTTGTCTGCTCGCGTGTTTGCAGAATGTTATTGCTGTCGTAGAATTTTGGAAATTGCTTAAAAACCACTTCCTGCGCAAGAATATCGCGGATACTGCCGCTTATTTCAAACTTTTTGCCGAACTTTTTGCCGAATGTAAAATCAAGCGCGTGGCGTGGCATTTCGTACATATCCGGCAGTTCGTTGTTGATACTGCCGCCTTCGCTTGCGTCCGTTTTGCCGATGCCCACAATGCGCCGCCCTGTAATGTTATAAAGCACTCCCGCGTTCCATTGCTCTGTGTCTGTTTTGTAAAATAAACCTGCATTTACAAGGTATGGCGACTGCCCCTGCATCGGTCGGTCGTGCTCTTCGCTGTCTTCGCCAAACCAAACGCGGCTGCTAATCAAGGCGCCATTGAAAGTGAGAAACACATTGCGCAAGCCGATGAAATCAAGTTGTTTTTTCAGGTCTATTTCAAGCCCAAAACTGTTTGCAACTTCCGCATTCTCAAAGGTATAAATATATGTTTCGCCCGCGTTGCGATACGTCCATTCTATCGGATTTCGGAAATTTTTGCAGAACAGCGCTATCGAAATCAACTCGGCAGGCGTGGGATAAAATTCGTAGCGCAGGTCAAGATTCAGAATTTTCGCCGCTTTGAGTTGCGGATTGCCTTTTATAAAACTGAAAATATCGAAATCGTAGTATGTGGACGGCGACAGTTCGCGAAATTCCTGCCTGTTTATTGATGCGCCGCAAGCAAAACGCACAATGTTTTTCGCGTCAAAATTATACGCGGCATTTACCGAAGGGAACAGGTCGAACTGCGGATAATTGCGCGTGCGCGCGCGGTCGCCATTGATGGTCGTGAAGTTTGTAACCGACATATTATTGTATTCGGCGCGTAGTCCGGCATAGATATTCCATTTGTTGAACGGCAAATTTACAGCCGCATAGCCAGCCGCAAGCGCGTTGCTGCCGCTATAACTGTAACGGCTCTGGTCAGTGTCTTCGTAAAGATAAAGTTTGTCGGCGCTCAAATTTTCCGTTATAAGTATTTGATTTATAATATTATAATACGAAAAATCAGACGGCAAATTTTCTGCGTTCCAAAGGTAGAAAAACGAGCGCGTTTGATAATCGCGTTTTTTATATTCGCCAAAAACGCCGGCTTTAAGCGTTGGCGTTATTTTTCCAAAGTCAAAATCGCGACTGTAATTTCCTGCAAATGAATACGACAACTCATTCAAATCCACAAAATCGCGCTTAATGTCGCCCGCTTCAATGCGCATCATTCCAAAGTGCGGGTCGTCTGCAAAACTGTTTTCGGTGCGCTCTATGCGGCGGCGGTCGGGCTGATGTTTGTTGGAATACGAAAAACCGAGCGTCCAATCCGTTTTGTTTTTGCTAAATATATGATTTCCTGCGATTTGCCCCGAATATGCTGCGCGGCTGCTGTAAAGATATTCCTGCAATTCCTGAATATATTCGCCGCTAACGTACATAAAACCGGAGCGTTGAGTGTATCTGTCCTTGCCAAGTTGATTGAAAATATTGCGAAATTCGAGGCGATGATTTTCATTCAAAATAGCCGAAAAATTCAACATCGCACCCGTGCGCACATCGGTATTATATACATTGTCTGTATATTTGTAAATAAATACCGGCCTGTCAATCAGCGAGTTATATACGCCGTAGCGTGCATTGTCCATATTTTTGAACGTACGCGCGGCGTAACTGTAATTCAGCGCAGCGGTCAATCCAAACTGCCGTCCGCTTTCGGTTTGCCATTTTCTGTTCAATGCGGCTGCAAATCGCCTGTCAATCATCGGTTTTTGGGTTTTAATAGCCCAATCGTTGTTAAAACCGTTTTTTGCAGCAAAATCCACCTGCGCCACATCGCTGTTGTCCAAACGCTTTGGCATGGAAGAGTTTAACGCGCGAAAACCGTTGTCGAACCCGATAAAATCTGTTGCGCTGCCCGTTGCCGCTTTGAAATCGTTAAAATGCGTTTGTGTGTCAAAACTGCCGCCGCAACTTATCTGGAAACTGTTTTCTGAAGGGATGCTTTTGGTCGTTACCTTAATAAAACCGCCCGAAAAATCGGCAGGCAGTTCGGGAGACGGCGACTTTACTATCACAATATTTTCAATCTGCGAACTCGGAATAATGTCGAACGAAAACGCCCGCGCATCAGCCTCTGAACTGGGAACGGCGCTGTTATTTACCCAAACATTGTTGTATCGTTGCGCCAACCCGCGTGCAATCACAAATTTATCGTCAATAATCGAGATTCCCGGCACGCGCTTAATCACTTCGCCTGCATCTTTGTCCTGCGTGCGAGCGATTTGCTGCGCCGAAACGCCGCTAACAACGTTCAAAGACGCTTTCATCGCGGTGAGCATCGCAAGTTCGGTGTCCTGTTTGCGCACAGCCACCACCGAAACTTCGTGCAGCGCATTAGTTGCCTCCGACATTTCTACCTGAATTTGCTTCGTTTCCTGTGCAGAAATTTTAACGTCAATATCTGCCGTCTGATACGATATAAACGAGATTTTAAGTTTGTATTGCCCCGCAGGAACGCCATTGAACGCAAACCGACCGTCTAAATCGCTAATCAGCGCTTTGCCTGTATTTTCCATTAAAACAGTGGCGCCTGCAATGGTTTCACCGGTTGTTTTGTCTAAAACGGCGCCTGCAATATTGCCGGTCTGTGCCTTTGCATAAATTATTGCGGCGCAGAATATTATCGCCGCCAAACACAATCTTTTTCCCATAAAAAATCAACAAAAATTTGAATGCAAAGGAATGAAAAACCTGTTACGCAAAAGTAACGAAAAAGCAACAATCAGATTACGATTTTTTACCGGTAAAAAAATATTATATAAAGATAAAAAAGTATTTGTTAAGTTATTGAATGATATTTATTTTTGCAGTTTGATTTTAAATATTTTGACAATGAAAAACATTTTACAGACAATAATATTGCTTGCGGCGTCCGTATCTTTTGCCTGCTGCAACGAAGCCCCCGATAACCCCGCGCTTCCCGCGCCCGAATTACTTTCAACTGTTCCCGAAAACAACGCTGAGAATATTCCTGTCAGCGATTTGACCGTTACGCTCACCTTCAATCAGAACGTAATTTGCCCCTCTGCCGAGCAGAAAAAAGTCAGCGTTTCGGGCGGCGCAACTATTAGCAAAATTGTGTACGACAGCAGCAAACCGACAATTTCTATTTTGATTAACAATTTGGATTACGAAACAAATTATACTCTCACAATTCCCGCAAATGTAATTAAAAACCCGTCAGAAGTTGGCGCAAAGGCTATTTCGCTCACTTTTACCACTCAAAAAGAACCCAAGTTTTCGGAAACGCTTTGCACCGACAATCCTTCGCCTGAGGCCGTTGCGCTGTACAATTATTTGAAGTCAATTTACGGCAAAAAAACGCTTTCGGGCGCAATGGCAAGCGTTGCGTGGAACATTGACGAGGCGGAGCGCGTATATCGTTGGACAGGCAAATATCCTGCAATCAACACTTTCGACTATATTCATCTTTGGGCGTCGCCTGCAAACTGGATTGACTACGGCAATATTTCGGTAGTGGAAAACTGGCGCAATGAGGGCGGAATTGTTGGGGCGATGTGGCACTGGAACGTGCCGAAATATGAAGGCGCACCGCGAAATGTTGATAGCAATAATACTTTTCGCACTGAAGAAACCACTTTTCGCACTGCAAATGCCACTGTTGCAGGTACTTGGGAAAATGCGGTTGTGAATGCCGACCTCGAAAAAATTGCAGATTATTTACTTTTGTTAAAAAACAAAAATATTCCTGTACTTTGGCGACCGCTGCACGAGGCGGCGGGCAATATCTACGCTTGGAACGGCAGCGCGTGGTTCTGGTGGGGAAATGACGGCGCAGAGGCGTATAAAAATCTTTGGCGATATATGTTTAACTATTTCAAACAAAAAGATTTGAATAATTTGATTTGGGTTTTCACAACGCAAACGGACAGGCGCACAAATACGAGCGATTTGCCGTTTTATCCGGGCTCCGAATACGTTGATATTGTGGGGCGCGACAGTTACGGCAATGGAACAGAATGGGTGGTTACGGCGGCGGTGTCGGCGGCGGAATTTAATACAATTCAAAACAATTTTCCCGATAAAATGGTAACGCTTGCCGAAATGGGAGAAGTGGCGCAAATAGGCGCACAGTGGAACGCGGGCGCACACTGGCTGTGGTTTATGCCCTGGTACGACTTCAACGCAACAGACGAAACATCGCCCGACGACTACAAAAACATGCACGCCGACAAAACATGGTGGCAAGCGGCGGTAGCAAGCGAAGAAGTAATAACAAGAGAGGAAATTGAAATTAACAATTGAGAACTATATTCAATGAAAAATTAAAAATGAACAATGAATTAATTTTTCATTTTTAATTGAGAATTATTCATTAATTAATTGAGAATTACTGTCGGCACATTAATTTTTAATAGATTTAACAAATTAAAAAATGAACAACGAACAATGAATTAATTTTTCATTTTTCATTGTTAATTATTCATTAATTAGAAGTCTCATTATCAATAAAATCAATTATTTATAAAAAAATATTTAATTCTGCAAATTATGAGAAGTTCTGTGAAAAAATATTTAATCTTAATTTTAATAATTTTATGTGAATTTTCATGCTCAAAAAATCAGGAAAATTCACAGTTTGTAACCGTCACAAACGGACAGTTTTTTGTTGGCGAAACGCCCTGTTATTTTATCGGGACAAACTTTTGGTACGGCGCAATTCTCGGCTCAACGGGGCAGGGCGGCACTCGCGAGCGTCTGCTCAAAGAACTTGATTTTTTGCACGAAAACGGCATTGATAACTTGCGCGTTTTAGTTGGCGCAGACGGCGCGGCGGGGCAAAAAGTGAAGGTGCAGCCCACGCTGCAAACCGCGCCCGGCGTGTATAACGACACGATTTTTGACGGACTCGATTTTTTGCTCGCCCAAATGGGAAAACGCAATATGAAAGCGGTTTTGTTCCTTAACAATTCGTGGGAATGGAGCGGCGGCTACGGGCAGTACCTCGAATGGGCAGGCGAGGGCAAAGTCCCCGAATTTGGCGTGCAGGACTGGATGCTGTTTCAAAGTCAAATGAAAAAATACGCCGACTGCGACAGTTGTAAAACGCTGTTTTTTAATCATATAAAAAATGTAATTACACGTACAAACCGCTACACAGGCAAAAAATACGCCAAAGACCCTACAATTATGAGTTGGCAGGTGGGCAACGAGCCGCGCGTGTTTGAGGGCGGAAACAAACAGAAATTTGTGCAGTGGCTCAGCGAGGCTACAGCGCTAATTCGCTCGCTTGACCATAACCACCTAATTTCCACCGGAAACGAAGGATATATGGGCAGCGAAATGGATTGGGAGTTGGTAGAAAAAATCAACGCCGACCCAAACACAGATTATATGACAATTCATATCTGGGCTAAAAACTGGAGTTGGATACGCCCCGATAAAGTGCAGCAAGATGCTGACACTGCCATAATTAAAACAAATGAATATATTGCGCAGCATTTGGCTATTGCCCAAAAACTGAAAAAACCTATGGTAATTGAAGAATTTGGCTATCCGCGCGACAATCACAGTTTTGATGCAAACGCCGCTGCAACAGCAAGAGATAAGTTTTACGAAAATATCTTTAAAAAAATTGTACAAAATAAAACAGAACAGGGCAATCTTGCAGGCTGCAATTTTTGGACATGGGGCGGCTTTGGGCGTGCAAAACACATTTTTTGGGAGCGCGGAGACGACTATCTGGGCGACCCCGCGCAAGAGGAGCAGGGATTAAATTCGGTGTTCGATACCGATGAAACGGTGGAACTGATAAGAAAATACAATGAAAAATTGAAATAAAATTAAAATGACAGAAAAAATCAGACTTCGAGAGAAAATCGGTTACGGTTTGGGCGATGCGGCATCGTCAATGTTTTGGAAAATCTTTGGAATGTACGCCGCATTTTTCTATACAGACGTGTTTGGCATTGACGCCAAAGTTGCGGGAATAATGTTCCTTGCCGCGCGATTGTTCGATTCGTTTTTTGACGTAGGCGTAGGCATTGTTGCCGACCGCACCCGCTCGCGCTACGGAAAATATCGCCCGTACCTGCTTTGGTTCGCCGTTCCGTTTGCCGTGATGGGCGTAGTTACGTTTTTTGTCCCCGAATTTGGCGCTACAGGCAAAATCATTTATGCCTGCATTACATATCTTGCAATGATGCTGGTTTATTCCATTATCAATGTGCCTTACGCCTCGCTGTTGGGCGCGATGTCTGCAGACCCCAAAGAGCGAAATTCGCTGTCGAGTTACCGAATGGCGTTTGCTTTTATCGGCAGTTTTGTTACTTTTATGCTGCTGCAACCGCTCATCGATTTTTTCGCGGGCAAACTAAACCCCGAAAACGTTGCGCAAGCGGCAGAGAATGTGTCTGTCAGTACTTTGCCGATGGCGTGGACCTTGGGCGTGGGCGCAATTGGGATTATCTGTATCGCGCTGTTTCTGCTTTCGTTCAGTTGGACAAAAGAGCGCGTTCAGCAGATTGAGACAGAAGAAAATGCCTCTATAAAAGAGGATTTGCTGCAACTGTTGCAAAATTCAACATGGTGGATTTTGGTTGCCGCAGGCTTGGCGGCATTGCTGTTCAACGCAGTGCGAGACGGCGTGGCGATTTATTTTTTCCGCGATTACGTTAGCATAAACTATAAAATGGCAGGCACAGGCTGGGATATGACCACAATTTATTTCCTCGTGGGGCAAGCGGCAAATTTGCTCGGAGTGATTGTTGCGCCCACATTATCAGCACGATATGGCAAAAAGAACACCTATATGATAGCAATTTTGACAGCAGGCGTTTTTAGCGTGGCATTTTATTTTATTCCAAATAATATTGAGTGGATTTTGACGCTGCAATTTTTGATTTCGGTTTGCGCGGGCTATGTGTTGCCGCTGCTGTGGTCAATGTTTGCAGATATTGTTGATAATGAAGAACTTAAAACCGGCAGACGCGCAACAGGCTTGATATTTTCCTCAAGTTCGATGAGCCAGAAACTCGGCTGGGCATTGGGCGCGGGACTTAACCTGCTTATTTTGGGCTGGTTTGGGTACAGCGAAACCGCCGCAAAAAACGGGTTGCTGCAAAACGAACAAACTGTTTTTGGCGAACATCTGATGATTTCAATATTTCCGGCAATTTGCTGTGTATTAGCATTTATAGGAATGTTTTTTTACCCGCTTTCCGACAAAAAAGTGAAGGAAAATACTGAGGAATTGAACAGGCGCAGAATGGGGAATTAACAGTTAATAATGAATAATGAATAATAAAAAATTGTGTGAAATAATAATTTTTAATTTAACTAATAAAAAATATTACAATTTATAAATTCTTTACCACTAAAAACGCAAAAAATGAATAAAATCCTTTTAACAATGACTGCAACAGGAATAATTTTGGGCGTGAATGCTCAAAACAGTAATCAGCAGCGTGCCGCCGAGTTGGTTGCTAAAATGACGCTCGAAGAAAAAATCGGGCAAATGGCGCAAATCAGTATTGACGTAATTACGCGCGGGCAGGACACGCCGCCTGCAAGCACGTTGCAGATAGACTCCGAAAAACTGCGCGAAGCAGTGGTGAAATACCACGTAGGCTCAATTCTTAACTCGCCAAACACGCGCGCGCGAACGGCAGAATGGTGGAACGCGGCGGTGGAAGAGATGCAGCAAGTAGCAATGACCGAAACGCGAATGAAGATACCAATTCTGTACGGACTTGACCAGAACCACGGCGCTACTTACACGGCCGAAAGCACAATGTTTCCTGCGCCAATCACGCTCGCAGCATCGTGGCAGCCCGAAAATGCACGCCGTATGGGTGAAATCACCGCTTACCAAACCCGTGCCTCAAACGTGCCCTGGACTTTCACCCCCACGCTCGACTTGGGGCTTGACCCGCGCTGGGCACGCCAAAACGAGAACTTTGGCGAAGACCCATACATTGGCGCGATGTTTGGCGCTGCGCTAACAAAAGGATTTCAAGGCGAAAACCCGAACAATATCGACAAAAACCGCATTGCAGCCTGCGCAAAGCACTTTATGGGCTACGGAGCGCCAATCAGCGGCAAAGACCGCACGCCTGCATACATTCCTGAAAATGTGCTGCTTGAGTATCATGCGCCCGCTTTTCAGGCGGCAATTGATGCGGGCGTAGCATCAATTATGATAAATTCGGGAATTATAAACAATAAGCCCGTACATGCTGATTACAAAATACTTACAACTATTTTGCGCGAGCAAATGGGTTTTAAGGGAATGGTAGTTTCCGATTGGGAAGACATCAACAAATTATTCACGCGCGACCGTATGGTTGCTTCGATAAAAGAGGCAATTCGCGAGGCGATTAACGCAGGTATTGATATGTCGATGATTCCGATTAACTACGTGGAGTTTTGCACTTTACTCAAAGAACTTGTTGATGAAGGGCAGGTTTCTATGGCGCGAATTGACGAGGCGGTAACGCACATTCTGAAGATTAAATTGGATTTGAATTTGTTTGAAACGCCAAATACTTTCAAAAAAGATTATCCCGAATTTCACTCAAAAAACTTTCAGAAAGCAAGTTATGATGTTGCTGCAGACGCAATTACGCTGCTGAAAAATAAGAATGGAATTTTACCTCTCAAAAAGGGCAAAAAAATTCTGGTTGCAGGTCCAAATGCGGTAAGTATGCGTGCGCTAAACGGCGGCTGGACATTTTCGTGGCAAGGCGAAAAAGTTGATGAATTTGTCAAAGATGAACATAATTTGCTGCAAGCCATCGAATTAAAATACGGAAAAGAAAATGTGAAATACATTGCCGGCGTGAGTTACAAAAAAGTTTTTGAATATGATACCGAATATAAAGACCGTTTTGAAGAGGCGATTGCCGCCGCAGAAAACGCCGATGTTGTACTGCTGATGCTTGGCGAAAATTCATACTGCGAAAAACCGGGCGACCTTGATGATTTGTATCTCAACGATTTACAGACAGAACTTGCGCAGAAAATCATTGAAAAAGGCAAACCTGTAATTCTTGTCCTCAGCGAAGGCAGACCGCGCCTGATTTCCAAATTTTCGCAAAAAACAGATGCAATTGTACAGACATATTTGCCCGGAATGTATGGCGCAGATGCCCTTGCAGATATACTTGCGGGCGATATTAACCCCTCAGGCAAACTGCCCTACACATATCCGGCTTTCCCCAATTCGCTGATTCCGTATTATCACAAATATGCTGAGGAGCAGGAAAATACAGACGCGGCGTACAATTATCAGGGCGATTACAACTATGAATTTCCGTTTGGCTTCGGGTTGAGTTACAGTTCTTTTGAATACAAAAATGCGAAAATATCTGCCGCCGAGCAGCCGCTTAACGAAAACGCGCAAATAACTGTGTCGGTAGAAGTTACTAACACCGGCAAAATGGCGGGCAAAGAAGTTGTGCAACTTTACAGCGCCGACCTTTACGCCTCGCTGATGCCTGATGTGAAGCGCCTGCGCCGTTTTGAAAAAGTGGAACTGGAGGCAGGAGAAACAAAAACCGTAACTTTCACGCTACAACAAAGCGATTTAGCATTTGTTAATTTCGACAACAAAAAAACCGTTGAACGCGGAGATTTTGAGTTCCAAATTGGCGCAAGTTCCGCAGATATAAAGGCAAAATTGGCGTATAAAATTAAGTAGAAAAAAAATGAAACGCGCAATCTTAATTTCCTGTATTTTAACGCTTTTTATTTCGTGTAATAAAAAAGCGAACCGGCGCTCTGCGGAGGCAGACGCCTTGCTTGTGGAGTTGCAAAACGTTGCAACTCACGGCTTTATGTTTGGGCATCACGACGACCCTGTGTACGGCGTTGGCTGGTGGGGCGATACGGCTCGCAGCGATGTCAAAAGCGTTTGCAGCGACTATCCTGCCGTTTTTTCGTTCGATTTGGGCGACATCGAACATGGCAGCGATGTAAATTTAGATAACGTGCCTTTTGCTGCTATTCGCGCCAAAATCATTGAACACCACCTTCGCGGCGGCATTATCACGCTCAGTTGGCATGCCGATAACCCCGCCACCGGCGGCGATTCGTGGGATGTGAGCGATACGGCAGTGGTGGCAAGCATTCTGCCGGAAGGACAAAATCACGCGAAATTCCTCGCGTGGCTCAATAACCTCACGACATTTTTCAATTCCTGCACTACGCCAGACGGCGCAAAAATTCCAATCATATTTCGCCCGTATCACGAAAACAGCGGCTCGTGGTTTTGGTGGGGCGCAAAGTTGTGCACTGCCGAGCAATACAAAACTTTATGGCGAATGACGCGCGATTATTTGATGCAAAATGGCGTAAATCAGTTACTTTACGCTTATTCGCCACAGGATATTACCGATGAGGCAAATTATCTGGAACGTTACGCAGGCGACCGGTACGTTGATATTCTCGGTTGCGACCAGTATATGTTCGGTAACAGGGACGAGTACATCGCCAAAGTAAATGCCGACCTGACGGCGATTACGGCTTTGGGCAAGGCACGCAACAAGCCTGTAGCCTTTACCGAAACGGGCTATGAGGCAATTCCCGATTCGCTGTGGTGGACAGAAACGCTGCTGCCGCTGGTAAAAAAGTACCCTATTTCGTACCTCGTTGTGTGGCGCAACGCCTGCGAGCAACCAAATCATTTCTACGCGCCGTTTCCGGGGCAAATTTCGGCGCCGGATTTTGTGAAATTCTATGAAGATGAGAGAACGGTTTTTTTGAGAGATATGAAACAGTAAAAAATAAATATGATTATAATATAGGAATTCCTAAAAATTATTATTAAAAAATTAACAAAAAAAACATATTATTATTTTTTATCTTTAAATTATTAAATCTTTAAATAAAAATTCAACTTTTAATAACTAAAAAATATATGTACATTTTTGAAAAAAGGAAAAAGAAAATACAGAATTTTCACGAGGAATTGCTTGCGTTGAACAACGAGCCGTTTGAGATAGGCAATGGCATTATCACTCGATATAAACATCCTGTAATTACAGCGCAGCATGTTCCGCTTGAGTGGCGATATGATTTTGACCCTGCAACCAACCCGTTTTTTGAAGAACGTATATGCGTCAATGCCACTTTCAACGCGGGCGCAATTAAGTGGGCGGGCAAATATCTGCTTGTGGTGCGCGTGGAAGGCGCCGACCGCAAATCGTTTTTTGCTATAGCCGAAAGCCCCAACGGAACAGACAATTTTCGCTTTTGGGATGCTCCGTGCATTATTCCGCAAATAGAAGGCGCACCTGATACCAACATCTACGACATGCGCCTGACAGCGCACCGGGACGGTTGGATATATGGAATTTTTTGTACCGAACGCAAAGACCCTGCCGCCCCAAAAGGCGATACAAGCGCGGCGGTGGCAAATGCAGGCATTGTACGCACAAAAGACCTGAAAACATGGGAGCGGATGCCTGACCTTGTTTCAGACACGGGACAGCAACGCAACGTGGTGCTGCACCCCGAATTTATCAACGGCAAATACGCGCTGTTCACGCGACCGCAAGACGGGTTTATTGACGTGGGAAATGGCGGCGGCATAGGTTTGGGGTTTGTAGATGACATGCGCAACCCGATTGTGAAAAACGAAACAATTTTTTACCAAAAACACTATCACACGGTATATGAATTGAAAAACGGACAAGGTCCCGCGCCAATAAAAACGCCGCAGGGCTGGCTGCATCTGGCGCACGGAGTAAGGAATACGGCGGCAGGACTGCGATATGTGCTGTATATGTTTATGACTGATTTGCAGAACATTACAAAGGTTACTCATTCGCCTGCCGGATATTTTATGGCGCCTTTGGGCGATGAGCGCATAGGCGATGTTTCAAATGTGCTGTTTGCCAACGGATGGATTGCGGAGGATGACGGGCGCGTGTTTATATACTACGCTTCGAGCGACACACGAATACATGTTGCAACTTCTACTGTTACACAACTTGTTGATTATGTGCAAAATACGCCCGAAGATAAATATACTTCATATCAAAGCGTGCAAAATATTTTGAATTTAATAGAGAAAAACAAAACTTGCCTCGCCAAAACGGAGGGCACAAAGTAGCAAATAGCAGGTAGCAGATAGCAATTAGTACGGAATAATGAATAATGCAAATCGCGGGTTGAAAAGCCCGTTTTTTTATATTATTTTTTTTTCTTAAAAAAAGTTGATGGGGGCAGACACACTATTTGTCCCGCCAAAGCGGGAGGGCGCACACGGTTTCAATGGGGCGCACGTATTCGGGGGCTGTCTCAAAAATTCAATTTTACCACAAAGAACACAAAGAATAGATGTTGAAAACCAGCACTTTGTGTTCTTTGTGAAAAATTTTGTGCCCTTTGTGGTAAAAATATTAACCGCAAAGCACAAAAAAATCTCTATGCCCCTCTGTGAAACTTCTGTGTCGCTCTGTGAAAAATAAATTTCACAGACTTGTGAAAACCTCCCGCTTTGGCGGGACAAGTTTTGCGGATTTAAGGTATTTTGAAAATTATGTAAAAAAAAAACAATAAAAATTTGCCGTTAAAAAATAAAGTATTAACTTTGCCGTGCTAAACTGCTTATAAACAGGCAGATATAGTAAAAATGTTTATCAATTTGTTTCTTTTTTACAAATAAATAATTGATAAAAATTCTGTGCAAGCGTGCGCAGAAATGATTAAGTTTGCATTAGCAATTTGCGTTATTCTTGACCATCATTTACCACGATGACCCATTTGGGGTTTCCTATCAAGAATAAGTCAGCGAAACGCCGAGTAATCGGCGTGGAATGGCTTGTCGGATAGGATAGGCGTGGTAACCTGATGGTCAGAGGGGTTGATTCCACGCTTTTTTTGTGTGCAAAACTGTGAACAATTAGCAGATAGCAGATAGCAATTCTCAATTCTCAATTTTGAATTATTAATTATTAAAAAAATAACATTTTAAATTTAAATTTTTACAAAAATGAAAAAAAGTATTTTAATTTTGGGCTTTTTAGCCCTCATGAGTGGCGCGGTACTGACCGCGCAGGTGGGTATCAACACCGATAATCCCACAAACACGTTGCACATCGTAGGCGACACGGCGAATGTCAAAGGGCAGGCGTTCAGGCTGGTGGACGGCAACGAGCAGGACAGCGCGGTTCTTGTGGGAGATGAAAACGGCGCAGGAACGTGGATGTCC
>JAISWT010000228.1 GCA_031271005.1 Prevotellaceae bacterium | reverse complement strand
CACAACAACAAAAAAGAGAATTAACCAAACCCACCAGAAAAGTCCACCAAAAATGTTTTCATTAACCCAATCCCAAAGAGAATCTATACATTCTTTCATTTTTTAAAATTGTATTTCTATAAATTTCGAAATCAATTTTTTGAATAAATACCTGAAAACAGCACCGCAAAAAGAATAATCAGCAAAACAGACATCACAATCGGGACTGTAATCCACATTTCGTCAAGTAATATAAATTTGAAGACAAATGAGATAGCAACAAGGTACAAAACTGACACCAAAATTGCCCAAAAAACGTGTTTTTTTCTAAACATCGCAAGGTCTTTGTTCAAAATCATAAAGCAAATTACCACAAACGCAGACGTAAACACATTAACTGTCAGTATATTGGCAATTATATCTCTTGCCGATTGCTCTGTGCCAAATAATCTACAATTTCCCGTAACAATGTTGCAAACCGACATTGTTACAAAACACAAAAAGCACAAATACAAATATCTGTATTTACTTTCACGAAATAGATGTTTCAATTTATTCATATATAATTTTCTTGCTAATAACTTATTGCTAAACCACTGCAACTATTTTATATAGGCATCATAAGAAGCCAATGCAGCGCAAGCCACAGATGCGCCTGTTGCAGCACCCATTCCGCCAAGCAGGGCGCCTGTAGCTGCATTTACACCACCTGCCCCCAGTCCTATCAATGCACCGCTTCCAGCACCAGCAAGTGCGGCTTTGAAAATATCCCTTTTATTATCAATTATTCCCTGACCGTCAATCATCGCAAGCGCAACTATTTTTTTTAATATTTTCAAACCCTCTGGCGTAGAAGGCAAATCTGGATTTTCTGGTTCTTGCCCGACTTCAAATAAACCATCCCATTCATTAATGTTTTCTGTCCAATAATTGTAAGAATCAATAAACACCGCAAACATCAATAGAAGTGTATTTTGTTCCTCTTCTGAAAATGCCGAAGCAATTTCCTGTGAATTAATCGCAGAAATGATGTTTCTTCTATTCGCATCCAAATCCATACAATCTGAAACTGTACTACTGTAAAAATCAGTAAGATGTGCGATTTCAGAAGTATTCGCTTCCACTGATTTGATCAATACCTTTCCTCTATCTTCCTTCGGTAAATTATTAACTAAAGGAAAACTGTTGAATTGACACAACTCCTGCGCTACGGATTCGCCAAAATATACCGCAAAAACTCTGTCCAAAATCTCTCCTTCTTGCTCGTACAAAAATGATTGTCTTACAAAATCAACCCCTTTTGTTCGTTTCAACTCCTGAATAGTGTCGAAAACTGCCGACAGAACGCCACTATGAAAACCCGCGGCTTTTTGGGCTACCTCAAAACGCTCCATTAGCGTTGTCTGGCTGGTATTTTGCCTGCTAAAATTTTCATTCTTTTCACAACTCGTGAACACCGTTGCCAAAACCATGGCAAAAATACTAAAAATACTCTTTTTCATACTAAAATTAAATGTTAAAAAGTTAATAAATTAAGTAAATTGTTTATCTAATATCTGTCAAGTTAATCAACAACGTTGTGAAACTTGACAATTTAATACTAAAAAATTTCCAGTGCAATTTTTCCTCGCGCTAACGCTGAAAGTTTTACCTTTTTGGGCGCGTAAAAATTACGAGGCAAAGGTAAAAGGTATTTTTTATAAGTCAATGAGATGATACACTTTATCTAATAAGTGGTCGTTTCTTACAGGTAAGATGGTATTTTTTCAAAACAAGTGGCAAAAAAAAGACTAATTATTTTTCAAGAATTTGGTAACAATCTGCATTTTTCTGCGAGAAATTTTCAAAGATGTATTATTAACTAATAAGGTGCGGAGTTTTCCGAGTTGTACAGCGGTTACATATTGGAAATTTACTAATGTGCAATGATTTATCCGTATGAAATCAAATTCGGACAATTCATTTTCATATTCTTTAAGCGGTTTTGCAACATTTATGCGTTTTCCGCAAATCGTATGAATTGTACTCAAATATCCACTGCAAGTTATATGCGTAATGTCGCTAATTAGCAGAATACTAATTTTGTTGCGTTCTTTAACAGTTATTTTATTTTTAGCCATTTTTTGATTGTTTTTTTGTGCAAAATTACAAATATTATGATAAAAAGACAAGTTTATTATGATAAAATAGCAATAATACAGATATAATCTCAATATTTGATTTTATAACTTTAAGTAATTTTGAAATATGGATATAGTAGAAAACATAATAAAAATACGCAAGGAAAAAGGTGTAAGTCAGGAAGTTATTGCCTTTGCACTTAATGTCGATACCTCTGTTGTCAGCAATATAGAAAATAGAAAACGTGAGTTGCGTGCAAGCGAACTTGAGAAAATCGCAAAAGCGCTTGGCATTGATGTGCTTTACCTGTTGACATATCCGCAAATTTATGTCCCAAAAGAACCACAAAACACCCAGGAACAACCTGAAACGATACTGCAAATAAAACTCACAGGAGAAAAACGCAAGAAAATTCTTAGCGACATCTTCGGCAAGAAAAATTACGAATTTTTAATGGAATAAATTCTGTATGCAGAACTCGCGAAAGTTCCGCCCAATCGCATTTGCAAATGCGGCGGGACGAGGAGACGAGGAAATTGGCAGTAAAATAAAAAAACAGGCAAACATAAAAAAAGCCCTTTCGGGCTTTTTTTATGTGAAAACAACATCATTTTACTGTCAATTTCCGAGTCGTTTCATTTACTTTTATTAAATAAACGCCTGACTGCAAATCGGTTTTCAACAAAACATTGCCACTCAGATGTTCAAATTTTTTCAGCATCCTGCCCGAAAGGTCAAAAATGTTGATTTCGGAATTTTGCGGAACATTGCTGATATTCACCTGCTTCCCATCAGACGGATTTGGATAAACAATAATATTCTGTTTATCGGCAAAATTATTGTCAATGGCGGTCGGAACATCATAAGGCGTATAAAGCCCCAAAATTCCTGCGCCCGAACCGATTCTGCCGAAGTTGTGAACTTCGCCGTTTGGAAGCGAAATTTCGTATAAATTGAGCGTTAATTGAAGGTCGTTTTCATAAACAGACCAGAATAAACGGTTTGTGTTGTGGTCAAAGGTCATTGATTGAGGCTCATTGACCGTCAAAATTCCTGTGTGCGAAATGGGGCTTACTGTGCCTGTTTTTGTTTCCATATCCAGCGCAACAGAGCAGAAGAAGCCGTTAGAACTTATGCCAAACAAATTCCCGTCTTTATCGGCGGCAATGGTTTGAAGCATATACTGCAACTGGAAAGCATCTTCTATACTGCCGTCTTCGCGATTGAATTTGAGCAGATATTGAGTAAAACCCTGAGAAGGAACTTCTTCGGCAACTATTCCGTACAGCGAATTTGTACTGTAATCGAAAGTCAAATCGGCAGGAAACCAAGGAGTTGCGCCATAACTAACAATGCCCTCAAAAGCGCCGGAATGTATTACATTATAATTTTTGTCCAAAATAATATAATTTTTTGGCGTCCCTTCAATGATATTATTGCTGATATTTGTTGTGTATGCAAAAATGGAATCGTGAGCGAATGCACCTGCCACTATCAGTCCGTGCGTATGAAAATCAAAGGCATTATGCACGTTCAATGTTTCCGTCTCATTTGAATTGAAGGTAACAAAACGGTTGGTTTGGTAGCGGTATTCGGCAGGGTTCAACTGCCCAAAGTCTATCTGATTTTGCATGTCAACGAGGCGGAAGCCCGAAAGTTCTACCGCAGCACGCGAAATATAACGCTTTGATTTAATGTTGTTTGCAGAATTTTCATCATTTGCAAGCGCTGTAGAAACTACGATTTCAATATCCTCGCTTATTACCGACAAATCAACTGTTGTATTAAAAGTAAATTCGGCAATTTCGCCTGCGCCTATTGTGCCTGTAAATGTTTCGGAAATAAGCGAAAAGTCACTCGCGCCATCAATTGAAACATAGTAAATAATATCAAAATTGCTCTGTGGCGCACTGCCGTAATTTTGAATTTCCACTTTTACCTGCGCCGCGCTGCTGCCCGCTTTCTCCGGCGCAACGATTGCTTTTACGCCTACATCATTATTTTGCGGCTCTACGCAAGTTATATTCGCTTTCCAGCCTTGAGCCACGTCAGCTCCAATACTGACTTTGTGGAACACAAAAGTTAGCGCGCCATCCGGCACAGACGATTCAAATACGGGCTGCGTTTCATCCGTATTGTCGTATGTGGTTGTCAAAGAACCCAAAAGTCTTTCGGGCGCAGCAGTTGCGCCTTCATAAATCAGCAATGTATCGCCCGGAAAAGGAAGTCCCTGCCACCATATTAACGGCACTAAATCGTAATATTCAAATGACGCTTTCAGACGTTTGCCGTCAGTAGCAGGATAAAAAGTCATTTGTTCTGTGTAACCGTACTGACTGCTGCCTGTCTGATAATTGCTTTCAATGCCGTTATCGTAAAAGTCGGTATTACAGGTTGTAACGCTTTCAGTTACTCCCATTACCGCTTTCCCCACATAATTATTTATAATAACAGTAACGGTGTCGTTAGCGCGATTTACATCGTCTGCAACATCAGTAAAGGCTTTTATAACATATTGTTGCTCTTCGGTCAGGTCTGCTTTTGCGCTGAAAGTATAAACCGTATCAGCAAGCGAAAGCAACTCGCCGCCAATAATTTCATCGCCCACCAGCAGGTCATTCACCATAAATTTCACGGGAATATCAACAAGCGGGTCGTTGCCAAAGTTTTGCAGTTTAACTTTTACCGTTTCCTCCGTCATGTCAAATCCGGTTTGCAAATCAATAATTTCCAGCATTTTAGCATCGAAATTAGGACCTTCGTATACAATAATATCATCCAAAACAACATCCCAGCCACCATCGAGCACGCCTTCAAAAGCGATATAATAATCGCCGGTTTTGTCGGGCAGGGCAAGCGTTGTCTCTGTCCATTCTTTCAATGTACGTTCTTCTGTATAAAGCCATTGCCATTCTCCGTCAGCCGATGTTTTGTAATAAATTTTAAGCGTATCCAAAGGGAACAAATCTCCATAGTCAGACGATTGGGCGTGCCAGAAATTCAGCATAGGCGTGTTCAGCATATCCAAATGAATGTGCGGGCTAATGAGTTTTGTCCGGAAGCGGCTCTGACTGAGCGCCATAGGCACATCATAATACGCTGTCAGCAGCGCGTTTCTTTCGCCCGAATGTGCCCCTGAAATATATTGCGTTTCGTCCCACGGCGCAGCGCCTGTAGCATAAATCCAGCGGATAGGCAAACTGTCGTATTCCAGTATCTCCTGTTTCCAAAAAACAAGCGTTTCATCATCTTCAAATCCTTCGTTATGAGGAAATTCTACGACTTCAAAATGCCCGTAGTTGCGCACCTGCTTTGTGCTGCTGTTGTTGGCAGCATCTCCGTCGCCCGCAATGTCAGTACTCGCTCCTATGGTATAAGTCCCTGCCGCCGAGAGGTCAACAGTTTGGCTAAAAGTGAACTCAGCCTCTTTATACGAAGCGAGTTCCTGAGTTAGAACGAGCGTTTCCGAAGCCACAGTAACACCATCAAGCGTCAGAGTTACAGGAATATTATTCAAAGGCTGCTGTCCAAAATTCTTTATTTTCACCGTTACCTGCTCGTTTGCCGTCATATCTACAGCCGTTTCGGGCGAAACAATTTCGGTTACACCTGCATCAATCGGCTCTAATTGAATTATATTAATGTCATCGAGAAACCAAAGGTCGTGCGACATGAAAGCGTCTCCATTATAATAAAACGCTAAATAAATATCCTGCCCTGCAAATGCGCTTAAATCAAGTTCAACCTGTAGCCACGGCTGAGTCTGCAAACTGGGGTCATAATATTGCCGAGGACCCCAAATGGAAGTATAATTTCCATTCTTAATATTATTGACTGCATCATCCACTGTCATTACAAGCACACTTACTTTGGTGTTTGAATATACATTTCTGCACCAAAACGACATTTTTGTAATAACATCCGTCCCTATCGAGATTTTGGAACTTACAAGCGCTGTCTGTGTAATCTCAGGCGTAAAATTAATATCGTCCGGAAAGTTAGGGTATATTTGAAATCCCGCTGCGCAACTATACTCACCCGAATGTGCAAAAGGAACTCCCATATAAGACTTATTGCTTACAGCAAAAACCGGAGTCTGCTCAAAGAAATTATCGTCCAAATCATACGCCGTCCAGCAACCCATGCCGTTCTCAAAACCTTCGGAGTAAGGCAATGTTATCTGTCCGTCAAGGCAACCCTGACCGTAACTGATTGAAAAAGACAAAATTAGTGCAATTAAAAAAAAGAAAATTTTTTTCATAATGATTAAATTATATGTATATAATGGTTAAAAAAATTCTGCTGACATTTTTGAATCTGAAACTTTGAACAGTGAACAGTGAATAATGTACAGACGCAATGTAAAAATAATTCTCAATTTTCAATTCTCAATTTATGAAAACTAATCAGCAATTTACTGAATCTTACTACACTCTACACTCTACACTCTAACAACTAATAACGTTCAATAAAATTTAGTCGTTTTGCGCGATTTAAATATCCGCAAATGTATAAAAAAAAATTGAAATCCCTAAATTTTATGTTAAAAAACATAGGTCTTATTTTTTTAACATTTCATTATATCATTGATATTCAATTCTATACGCAAGAAATGTATTTTTTTTGAAATATTTTTTAATAAAAATTAAAAAAAATGTTTGCATACAAAAAAAATGTTGTACCTTTGCAACGATTTTTGAAATAGATAATAATACAAGTTTTTTTAATTTTTAAAAGTTAATAGCAATGAAAAAAGTAGTTTTATTTTTTGCCGTAGTTGCAAGTGTAGCGATTTTCGCATCTTGCGGACCGAAACAGGCAGCGAACACTGACGATGTAGACTCAACAGCAGTTGCAGTTGTAGACACAGCAGTAGTTCCTGTTGACTCTGCAGCAGTTGTTGCTGATACAGCAGCAGTTACTCCCGCTCAATAATTCAGCGATAGCGAGCAAAGGACGGCTGTAAATCAGCCGAATCGAAGAAGACAAAACCTGTCTTCTTTTTTTCTTTCCCTAACGGGAAAGAAAGTTTTCAGTTAGTTAGTAGTTAGTAGTTAGTAGTTAGTAGTTATTAGAGTTTAGAGTTTAGTGAAATACAATTAAATTTCACTAAATTGCTAATTGCTAATTGCTATCTGCTGCATTGCGGCGGAGACGCGGGTTGATGGAAAAATTATCGTTTCCCGGAACGGCATATAAAGAAATTATTGTAACTTTGCAAGCCAAAAGATAATGTAAAAATTTAAAATAAAACGTACAAAAAAATGAAGATTGCAATAGTTGGGGTCTCAGGTGCGGTAGGGCAGGAATTTCTGCGCGTACTGGAGCAGCGCAATTTCCCTGTGGGGCAACTGGAACTGTTTGGTTCTGAGCGCAGTGCAGGGAAATCGTATAATTTTAAGGGAAAAAATTACACAGTAAAATTATTGCAGCACGGCGATGATTTTGCGGGCATTGACATCGCTTTTGTGTCGGCAGGCGCGAGTGTTTCGCGCGAGTTTGCTGCTGACATTACACGCTTTGGAGCAGTGATGATTGACAATTCGAGCGCTTTCAGGATGGATACTGATGTGCCTCTGGTTGTCCCCGAAGTCAATGCCAAAGACGCGCTCAACTGTCCGCGCAACATTATTGCCAACCCTAATTGCACTACTATTCAATTAGTTGTAGCCTTGCAGGTAATTGAAGGGCTGTCCCATATTCGGAAAGTTCATGTTTCCACCTATCAGGCTGCCAGCGGCGCAGGTACTGCGGCTATGGACGAACTGTTGCTGCAATACAGGCAAACGCTTAATAATGAGGAAGTTACGGTGAAAAAATTCCCCTATCAACTCGCTTTTAATATGATTCCTCAGGTTGATGTTTTTACCGACAACGGCTACTCCAAAGAAGAGATGAAGATGTATAACGAGACTCGGAAAATCATGCATTCGGACATCGCGGTGAGCGCAACTTGCGTGCGCGTGCCGTCATTGCGTGCCCATTCCGAAAGCGTGTGGGTAGAAACCGACCAGCCGCTGACTGTAGACAGCGTGCGCGAGGCTTTTAACAACGCACAGGGCATTAAACTTATTGATAATCCGCAAGAAAGACAATATCCGATGCCGCTTTTCCTGTCAGGCACAGATGAAGTGTTTGCAGGGCGTATTCGCAAAGATTTGTCTAACCCGAACGGCATTGCGTTTTGGTGTGTGAGCGACCAGATACGCAAAGGCGCAGCGCTTAACGCCGTGCAAATTGCTGAATATCTGATAGCAAGTAGCAAGTAGCAATTAGCAAGTAGCAGATAGCAGATAGCAGATAGCAGATAGCAGATAGCAATTAGAAATTTACTGAAATTTAATTGTATTTTCTGACAACTGACAACTTTTTCTAATTTTGCATAAAAAAATAAACTCTTAAAAATCAAATGAGAAAAGAAACAATTCTTTGGGTTGACGATGAAATAGATTTGCTTAAACCGTACATAATTTTCCTGCAAGATAAAGGCTATGAGACAGTTACCGCTACTAACGGAACGGATGCCGTTGACCTTTGCCGCAAACAAAGTTTCGACATAATTTTTCTTGACGAAAATATGCCCGGCTTGAGCGGACTCGAAACTCTGTCGTTTATCAAAGACCTTGCCCCTAATGTTCCGCTTGTGATGATTACCAAAAGCGAAGAAGAAGACATTATGAATCAGGCAATTGGCGCCAAGATAGCCGATTATCTGACAAAGCCTGTGAACCCCTCGCAAATTCTCTTAACACTTAAAAAGAATATCCACAAGCGCGAAATAGTTACCGAACACGCCACCTCTGCCTATCGCTCGGAGTTCGGCAAAATCGGCATGCAAATCAACGAATCGCTTACATATATTGACTGGGTTGACCTCTATAAGAAACTGGTTTTCTGGGAACTGGAATTGGCAGAAGCCGAAAACGGAATGGATGAACTGCTTCAGATGCAAAAAACCGAAGCCAACAGTACTTTTGCAAAATTTATTAAAAAGAATTATGAGAAATGGTTTACCCGGCCCGCCACGCGCCCGCTTATGAGCCACGACCTGTTCAAAGCCAAACTTTTCCCCTTGCTGGACAAGGGTGAAAAGGTTTTCCTTGCGCTTGTTGATAATTTCAGATATGACCAGTGGAGGCTTATCCGCGAAATATTAAACGAATTTTATACCTTTGAGGACGAAGATTTGTATTGCACAATACTGCCAACAGCAACTCAATATGCCCGAAACGCGATTTTTTCGGGATTGATGCCGGCGCAAATTCAGGAGTTGTATCCGCACTTATGGGTAGACGAGGACGAGGAAGAGGGTAAAAACCTCTTTGAAAAAGAACTGATACAGACACAGTTAGACCGATTTCGTAAAAAATACACTTTCTCTTACCATAAATTGAATGACTCTGTGGCATGCGAAAAATTGATTGACCAACTGCCTGATATGGAAAATAATGACCTGAACGTTTGTGTCATCAATTTTATTGACATGCTTTCACACGCGCGTACAGACTCAAAAATGATGCGCGAACTTGCCAATGATGCCAATGCCTACAGGTCGCTTACGCTGTCGTGGTTCAGACACTCGGCTACTTACGACCTGTTCAAGTCGCTGAGCATCAGAGGATACAAAGTGGCGTTCACCACAGACCACGGCGCTATTCAGGTCAATAATCCTGTAAAAGTAATAGGCGATAAAAACGTGAACACGAACCTGCGCTACAAAGTCGGTAAATCGTTGACTTATAATCAAAAAGCCGTTCTGGAAATCAACGAGCCGAAAAAAGTGGGACTGCCAAGCCCAAATGTGAGTTCAAAATACATCTTTACAACAAATTCCGACTTCTTTGCATATCCTAACAACTTCAATTATTATGCAAGTTATTATAAAAACACGTTTCAACATGGCGGCATCTCGCTCGAAGAAATGCTCGTGCCGTTTGTGTTGATGAACCCGAAATGAATTAGTTGTCAGTTGTCAGAAAAAAACCTTATTTTGTTTAATATAAAATGAAGGAATTAAGAAATTAAGAAATGAAGAAATGAAGAAATTAAGAAATGAAGAAATGAAGAAATTGACTAATTATTAATCTAAAAAAACCTTATTTTAATTCGATTAACCTTTTCAATTATTATGCAAGTTATTATAAAAACACGTTTCAGCATGGCGGTATCTCGCTCGAAGAAATGCTCGTGCCGTTTGTACTTATGAACCCGAAATGAATCAGTTGTCAGTTGTCAGAAAAAAAACTTATTTTGTTTAATATAAAATTAAGAAATGAAGGAATTAAGAAATTAAGAAATGAAGGAATTAAGGAATTGACTAATTATTAATCTAAAAAAACCTTATTTTAATTCGATTAACCTTAGTAGAGAAAAAACAGGGAAATAAACACAGTACCTTATTAAACTCTGAAAATAAGGTAATAAGGTCATGAAAATTATGCAAATTTTCTACTAAGGTTACGAAAAATCAATATTACATAAATGTTAAATATTTTAACGAATTAGTGTATCAGTAGTAATTTCTAATTAAAAAATATAAACAGATGAAAAATAATATTTTAACAGTTTTAATTTTAACTATTATGGCAGGTTCAGCATGTGTAAAGCATCAAAAAGCAGACAGTCAGGTAGTTGCAGCGCCGGATACAATTACAAACATTGCCGAAGGCAAAAAAGGCTTTCAAAAAATCGGTATTCGCCAGTTGAACATCAGTCCCGATTCGCTTTTCAGCGCGGGCTGGTTTGTAGTCTCGGCAGGCGACAGTGCGCAGTTCAACGAAATGACTATCAGTTGGGGCGCCTTGGGAACGGTGTGGGGCGTGCCGGCGGCAACCATTTACATTCGCAATACGCGATACACGTTTGAGTTCCTTGAACGCGGCAAGTATTTTGTGCTGAATGCTTTCCCCGAACAATATCGCGGCGCACTCGAACTCATCGGCTCTAAATCCGGGCGCGACATCGACAAGGTGGCGGCAACAGGCTTAACGCCGCGCTTCACCGAACTGGGAAATCCGTACTTTGATGAAGCGTGGCTCGTTATTGAGTGCGAAAAAATCTACCGGAACGACATTGACCGCAACGCGCTTTTTGAAGAAGGACAAAAAATGTACAGCGCCGACCCCAACGAAACGCATCGAATGTACATCGGTAAAGTGTTGAACGTCTGGGAGAAAAAGTAATTAATGTCCGCGATTTAAAGTACGAAAAGAGGAAATGAGTTTTTTTAATGTAGCGCCCGAAAAGCAGGCGCGCTTTTTGGAAAACGGTAAAATTATTTCCCAAAATTGTCCTTTATTTCATAAACTTTTTCTTTGAGCCACTGCGCCCATTCTGTTTGGGTTTTCGTTTTGTTGAACGTGTGATAACTGATTGGTTTCCCGAAATATATACTGTGATGCTGTCCGCGTTGCTTCACAAACTCATCAACGAGATATAGCATTTCGACATTCATTTTTACGCCCAAAAATTTGCGCAAATTTGCCAGGTTGTAGAAGAAATTAGAGTTGCGTCCGTCAAAAAACACAGGCACTATGTCGCGCTCAAATTGCACTGCCTTCACAATGACGTTCTTTTTCCACTGGTCGTCTATAATTTTGCCGCGCGTTTTGCGCGAGCATTTTCCTGCCGGAAATGTAACAAGATGGCTGTTTGTGGCAAGGAATCTGTTCGTAACTTCGGCGCTGTTGCGCCCCACCATTCCGGTTTTATTTATAGGAATAAATATGTCGTGTAACGGTTCAACGAACATCAAAATATCGTTCGCGTAAATCTTAATTTTTCCGTCATATTGATTTCCAATATAATATGCCAAACTCACGCCGTCCATGCCGCCGAGAGGATGATTGCTCGCAAAAATATAGCGCCCTCCGCGGGGCAAATTTTCGGCGCCGTAAATAGTGGTGGAAACGTTGAAAAACTTGTGAATGCCTTCTATAAATTCAAAATTGCGCGTGCGGTCGTATATCTCCATAAACCTGTTGAGTTCATCTTGATGAATTATGCGCTTCAGATAGCGTACAAGGAACTTCGGCAGTTTTCTGTGCGGCATTTTTTCTGCCAGAATTTTGTCTATATCAAATCGAATCGGCGCAAAGGGCGTATTATTTTCTTTTTCCATAAAAATTTTTTTACAAAAATAATTCAGTCATCATTACTTTCTGTTTCGTTTTCAGTGTTTCTGCTTTTCATCCAAAAGTCGACAAAGAGTGGCAGGTGGTCGCTGTATCCATTGTTGTATGCAAATCCATTATAAGTACGGAATGGCTTTGTACCCAGACCGGCAGCATCTTTTTCGAGCAAAAATTTTTCGTCAAATACGTTTGCGTCTGCCTGCTGCGTATAAAAATCGTTTTCAGTGTTGAGCAAATTGCCCGACACTATGAACTGGTCGAGCATGCCCCATTGTCCGCTGTGCTTGTATGTTCCTTTGCCGGCGCGGTGCAGTGGCAGCGCAAGATTATAAAGTTTGTTGCTCTGCGGCGTTGCGCTCGGCGATTCGGCTTTCAACACTTGCGTAATACTTTTATTATCAGGATAATCATTGAAATCGCCCATAATAATAATGTTTGGTTTTTTATATGTATCAATCAAACTGTCCACTTGATTTCTAATGGTTTGCGCTACAAATATTCTTCTGTTTTCCGACTCCAGTTCGCCTTCCAGTCGCGAGGGCAGGTGACACACAATGATGTGCAGCGTGTCGCCGCTCGGCACATTGCCTGTTACAAGCAGCAAGTCGCGCGTTCTGATTTCGGGAGCATTTGGGAAATGAATGTGAACAGGTTTGCTGTTAATCAGTTTGAACTGACGCGGGCGATAGAGCAGAGCCACATCAACGCCGCGCGCGTCAGGCGAATCGTAGTGAACAAACTGATAGCCAAACGATTTGAGACCCGAATAGCGAATCAAATCAACCAGTGATTTTCTGCTTTCCACCTCACACAACCCAACGATTTGCGGCGCGTTCCAACCGCCTATTGCAGCAAGCACCTTTCCAATACGCATCTGTTTTGTTTTATAACGCGAAAAATTCCATCGCCGCGCACCGTCTGGTAAAAACTCTTCATCAATGGTTGCGGAATCATTTACAACATCAAAATAATTTTCTACATTGTAACTTACTATCCGATAACGCTCTCGCTCGTAATTTTGCATAGTTGCAGTTTCTGGGAGAAAAAATAAAAGAATTATTATAAAAACAACTTCTTTTTTTGTCATTTTAAATAAAAATTTCATTATTGACCGATTAATAATTAGCAATTAGTAATTAGCAATTAGCAATTAAAAAAAACTTGGTTAATGTTCTATGGACAAATTCAAAGATTGTACCTGCTTTCTATTGATATTCAAGCCCTAACGGACTAAAATTCGGAATTAAAGTGGAATTTTATGTTTTTGAAATCGTTTTGCGCTGTTTGCAGCACGTAAGCAGAGTCGGCAAGGAACACGTCTCGTCCGAGTTTGTCTTTTGCCATATATTGCGCTTTTCGGCGTTTGAAATTTTCCATTTCTGCTGTTTCGTTTCCCGAAATCCAGCAGGCTTTGTACAGTGAGACAGGCTCCCAGCGGCATTGTGCGCCGTACTCGTGTTCCAGCCGGTACTGAATGACCTCAAATTGCAGTTGTCCTACGGCGCCTATTATTTTTCGGTTATTATATTGACTTACAAACAGTTGCGCTACGCCTTCATCTGTCAGTTGCGCTATCCCTTTTTCCAGTTGCTTTGTTTTCATCGGGTCGGCATTTTGTATGTATTTAAACATTTCGGGCGAGAAACTTGGCAATCCTTTGAAATGCAATATTTCGCCTGCTGTTAGCGTGTCTCCTATTTTGAAGGTATTGCCGTTGTCGGGCAGCCCTATAATGTCGCCGACAAACGCCTCGTCTACGGTCTCTTTTTTCTGCGCCATAAAAGCCGTAGGTGCGGAAAATTTCAACATTCTGTTCAGACGGATATGTTTGTAATTGACGTTTCGCTCAAATTTGCCTGCGCAGATTTTGACAAATGCTATGCACGAGCGGTGGTTAGGGTCCATATTTGCGTGAATTTTGAACACGAAGCCTGCAAATGAATCTTCGTAAGGACTTACTTCGCGCTCCTGCGCTGCGATACACTGCGGCGAGGGCGCTATTTCCACGAAACAGTCGAGTAACTCATTGACCCCGAAATTATTGAGCGCACTGCCAAAAAAGACAGGCGCGAGGTCGCCATTCAAATAGGTCGATGAGTCAAATTCGGGATATACGCTTTCTATCAACTCCAAATCTTTGCGGAGTTTGTGCGCGTCATCTTCGTCAACATATTTTTCAAGGTCGGGGCTGTTAATATCGTCAAATTCAATTTTCTCTGTAATACGCTGTTTATCTGGGGTAAAGAGGTTCAATTTTTTCTCGAAAATATTATAAACGCCCTTAAATTTCGCGCCCATATTAACAGGGAAACTCAGTGGACGCACGGCTATTTGGAGTTCCTTTTCCAACTCGTCAAGCAGGTCAAAAGGGTCTATGCTTTCCCTGTCCATCTTATTAACAAAAATAATGACAGGCGTTTTGCGCATTCGGCACACTTCCATCAGCCGTCTGGTTTGCGTCTCTACTCCCCTTGCTGCGTCCACAACTATTATAACGCTGTCCACTGCGGTGAGTGTTCGGTATGTGTCCTCTGCAAAATCCTGATGCCCCGGCGTGTCTAATATATTGATTTTAAAGCCCTTATATTCAAAGCCCATAACCGACGTGGCTACAGAAATCCCGCGCTGTTTTTCAATTGCCATCCAGTCGGAGGTAGCCGTTTTGCGTATCTTGTTCGATTTCACAGCGCCCGCAATGTGAATTGCTCCGCCAAAGAGCAGCAGTTTTTCGGTTAAGGTAGTTTTTCCCGCGTCAGGATGACTGATAATGGCAAAGGTGCGGCGGCGAAGTATCTCGGTTTCTGTACTCATTTTGGGGGTAATGGAAAATGTTATTTTGTAAATTTTGAGCCTGCAAAAGTATATAAAAACCGCGAGTTTTCCAAACGCGCGAGACGAAAAAAGTTTTCTGTTTGCAGTTATTGTCCGCGAATTTAACTAACGCTGATTTCCGAGTCGCGCAAAACGACTAAATTTATTGAACACTTTGCGTTCCTTGCGGTTAAATATTTTTTACCACCAAGAGCGCAATATTAATTAAAAATTAAAAATTACGATTTGCTAATTGCTAATTGCTAATTGATTAAAGTTTCTAACCACACCTAACTTAATTCAATGAATAATCTAATAACTAAACTCTAAACTCTAATAACTATTAAAAAAATATTAACCAAAATTTAATTTATTTTTTACATTGTTATTTAAAAAACTTTATTAATTTTGCAATCCGAATAAAAGGGTGAAAACCCAACTGAAAAACATACAGTACAACAGAAAGAAAAGCGCCGATAATTGCGGCAAACAAAAAACTCGCCTTATGTATGTTAACAGAAATAAGAATGTAGCGATTGGGAAATTGGTTGTTTTTGATTTTTTTTTTAAATTTCAATAAAGAGAACCCCCTGAAAAGTATACGCAATGCCTGTTTGCCCTTGTATAACCCGTTGATAATAATGAAAAAACAAAAATTATAATCTTTACGCAAAAAAAATGGGAGACGTCTCCCATTCCCCCCCGTCCCTTTGGGACGGGGGGGGG
>JAISWT010000128.1 GCA_031271005.1 Prevotellaceae bacterium | reverse complement strand
GAAAAGACATAGTGGATGTCAATAAATAACTACCTAATTTTATTTATTAAATATGTTATTATGAATACATTAGTAGTTTTATAATAGTAGTTTATATTATGGTGTCTACATAGCGCCTCAAAAAAAGATTTAGCAAAAAAATATGTCAAACTAATTCAGTTATCAGTTTTCAGTTATCAGAAGAATAAAGACAGTTGGTAGTGGTTAATTAGCAATTAGCAATTAGCAAAAATTCTTTTAATTCATTCATTTCTTAATTTCTTCATTTCTTAATTAACCACTAACAACTAACCACTAACTTTTGTCCCTTAAAATGATTGAATTTGGATTTTGTTTAGTATCTTTGCAGCATAAAAATTTTCATAGAAAAGCAGATGCATTTTTTTCAATTTAACTTTTCATATTCCGAAATAATTTGTTTTGGTGCGCTATTTTTGGTTTTTCTTTACCAGATGTATTTTTACGCGCGTTATCTCAATGGGGCAAAACGTTACTCCAAGAGAGTGCAAAAACCTGACACAGAATTTGTTACCAATCAACCTCCCGTTTCGGTAATTATTTGCGCCAAAAACGAAGAGCAAAACCTGAAAATGTTCTTGCCGCTTGTGCTGTCGCAGCAATACGCTGATTTTGAGGTGATTGTGATTGATGACGGCTCTGACGACAACACTTCATACTATTTGGACAGCCTGAAACTGAGCCACCCTAATTTACATTCAACCTTTGTTCCTAAAAGCACCAAAAATTTGAGCACTAAAAAGTTAGGGGTTTCGCTCGGTATCAAAGCCGCAAAAAACGAGTTGCTGCTTCTCATTGATGCCGATTGCCGCCCTGCAAGCGACCTCTGGATAGCAAAGATGGCTCGCAACTTTACCTCCAGAACCGAAATCATACTCGGATATGGCGCTTATAACGAAGAAGATACGTTGTTAAATAGAATTATTACCTTCGACACGCTTTTCACTGCGCTGCAATATCTTGGAATGGCAGTGGCACGCAAGGCGTATATGGGCGTAGGGCGCAATTTGGCATATCGTAAAAGCACTTTTTACGAAAACGGCGGCTTCTCTCCGATGTTACATCTGGTCTCGGGCGACGACGACCTGTTTGTTAATCGCGCGGCAACGCGCACAAACACGCGCATAGAAATTTCGCCCGAAAGCATAACGTGGTCAGAGCCGAAACACAATTTCCGCGATTGGATGTATCAGAAAATAAGGCACTTGTCCGTGTCGGGCAATTACAAAGCCAAAACAAAAATACAACTGCTGTTAGAACCGTTCACGCGCGAACTGTTCTACGCCGCGTTTGTTGTTTTGCTCGTTTTTGGAATTATCTTTGGGAATCTGCTTACCTGCGGAGTGGCAATTCTGCTCTTTGTGGCACGATATTTTACGCAGTTTTTTATCATCAACCGTGCAGCGCGACACTTTGGAGGAATGCGAAAATATGTTTTTATGCTGCCTGTTGCCGATATTTTCGTGCCGCTTTTCAATATTTTTATTTTAACTGTAAAACGACCGTTCAAAAAAGGGAAAAATATTTTTTGGAAATAGATGAATGTAGAGCATAGAACATAGAACATAGATAAATAGACATAAATCAATTATCAAAAAAAAAACGCTGTTATTTGTTTTTTAATGAAAAAATATTTTTTAACATCTCTATTTCTAATTTGCGCTTTTCCGATGTTCTCACAAAACGGCTTGGAAAAGCAAATTGCTGATTCTTTGACCGTTATAGCCAATAGTTACAGCGACATTGGGAAAGTTACGGGCGTAACAATTCAGGCAAACAAGTCGGATAAAACGCTGACGGTTTTCGCGCCTGCCAAGTTGAGTTACATTCCATTGCGCGAAGAAAATGTTGCGCGAATTTACAAAGCAATAAAGCGTATAACGGCTTCAAAATATGATGGTTACGCTATCAAGTGCATTACCGATGAAAAGGCGATTGAAGAATTAATCCCAAATTATTTCCGTACAAAGAACCCCGATTCAAGCCGCAAATTTACACTTTCTGACAGTGATTTTCCTTTAATAAAAAACATTTCAAAGCCATATACAATTACCAAAGGCTTGCAGAACAGGCATTTAGCCCTCTGGCATAGTCACGGTTGGTACTACAAGCAACAAACAGCACGCTGGGAGTGGCAGCGAGCGCGGCTCAATCAGACAGTCGAAGATATTTTCACAATTTCATACACCTTGCCCTACATTGTGCCAATGCTCGAAAACGCAGGCGCAACTGTTTTTATGCCGCGCGACAGAGACACGCAACTCGCCGAAATTATAGTGGATAATGACGATAAAAGTTCCAACTCGAAATATAAAGACCATCGCCGCTGGCGAAAATCGAAAGACGGCGAAGGTTTTGCCTGTCGGAAAACGGAATTTCTCTTTGGCGAGAATCCGTTTCGGGCGGGAACTTACATGCACACACACACAGTAACCGACAACGATGATGCCGCTATTGCCGAATGGATTCCCACAATAGAACAGGCAGGAGAATATGCCGTTTATATTTCTTATAAATCACTGAAAAACAGTGCAACAGATGCGCTATACACTGTTTTTCACGCCGGCGGCGCCACGCATTTTAAAATAAATCAGAGAATGGGCGGCGGAACATGGATTTATTTGGGAACTTTTTATTTTGACAATTCCAAACACCGTGACAATCAAGGTATTACACTTTCATCTGTCAGTTCTGACAGCGGCAAAACAATAACTGCCGATGCGGTAAAATTTGGCGGCGGGATGGGCAATATTGCGCGTAAGCCAAGCTCGGACAGTCTTGTGTATGAGCCGATTACAAGCGGGAAACCGCGCTGGGCTGAAGGTGCGCGTTACTGGCTACAGTGGGCAGGCGTCCCCGACTCCGTGTATAGCCGCACTAACAATACCAATGATTATACAGATGACTTTACTTCGCGCGGTTTTTGGGTGAACTGGCTTGCGGGCGGCTCGCAGGTACTGCCGCAAAATGCAGGGCTGAACATTCCGATTGACTTGGCAGTAGCCTTACATTCAGACGCAGGGACAACTCTAAATGATTCAATTATAGGAACTTTGGGGATTTTCTCTGTGGCAAATACGCAGAAATCGCTGCTCTACAAAAACGGCGTTTCGCGTTGGGCGGCGCGAGACTTGGCAGATATTGTTCAAAATCAAGTGGTTGCCGACATTCGCAAACAGATTGCGCCGGAATGGACTTGCCGCAATCTGTGGAACAAGTCGTACAGCGAGAGCCGCGAACCCGAAGTCCCAACGTTGCTGCTGGAACTGCTGTCGCACCAGAATTTTGCCGACATGCGATATGGACTTGACCCCCGTTTTCAGTTCATCGCAAGCCGGGCAATTTATAAAGGCATATTACGCTATCTGTCAAATGTTTACGCCTGCGATTACATCGTGCAGCCACTGCCCGTAAATTCTGTAAGTTGCTGTTTTATAAATGATAAAGACTTGGAAATAAAATGGCAACCAACTCTTGACAGCATAGAGCCTACCGCAACGCCGGAAAAATTCATCGTTTATATGAAAATTGATGACGGCGGCTTCGACAACGGAACTATGGTTAATGCTAATACCTTTATAATTAATAATTTAGAAAAAAACAGGATTTACAGTTTCAAAATTACCGCAGTAAATGGCGGCGGCGAAAGTTTTCCGTCAGAAATTCTGTCAGCCTGCTCTACAAAAGACAGCAAAGGTACTGTGCTGATTGTCAATGCGTTCGACAGGATTTGTGCTCCCGCAAGTTTTGACAGCCCAAACGGACAAGCAGGTTTTATTGCCGACAAAGACGCCGGCGTACCTTATTTATATTCAATGAATTACACAGGAAATCAATTTAATTTTGACAGACAAAGTAACTTTATTGACAATGACTCGCCGGGCTTTGGCGCAAGTTATGCTCTCCACGAAGCGCAAATCATTGCAGGCAACACTTTTGAATACCCTTTCGTACACGGCAAAGCAATTGCCAAAGCCGGATTTTCTTTTGTTTCATGCTCCAAAAACGCTGTTGTACGAGGTGCGATAGCGCTGCACAACTACAAAATTGTTGATATTATTTTAGGGAAACAAAAGAAGACTTTGATTGGGAATGGCAAAAAAACAGCAGAATTTGAAACTTTTTCGCCCGCTTTCCAAACTATCATTAAAAATTATTTGCAAAAAAACGGCAATTTATTAATTAGCGGTGCATATATTGGAACAGATTTGGTGAAAAATGGCACACCAACTGACAAGCGTTTCTTTGAGAACACATTGAAGTGCAAACTCCAGAGCGACCACGCATCGCTTTCGGGCAAGGCAGAAATAGTACAGTCGCCCGTAAAACAATTTGCTCGTAGCTCTTTTGAATTTTACAGCCAGCCTAATCCGTACTCCTATTTTGTGGAGAGCCCAGACGCGCTCGCGCCTGCTGAGGGCGCATACACAATTGCCCGTTATGCAGACGGAAAGTTCTCTGCTGCAACGGCTTATGCCGACAGTAGCAATAAAATTTGCACCTTCGGATTCCCATTGGAAACAATCAAAGAAGAAAAAGACAGAAATATTATTTTCCGTCAAATATTGAATTTTTTCAAATAATTTATTTTTTTGCCACAGATTATTTGAAAAGTCTTTTGTCTTTTTCATTACACAGAGAAACAGTTAGCAATTAGCAATTAGCAGATAGGAATGAAGGAATGAAGGAATGAAGGAATGAAGGGATGTTTTGAATTGAGTTGAGAATTATATTCAATTACGAATTACGAAATGTTTTCAATTTCTGAAAACTGAAAACTAAACTCTAAACTCTAATAACTATTTCTAACTATACCTAACAATTCCTAATTCTCAATTCTCAATTCTCAATTCTCAATTCTCAATTCTTGTTCGTTTTGGCAATTGGAAATTTTGATGTACCTTTGCAGTCCCAAAAAACTGCGGCAGTGGCGTAATGGTAGCCGCGCTGGTCTTAGGAACCAGTGCCGAAAGGTGTGGGGGTTCGAGTCCCCCCTGCCGTACAGCAATTGATAATCAGCGTTTTACATAAGAAGACTAAAAAGTTCGCAACACAGAAACGCAACAAGATTTTTTTTCGGGGTTGGGTTGTTTTACACAATCCAACCCCGAAAAAATTACCTGAATTTATTGTGCAATAATTTTATTTTTTATCCACAGAAACAATCGCTTGGGGTAGCCGTAAATTACTGCAAGTATGCAGAGCAAAGTGTTTAGCATGCTGATTCTCAGGAAATCCCACACAGGACGGAAATGAGTGATTCTGTCATCAGGATATTCAACATTTATTTTGAGTGGAATAATGCCTACATTGCTCCATGCGAGGCGTACAAGCAGTTCCAGTTCGGCTTCGTAACGGCATCCGAGCGGACGCATTCGGCGCATTTGGCGTAGCGGATAAAGTCGGAAACCTGTTTGTGTGTCGGGCAGCCGTTTGCCTGTTTGCACGGTGAACCAGAAATTTGAGAACTTGTTGGCAAAGGTGTTGGCTGCGGGCATATTCTTCTGTTTAAGCAAGCGACAGCCAATTAGCATATTGTCAGGGTTTTGCGCAATTGTTTTGTAGAACACAGGCAAATCTGCGCCTGCATGCTGCCCGTCCGAATCCATTGTAATCGCATATCTGAACCCGCTGCTTTCTGCAATATCAAAACCTCTGCGCAGTGCATAGCCCTTGCCTTTGTTTGTGCCGCAGGAGAAAACCGTAATTCTGTTCTCAAATTTTTCAAGAATACGGGCGGTCCCGTCAGTGGAACCATCATTGATAACAATCACATTTTCAGCATATTGAAGAATATCTTCAAGCGTTGTTTTCAAGAAACGGGCATTATTGTATGTTGGCACAATAACGCAAATTTCGGAAATGTTTTCAGCAGCGACCGACATGGTTAATTGATATATTTATTTGAAAATCAGTTAGTTCTGTTGTTTGGAGTAGCGGACAGTGGCTGTCTGTTCGTCTTCCTGCTTTTGCAAGTTTTCCTGAATCAAATCGCGTGCTTCCACAAGCACAATTGAGGTTTTTGCCTTTTTCAAGATGGTAAATTCGTAGTCGTCATCAATAAGTTTCTCTTTTAATAGTGGGATTTTCCCGAACTTGTCAATGAGATAGCCTGCAAGCGTGTCATATTGTTTGTCGCGGTCAATGGGGTGCGGCAGCTCGTGGTTGATGTCCGAGATAGCGGCGGCGGCGAGTATATGATAAGTTTTTTCCTTAACCTGCTGAACAAAAGGCGTTTCATTGTCCGACTCGTCCTGAATTTCGCCAACAAGTTCTTCCAAAATATCCTCCATAGTAATCAGCCCTTCGATGCCGCCATATTCATTTACAACCATTGCCATCTGTTGATGTTGCTTTTGGAAATCGCTCAACAGCAGCACAATACGTTTCGATTCGGGGACAAACGAAACGGGTCTTAAAATCTGTTTCAAATCAATGTCGGCAGTTGTACTGCGAAGTTCTTTTAGAATATCCTTCAAATGCACCATTCCCACAATGTTATCAACGCTGTCGGCATAGCACGGGATACGCGAGAAGCCCTCTTCTATAACGTGTTCAATGGTTTTGCTGTGGTAATCGTTGAGGTCAATGGCGGTCATTCGCGTACGTGGCACCATTATTTGCCGCACACTGCGCTCCGAAAATTCAAAAGCGTTCTTAATAATAGTCAATTTTGCATTTCCTTCTTCCGTATCTCCCTTATTATCAGCAACTTGTTCCGAAGCCTGCTCTATCAGGTATTTCAACTCTTCCTGCGTGTAGGTCTCCTGCTCCGAAAAAATTTCAGTCCTAAAAAGTTTCAGGAAAATTATTGAAACACTATTTATAAACCACACTAACGGGCTTACAATCAGATATATAAATCGTACAGGGTAGGCAGTGATGCAAGCCGTAGTCTCCGGATTGCGAGCGGCAAAAGATTTTGGCATGCTTATTCCAAAAATTGAAATCAACACTGTGATTATCAGAAATAAAATTATATATCCTGCAAAATTGAATTTCCCCTCGCCCGAAGGGATAAAACTGTATGCTTTCAGGGCGTACAACACAATGAAAATCAGCGCAACAATGCACCAAATACGAATAGCAACAAGATATTTGTCAATATTTTCAATAATTTTTATTGCCAAACGCGCCGTACTGCGTTCCGACTGCATTTTCTCTTCCAGTTGCGAACTGCGCGATTGTATCAGGGCGCACTCGGCGGCTGTCAGAAAGCCCAATGCAGCCACAAAAAACAATATCAATAGTATTGGTACAAGCATTTTTTAGAAATTTATGGTGGCAAAGATAGCATAAAATATTCAATTACACACAAGCAGATAAAAAGTTATCAGTATTAATTGCTATCTGCTAATTACTAATTGCTATCTGCTAATTGCTAATTGCTATCTGCTAATTGCTAATTGCTAATTAAAAAAAGTCTTTACTCTTTTTTCTATCTTAAAAAGTTTGTCGCCTCTTCTGATCAGTTCTTTTGTTTTAATGGAAAACGGGATTCCCTTTTCCACCGTTGTAACAGGCTTTAAGTCAACGTGGATTTCATCAATAATATCGCTGTATGCTCCTGTTGTGTCGCCTGTAACAAGTATTTCGTCTCCTGCTGATAGCGTTTTTGTTTCGAGCAGAAATTCGGCAACGCCTATTTTTGAGTAATAATTTGTACATTTTCCCAGGTAAACTTTGTGCGTAGTTGCTGCCGAGCCATAATGCGGCGT
Source organism: Prevotellaceae bacterium (assembly GCA_031271005.1). Lineage (GTDB taxonomy): Bacteria > Bacteroidota > Bacteroidia > Bacteroidales > Paludibacteraceae > WRGS01. Next base: position 13,769 of record JAISWT010000128.1, on the reverse strand, counting down.
CCATTCGCCGAGCCTTTGCCCCAGATAGTAGCCGTCCCAGAATCCGCGATTGAACACGCGGGCGAGGCGCGTGTCCCACGTTTGAATTGCCTCAGGTGTGAATTTGTCAGCAAGCGCCGCTTCAATCGCTTCGCGGTAACATTCAACAACAGTTTTCACATATTCCGCGCCTCGCGCACGCCCTTCGATTTTGAAAACACGCACGCCTGCATCAAGCATTTTATTGATAAAATGGATGGTTTTAAGGTCTTTGGGCGACATTATGTTTTCGTTATTTATTTCGAGTTCTATTTCGCTGTCTTTATCTTGAACAATATAACTGCGGCGACAAATCTGATTGCATTCGCCGCGATTGGCAGAAAGGTTTTTTTCGTGCAAACTCAAATAGCATTTGCCCGACACTGCCATACACAATGCGCCGTGGCAAAACATTTCTATTCTTATACGCTCGCCACTTTTGCCCCGTATGTTTTGAGTAATTATCTGATTATGAATTTGTTTTACCTGTTGCAAATTAAGTTCTCGCGCCAGCACAACCACTTCGGCAAACTGCGCGTAGAAGCGTAAAGCCTCTGCGTTTGAGATATTGAGTTGCGTGGACAGGTGGACTTTTACGCCTTGCTGATTGGCATAGGTCATTGCGGCAATATCTGCGGCAATAATTGCCGAAACATTTACCTGTTTGGCGGTGTCAATTATTTGCCGCATAAGCGCTAAATCGTTGTCGTACAAGATAGTATTGACGGTTAAATATGTTTTCACATTATTTTTGCTGCACGTGTCAACAATTTTACACAAATCGGCGGCAGTAAAATTGCTGCTCGATTTTGAGCGCATGTTCAAATGCTCTACGCCAAAATACACCGCGTCAGCGCCGCCTTTTACAGCCGCCGCCAAACTTTCCCACGAGCCGGCAGGCGCAAGTATTTCTATTTGAGAGCGGGGAATTGTCATGTGTTTATATTTTAAGCCCCGCCCCATCTCCTCAAAGAGAGGGAGCGGGGGGAGCAAAAATTATGTAATATCTATACTCTAAATTAATTAAACTCTAAACTCTAATAACTACTAACTATTTTAAAATTGTATTTTCTGACAACTGAAAACTAAAAACTGAAAACTATTTTTTATTCATTTCCTTCGTAATATTTTATAAAAGCCTTATTTACAAGGTAATTGCCACCCACGGTTGGATAGTTGCCTGAAAAATACCAGTCCCCTTTGTGATGCGGACAAGCCTCGTGCAGTCCTTCGAGTGTTTGATAAACCAACTCCACATCGGATGTCATGTCTTTTGGAGTTAGCATTTTGGCAATTTGCTGCGAGATTTCGGTTTCAGAAAACGGCGCGTAAATTTCCTTAACATAATTGACAATTTCGTTTTTGGGCAAATTTTCCTGCATTTTTGATTTCCTGTACACATCGTATATTACGTACTGCATATTTCTGTCTTTAAGTAACTGAATTGTGGCTCGGAATGCGCAAAATTCGCCCATCCTTGACATGTCTATTCCGTAATAATCGGGGTAGCGCACCTGCGGCGACGAGGATACAATCACAATCTTTTTCGGTTCAAGACGGTTTAGAATATTCAAAATACTCTGCTTGAGGGTTGTCCCGCGCACAATGGAATCGTCTATAATTACCATGCTGTCTTTTTTCGAGCGTATTGAGCCATAAGTTATGTCATAAACGTGCGCCGCGAGGTCGTCTCTTTCCTTGTTTTGCGAAATGAATGTACGCAATTTAATGTCTTTTAACAAAACTTTTTCTATATGCGGCGAGATCCCGGTTGTGCTTTTTATTCCATCAATCATTCCGCAAAATGCAACTTCGGCAGTGTTCGGGATGAATGAAAAGACCGTGTTTTCGAGGTCGTAATTTATTGATTTTAAGACGTTGCCTGTCAGTTGCGCTCCGAGTTTTTTCCGCTCTTTGTAAATATCGGCATCGTTGCCGCGCGAAAAATAAATGCGCTCGAACGAGCAGGGAGTCGGTTTCTCATCTGCTGTACGCACGGTGTCAAAAATCATTTCACCGTTTTTGCGAACAATCATAATTTGCCCCGCTTGGAGTTCGTGTATTTGATTCAGTTTAACATTCAGCGCGGTTTGTATCACCGGTCGCTCTGAGGCTACCACAACAATTTCGTCATCCGCGTAGTAGAAAGCAGGACGAATGCCCTTGCTGTCGCGGAAGGCAAAACAGTCGCCATGCCCGATGGCGCCGCAAATTGTGTAGCCGCCGTCCCAAAACTGCTCCGATTTTCGTATAAATGACGGGATATTAATCTGCTCCTCAATTTTTTGCGTAATCACAGCGCCGTTAGCATAACGTTGTTTGATAATGTCATATTCCCTTTGCACTTCTTTATCCAACTGATTTCCAAGCGATTCGAGCATCAGAAACGTGTCTGCTTTTTCGCGCGGGTGCTGCCCTTGCGCTGTCAGGATTTGAAAAATCTCGTCAACGTTTGTGAGGTTGAAGTTGCCCGCCAGAACCAGCGAGCGTACTCTCCAGTTGTGTCTGCGCAAAAAAGGGTGCAAAGATGACAGCCCCTGTATTGTGGTTGTGCTGTAGCGCAAGTGTCCCAAAAGCAACTCGCCGGCGAAAGGGTGCAGTGTTTTTGCGAGGTCGGCATTTTCGAGAGCCTCAGGGGATAGTTCCTGCGTCTTTTTTGTAATGATTTTGAAGATATCCTGAATCGCATTTTTGCCTTCAATGCGCTCGCGCCAGATGTATTCATCGCCCGGAGGAACATCAAGTTTCAAGACCGCCAGTCCTGCACCCTCCTGACCGCGATTGTGCTGCTTCTCCATCAGCAAATACATTTTTTGCAGCCCGTACTGCCACGTTTCGTATTTTTGTTGATAATATTCCAGTGGCTTCAGTAGCCGAACCATTGCAATTCCGCACATATAAACTTTATCTTTTTTTTTAAAACAAATACTTGAAAATGACATTGCAAAGTTACATCAAAAGCGCGAGTTTGCCAAATCTGTTATCAGAAGACAAAAGAACATAGAACATAGAACATAGATTAAAGAACAAGACTTGTCCCGCCAAAGCGGGAGAAATCACAGAGAGAATTGAGAGTTGAGAGTTGAGAATTGAGAATTGAGAATTATTTTTATATTGAGACACAATGCTTTGCGTCTGTAAACTGCTAATTGCTAATTGCTACCTGCTGTACGGCCAAAAAATCTTTTGCCCCTACCTGCTATCTGCTACCTGCTACCTGCTATCTGCTATCTGATAACTGAAAACTAATTTGTTTTAGAAATTCAAACTTAACTGCACTCCAAAGGCGTTGGACTGTGTCTGAATTTTTGCGCTGTTGATAATTGCGGGTCTTACGGTCATTGACAAGTCCGATGAAATATCAAAATTGAACAGTTGCGCATCTACATAAGCATCAAGCACTGTAAGTCCGTAGTAAAGTACAGATATTAGCACACTTAAATCTCGGTAGCGTCTGTAAGTATCCTGTCCTGTTTTCAGGCGCGAAGCAAAAGCCGAAATCCCGCCCGGATAATCTTCCACTCTTGCAATCCCTTTGGGCAAAAGATTTAAATAACTTTCCGATTTCGGATTGTCGTCTGTAATATCGCGGCTGGCATTTTTGTAGGAATTGTATTGCGTTCCGTTCCATGTAATTGCGTAGGCACACACCAGAAAGCCGCCATAAACAATGGGCAATTTCCAGTATTTTTGGTTCAGAATTTGCCCCATACCGGGTACCACAGCGCCCCACCAAACCACCTTATTGGGGTCAATGTTTTTGCGTATAAAAGTATCAACGGGCTTAATATCAGCGTTTTGGGTGTTTAAAATAAGTAAGTTCTCATCTGTTACCACGCTGTCAAAAGGCACAATGATTATACTGTCTGATACAGCGACTTGTGCATCAATATTTTGAAAAAAAAATATTGAAAAATACAGAAATAGAATAACAAAGTACCGCATACTTTTAAGTTTGGGGCAACTTGTCCAACAGTTCCATTATTCGTGCCATCTCATTGTCGTTGGCAAACGGGATTTCTATTTTCCCTTTCCCTTTGGCATTGCAAATGAACTTCACGCCTGTACCAAACACGCGACTCAGTTGGCTTTTAATATCTGTAAAAACGTTCAGATTTTCAATGGGATTCTCTTCTTTTGCGTTTTTGTCTTCGGATGCCGATTTCTCGTTTTCAACCAACTGCTTTACCAGTTCTTCCACTTTGCGTACAGAATAAGCGTTTTGCACTGTTTCTTCGTAAAGTTTCAACTGCTGTGCGGGGCTGTCAAGGCTCAGGAGCGCGCGGGCGTGTCCCATTTCAATTTTTTTGTTCTTAATGCCCATTTGGATTTCGGCGGGCAGGCGCAGCAGGCGCAGATAGTTGGCAATGGTAGCACGTTTTTTGCCCACGCGCTCGCTGAGGCGTTCCTGTGTGAGTTGATATTCTTCGATAAGCCGATTGAACGACAGCGCAATTTCTATCGCGTTAAGGTCTTCGCGCTGAATATTTTCAATCAGCGCCATCTCTACAACCTGCTCGTCGGCGGCGGTTTTCACGTATGCGGGGATAGTATCCAAGCCTGCCATCTTTGCCGCGCGGAAACGCCTTTCGCCCGCAATAATCAGGTAAGTTCCATCCGCGTTTTTGCGCAATGTGATAGGCGATATAACGCCCAACTCGCGTATTGAGGCTGCAAGTTCATCAAGCGTTTCCTCGTCAAAGTGCGTGCGAGGCTGATTGGGGTTTGCGCTTATCTGCGTAAGATATACCTCGTTTATTGATGACGAGCCGCCGGTTTGCACATCGCCGGTATCTATGAGCGCACCCAAACCTTTGCCTAAACCTGTATGTTTTGCCATGTTTCTGTTGTCTTTATTTTTTTTCGGGATGCAAAAGTACAAAATTTTACGGAGTTTTTACTTATACCGACTTCTATAAAATGAAAAAACAGTTTTTTGTTATCAGAAAATACAATTAAAAAAATAAGGAATGACGTTTAAAAACCTGTTCTAATTCCTGCAACCCTAATAGAAAATGAAGGAATGAAGGAATTAAGAAATTAAGAAATTATTAATTGCTAATTGCTACTGATGCACTAAATTGTTAAAAAAATTAACTAAATAAATTTAATTGTTCTTTGACATTTTGATTGAATTTAAAATCTGTGTTTTGTTTCAATAATTGCTAGATTCCCAAATGATATAGTTGATGTTGTTGCTTCCTCAAACAAGCGCTGATTGAACGTAACGAATTTAGTGCAAGCAACTGTCCAAAAATGGCAGCAGTTGAGCAAAAACATATTTTCCTGAATACATAATTTTGAGATTTTCAGTTATAAAAACCGCAAAATTACAGATTAAAATTCAAGTCCAAAAATCAAAGAACGCTCATAACTTATTTATAATCAATTATTTACAAACAAAAATAAAAATTTAGTGCATCACTACTAATTGCTAATTACTAATTACTAATTGCTAATTACTAATTGCTAATTGTTTTACATGTATTTATAGTCGGGTCCGTTTCCGCCGTTTGGCACGTTCCACGTGATTCCGTCTGCGGGTTCTTTGATGTCGCAGGTTTTGCAGTGCAGGCAGTTTTCAGAGTGAATACGCAATTCGCGGTGCCCGTTCTTGTCGGTATGAAGTTCGTATACCTCTGCAGGACAGTAATATTGACATGGTGCATCAAATTTTGGAATGTTGATTTCGGAGTACGAACTCATATTATTTACCTGTAAATGAGGAACTTGTTCTTCGTCATGATTTACGCCTGCATAAAAAACGTCCGTAACTTTGTCATACACAGGAACAAAATCTTTATATTTGTCCTTAAACAGCGGGCGTTTAGCCTCGTTTATCGGTTTGGTTTCCTCACTGTCGGTTTTCGGTTTTAGTTTTCCGAAGAAGCCGGCGCCGCCCGTGATTATTTGAGTTGCAAAATTAACCATTCCTCCAAACATCCCTTTTTGGAATCCGGCGCGGAAATTGCGAACAGGGTACATTTCCTTGTGTATGCGGCTCTGTTGCACCAAGTCGTCATACATTTCGAGCGTCTTTGCAGAAAAGTTGTTGCATACAACTGCTGCCGCTGCTGCTTCTGCCGCCTTCATTCCCGAATAAATACCCAGATGAACGCCTTTGAGCGCAGGCATTGCGAGGAATCCCGCGCTGTCGCCCACAATCATTGCATTGTCTGTGTAATATTTTGGTTGCGAATAGTAGCCCCCTTCGGGCAAAGTTTTTGACCCCGCTTCAATCAACTTGCCGTCTTTGAGGAATTTTGCCACAAACGGATGCGTCTTCCACATTTGGAAGGCTTTGAAAGTGTCGAATGTGGGGTCTTGGCAGTCGAGCCCCAGCGCCATCCCAAGAGCAAGCTTGTTATCTTTGAGACCGTAGATAAAGCCGCCACCAAATACTCCCGCCGCAGTTGCAGGATAGCCCATTGTGTGATAAACGTCTCCCGGCTTAATCGTATTTTCGGGGACCGACCACACCTCTTTGCAGCCAAGCGAATAGATTTGCGGATTTCGCCGGCGCTGCAAGTCAAACTTTTGTATCAGTTTTTTTGCCAGACTTCCACGTGTCCCTTCGGCAAAAATGGTCAGCGAAGCCTCTACGCGCGTCCCTTCAACATAGTTTTCGAGTTGCTTACCGTGATGGTCAACGCCTGTGTCGATACACTTTGCCCCGCAAACATGCCCCTTGGGGTCGTACAAAATGTCGCTCATTGCAAAGCCACTGTATATTTGTACGCCTTTTTCTACGGCTTTTGCCGCCAAAAATCTGCAAATTTCGCCCAGAGACGCACAATAGTTGCCTTTGTTGCCCATATATGGCGGGTGGAACGGCATCTTAAAACTGCCCTTCGCGCCGAGCATGTACATTGCATCGGCGCCTACTTTGCTGTCAAAAGGAATTTCCTCAAGACTCACTTTTGGAAGTAACTCTCTGAAAACTTGTGGTTTAATAACTGCCCCCGACACAATATGACTGCCAATTGCAATCCCCTTATCAACCAGCAGGATTTCTTTTTTCAGTCCTTTTTCGTTCAATAAATCGGCGAGGCGGATAGCGGCAGCAAGCCCCGAAGGACCGCCGCCAATAATTAAAATGTCTGTTCTGACGGTGTTGGAATGTGCCATAAAAAATGTATTCTTATTTTATTTATTTTTATTTTTTGTTTATACTAATGTTGTGCACCTGATTTTCAGTGTAATACGACTAAAAAATACAAAAAAAAGAAGGTGTTTTATTTGCTAAATTCTATTAAAAATGTGCAATTTGGCGAAGTTTTAAAAAAAACACATAAAACATACACTTTTATAGAAAACAAAAGTATAAAAAAAAAATCAGAAATCAATAATATTTTTTTTCAAACTAATTTTGAATACGAAAAAATATTCAAAAAAAAATTTTAATTCGGTACTGTTAATTTAATTAGCAGTTAGCAATTAGCAGTTAGCAATTAGCAATTAGCAATTAGCAATTAGCAGATAGCAGATAGCAGATAGCAGGTAGCAGATAGCAGGTAGCAGGTAGCAGGTAGGGGCAAAAGATTTTTTGCCCGTACAGCAGGTAGCAATTAGCAATTAGCAGTTTACAGACGCAAAGCATTGTGTCTCAATATAAAAATAATTCTCAATTCTCAATTCTCTCTGTGATTTCTCACGCTTTGGCGGGACAAGTCTTGTTCTTTAATCTATGTTCTATGTTCTATGTTCTTTTGTCTTCTGATAACTGACAACTGATTTGGAGAACTCGCGTTTTTCATGTAACTTTGCTCTTCGTAAAATGTGTGTTTTCTATTTTGAATAGACTTTCGCTAAATTGCACATTTCCAGTGGTTTTAGTGAGTAAAACAGCGCTTTTTCTTATATTTTTTTCAATCATGTTGCACCGCAAATCGGGTGCGTATTATTTTTAATAAAAAAATGTCATTAATAAAATCAATTTCCGGCATACGCGGCACCATCGGCGGGCGTGTAGGCGAAGGGTTAAATCCCGTTGATATTGTGCGCTTTACGGCGGCTTTTGCCACTGTGGTGCGACAAATTTCCGTAAATAACTCCAATAAGATTGTTGTGGGTCGAGACGCGCGCATTTCGGGAGAGATGCTCAGCAAATTAGTATCAGGTACCTTGATGGGAATGGGGTTTGACGTGGTCAATATCGGACTTGCAACCACGCCCACTACCGAACTTGCCGTAACAATGGAACGCGCCGCAGGAGGCGTCATTCTTACCGCCAGCCACAACCCGCGACAGTGGAACGCCTTAAAGTTATTGAACGAAAAAGGCGAATTTCTGGACGCACAACAGGGCGAAATGATACTTAATATTGCCCAAACTGATGACTTTACATTTGCTCAGGTTGATAATACAGGAAAATATTTTGAAAATTTTTCGTACACAAAAAAACATATAGAACATGTTCTCTCGTTGCAACTTGTTGATGTCGAGGCAATTAGAGAGGCAAATTTTACTATTGCCATTGATTGCGTAAATTCAGTTGGCGGCATTGCCATACCGCAATTGCTTGACGCCTTGGGAGTTGTTAAAGTGGAAAAGATTTACTGCGAGCCTGACGGACAATTTCCGCACAATCCGGAGCCTTTAGCCGAGCATTTAACCGACCTGTCGGCGCTTGTGAGGGCAACAAACGCCAGCGCAGGCTTTGCAGTTGACCCTGACGTTGACAGATTGGCAATTGTGTGCGAAAACGGCGACATGTTTGGCGAGGAATACACGCTGGTGTCGGTTGCCGACTATGTGCTTTCGGCAACCCCCGGAAATACGGTTTCCAATCTCAGCTCTACCCGTGCTTTGCGCGATGTAACTGATTTACATAAAGGCATTTACGCTGCCGCCGCAGTTGGCGAGGTGAATGTTGTCAGTAAAATGAAAGAAATAGGCGCAGTCATTGGCGGCGAAGGTAATGGTGGCGTGATTTACCCCGCAAGCCATTACGGACGAGACGCATTAGTGGGAATTGCGCTGTTTTTAACACATCTGGCAAAACAGGGCAAAACGGTTTCGGAACTGAAAAAACAGTACCCACAATATTTTATTTCAAAAAACAGGATAGAACTAACGCCCGAAATTGATGTCGATAAAATCCTTTCAGTGATAAAAGAGAAATATAAGTCCTTTGAAATAACCGATATAGATGGTCTCAAAATTGATTTCGCCGACGGCTGGGTACATCTGCGCAAGTCGAACACCGAGCCGATAATTCGCATTTACTCCGAAGCCAAAACTACAGCGCAGGCAGAAATTTTTGCGAATGAAATCATTGCACAAATACAAAATTTAATTTAAGAATTAGTTGTCAGTTGTGAGTTGTGAGTATCCAGTTCTTAATTGCTAATGGAACATTGTGAACTTTGTGTAAGCTTCGTGTCTTTTGTGGTTAATTTTTTTTACCACAAAGCGCACAAGACTTATCCCGCCAAACAAAGCGGGAGAAAAAAAATCAGACAAACAGAATGCGTAGAGTTGTTGTAACAGGGATGGGAATTTATTCCTGCATTGGAGAAAATTTGGACGAGGTGAAAGCGTCGCTTTATGCGGGCAGGTCGGGCATTGGCATTGACCCTTTGCGCAAAGAGTATGGCTACAGGTCGCCACTTACGGGCATATTGAAGCAGCCCCAACTTAAAGGTTTGTTGGACAGACGTTTGCGCGTAGGCTTGGCAGAAGAGGGAGAATATGCATATATCTCCGCTCTGGAGGCATTGTGCAATGCAGATATCGACAATGATTTTTTGGACAACAACGAAACGGGGATTTTTTATGGCAACGACTCTTCTGCCAAAGCCGTTATTGAAGCCAACGACATCGCACGGGCAAAGCGCGACACAACGCTGATAGGTTCAGGCGCTATCTTCCGGTCTATGAACTCCACAATCACAATGAACCTTTCTACCATTTTCAGGCTGCGCGGCATCAATATGACCGTTTCGGCGGCTTGTGCAAGCGGTTCGCACGCCATAGGGCTGGGCTATTTTTTTATAAAAAACGGATTGCAGGATGTTGTCATCTGCGGCGGCGGGCAAGAGGTCAATCTCTATTCGATGGGCAGTTTTGACGCATTGAGCGCGTTCTCTGTCCGCACAGACGAGCCGACAAAAGCATCGCGCCCGTTTGACCGCGACAGGGACGGACTGGTACCCTCAGGCGGAGCAGCCACATTAGTGTTAGAAGAGTACGAACACGCAAAAAAGCGCGGGGCGAAAATTGTCGCCGAAATAGTTGGCTACGGCTTCTCGTCAAACGGAATGCAGATTGCACAGCCCTCGCCCGAAGGATGTACACGCGCAATAGAAATGGCGTTGAAAGATGCCAACATTTGCCCTGCCGACATTGACTATATTAATGCGCACGCTACATCTACGCCACAGGGCGATGCCGCCGAAGCAATAGCGCTAAACAATATTTTTGCAAAATATAAAACCCCCATAAGTTCTACAAAGGCGATGACCGGACACGAATGTTGGATGGCAGGAGCAAGCGAAATTATTTATTCTATTCTCATGATGAAAAACAGTTTCATTGCCCCAAATATCAATTTTGAAAATCCTGACGAATACTCCCAAAATCTCAATATAATAGCGCAAACAGTGGAAACAGAATTAAATATAATTCTTTCAAATTCTTTCGGCTTTGGCGGCACAAACAGCGCACTGGCAATAAGAAAGGCGTAATAATTAGCAATTAGCAGTTAGCAGATAGCAGATAGCAATTAGAAATGAAGAAATGAAGGAATGAAGGAATGAAGAAATGAAGAAATGAAGAAATGAAGAAATGAAGAAATGAAGGAATGAAATCCAATTACGATTTAAAAATTAAAAATTACGATTTACGATTTGCTAATTGCTAATTGCTAATTGATTAAAGTTTCTAACTATTTCTAACTAAACTCTAAACTCTAATAACTAAACTCTAAACTCTAACCACTAAGCACTAAGCACTAAGATTAGTCTTCCACTTCGTCAAAGTTGCCCTGAATTCTTACAATGTTGAACCTGACAAAGAACGGCAGTGGTCTGCTGGGGTCGTCGGGGTCGGTGTAGGGCAGCGGGGCAATGTAGTCGAGCCCGCGTGAGCGAGCGTCTATCGGCGTAAAACGCGCGTCCAATTCACTTTCCTTGTCCAAGTCAATATAAACAGCCGAGCCGCTCTGGTATAACTGATAGACGGTGTGAAAAAGTTGTACTCCCTCTGTTTTGTTCCAGATTTTTGCTATCCCATATTCGTGGAAATTGTCAATGTTTGATTCCATAGAAATCAGGTATCTGCCCGGTGGTACCGTTATGCTCGACTTTCCGTCTGTGCGTATGTTCAACTGGTTTGGCACCATTTTCACAGTTCCTTGCGCGATAAACTCTTTTCCTGCCTCCATATTCATCGGCATTGTACCGTTTATTTGAAAGAGCGTTGCAAAGTCGCCGAGTGCAAAGTATTGCCACGAAGCGTTGCCGTGCGGGTCTGACATTAAGATACGCGCTTCTTCGCCGCCGCCGGTGAGTTTAAACGTGCCGTTCACTTCCAGCATAACGTTTGGCGCAGGCGTGGTTGTGCCGATGCCGAGTTGTCCGGAGGAGGTTACCACCACGTCATCGGCTACGTTCTGTCCGTTCACCGTATTGCCCTGCCCGTCAATATGAAGTGTGGTGCCTGCGGCGGGCGTTTCGGTGTTGATGCCTATTTTCTGCGCGCTGGCAGCAACAGCAAAAATGCTGAATAAAATTATTGTATATTTCCTTATTGTGTTCATTTTTCTTTTCTTTTTTTTAAAATTAAAATAATCTGATTTTCTATTAATAAAAAATAGTACTTCCCATCAGGTGAAAATCCAATTCGTACCACCACGCGGCGCCACTTCCCTGCATTTTTGCAAAATAGTTTTCGCTGTCGCCCAAATCCCTGTCGGCAAAAGCGAGCGAGAGGTCTATGCCGGCCTTGTCTTCTACCACCAGCATCAGCGTAACTCCTGCCAGATATTCGATGTATGATATGCGAGTCCAAAAGACATTGTTTTTCATAAGAAAGATGCTACAGAACTCTCTGGAAGCCGATACGTCTCCATTAAGCACCAGATAATATTTTCCGTAGGGCACGTGCACTCCGTTTTCTATGGGTATCAGCCCGATAGAGTTCACGTTGTCGACAATAGCAGACGTGCCTGTGAGCATAACAACAGGGGTAGGAGCAGATGCATCTGGTTCTACTACTTCCAAATCTGAGAGACCAATGCCTGTGCCTGCTAGCAGATATTTGCTATATTTTCCTTTTATCGACACGTTTCCGCGCCATTGTGCTTTCCCGTTGGCATCGCTCACCAGCAAAGAGCCTTTGCTTTGCGTGCCGTCATTTATTCGCAGTTTGCCGTTAACCACGAGTTTCTGGTCCGGATAGGGGTCGCCCACGCCTGTAAAAGCGCTGTCTGAAACCACAAAATCGTCCTGCTTTTGTTCATCGGTTACCGGAGCAACGTTGCCGTTATTGCTTGCTGCGTCAACGTGCAGCAGGCTTTGAGGCGCTTCGGTCTGTATTCCTACCTGTGCTTGCACCTGTAAGGTAGCAAGCAGCAATATTCCTGCAACAATAGTGATTATCTTCATCTTTTTTGTGTCAATTTTTTTTGTTTTATTTTAATTTAATATGCATACGTATCGTCAAAATTCAGTTTTACAAATCGCAGTTCCAAATGAGATATTCGGTTGTTTAGCGCCGGTTCGTCCCAATAGGTGTAGGCAGTGTAAATAGGGTGTTTCACTGGGTTGAGGCGTATGGTAACGTGAATTGGCGTGTCTGCCTCAAAATTGTGCATAAACGAAGAGCCTGTCAGTTTCTCCTGATAAAAAATCTTGAATATCTGCTGGGCTGACTCGTCTGCGTGCCCCGAGGATGGGCTATCGCCTTCCCATATTTGTAATTTCCCATACTCGCGCGTGTCAAGTATTTCGTGGTTCACAAGCACCATATAAAGTCCTTTTGGCACAATAAGCGTAGTGTTAGGATAGTTAGCGCTTTTGCGGAAGCGTCCTGCAGCCAGCATTGGTGCATCTCCCGTTATCGTGGTGGTTCCTGTAATGGTTTCGTAACCGTCTCCGTTGAAAGTAATGTTGTCGTTGTGCATAGTCCAGAGTGCGGTTTGTCCGTTGTCGGACACTGCCTGCCACGTTCCAACGCCTTCGTCATCAGATACAAACACCTTTCCCTGCCCCTGTGAGCCGTCTCTGATAGCAATCATCGAAGCGTTCACTTCGAGCGTTTCGGTGGGCGCGGCTGTGCCAATACCTACTTTGCCGTCTGCGGTAACTACAAAGTCATCTACTTGCTGCAACGAATCGGGCAAAGGCGTATTGTCCATTTTCCCATCAATATGCAACATGCCCGACGGGTACTCCGTACCGATGCCGACTTGGGCAAAAACTGTGCCGCCGATAAAAAGAGCAAGCGCTGAAATAATAAATAATCTTTTCTTCTGTGTCGTCATTTCTCTATTAATTTTTTAAATTTTTCTTAATTGCGATGGCAATTATATAAACTTTACCTACTTAATTTTCACCTAAATTTTATATCATAAGATGCGAAATATGCTTCTGTCGCCATCAATTTCATCAAATCTGTCAAAAACATTAGGGTTTGGATATAAAATCAGTACAATGGTTTAATTTACTAAAATAAATGTTAATATAAATTAAATCTATATTAGCGTCAGTTAGTGGTTAGAGTTTAGAGTTTAGTTATTAGAGTTTAGA
>JAISWT010000126.1 GCA_031271005.1 Prevotellaceae bacterium | reverse complement strand
CGCCGTCAAAAACGGTGGGGGCGTTGGTGCGCGGGTTTAAATCGGCGGTAACAAAACAAATTGGATTTTCGCCATGGCAACGAAATTATTTTGAACACATTATCCGTGATTGGCAATCGTATCAAACCATTTTGGAATATATAATCAATAACCCACAAAAATGGGAAAACGACAAATTTTATTGTATTGAAAATTAAAAAAATAATATGGAACTCAAATCATATCAACAGCAAGTGATCAACTCGGCTTTGAAAACGGCACATACTTTTTCTATGCCAAAGACCACTTAGGCAACAACGTAACAGTAGCCGATGCCACAGGCGCAGTGCAGCAGGTTACGCATTACTACCCCTACGGCAAACCTATGAACAGCACGAGCAGCGAACAGATAGACCCGGATGGGCGAGATGGTATGGTAACAGGTTTAGGTACAAAAGAAGACCCTTATCTGATAACAGCAAATTATTATTATCAAAACGGCTCTTTGAATGAAGAACAAGTTAAAGGATTAAATTCAACTGATGCTGTTTACAACAATTCAGGCAAAAAAGGAATAACGGAGATAAAAACCATATCTGCTATCTGCTAATTGCTATCTGTTAAATGTTAATTAAAAAAGTTTTTTTACTTTCTGCTTTTTTTTCTATACTTTTGTCCCCGTAAAAGTGTGTGTTTTACATGCTTTGTAAATGCTGCGCTAAACCGCGCATTTTCAGTGAGTTTGGCAAATAAAACGCCACCTTTTCTTTCAGTTTTTCAATTTTACAGTATTAAATTCAGGTGCGAAACATTAGTTAATTATATTAATAGATTCTGAATCCTTATGCCAAAAATTAATGAAAATTTTATAAAAATTCCTGCCTCATATCTTTTTTCGGAGGTTGCGCGGCGTGTCAATGAATATAAAAAATCTAAGCCCGACCACAGAGTAATCCGCATGGATATTGGCGACATCAAACTGCCATTGCCCGATGCGTGCGTTGAGGCAATGATTAAGGCGGCAAATGAGCAACGCTCGGCAAGCACTTTTCGCGGTTACGCGCCCGACTATGGCTACGACTTTTTGCGCGAGGCAATCCGTAATAACGACTTTATCAGCAGAGGGGTCGACATAAAAGAGGACGAAATTTTTATCTCCGACGGCGCAAAAAGCGACACGGGCAATATCGGCGATATTTTCAGCGCCGAGAACCGCGTTGCTGTTGCCGACCCTGCCTATCCCGTATATGTTGACACCAGCGCAATGGGCGGTAGGGCAGGCGTTCCACACGCCAACGGACAATGGTCGGACCTCGTGTATCTGCCTTGCAACTTCTCAAACGACTTTTTGCCCGCATTGCCCGGCGTTAAAGTAGATTTAATTTATCTCTGCTCGCCAAACAATCCCACAGGCGCGGCTTTCACGCATGCCAAACTTGCCGAGTGGGTTGATTATGCACGCAAGAGCAGCGCGGTCATTCTGTTTGATGCAGCCTACGAAGCGTTCATCACTGAGGCAGACGTGCCACACAGCATTTTTGAAATTGACGGGGCGCGTGAGGTAGCCATCGAGTTCAGGTCGTTCTCAAAAACGGCAGGCTTCACAGGTACGCGATGCGGATATACCGTTGTGCCAAAGGAAGTTACGGCTCGCAATGAACGCGGCGACAATGTGTCGCTTAACGCGCTGTGGGGCAGGCGGCAGAGTACCAAATTCAACGGCACAGCATACGTTATTCAGCGTGCAGCAGAAGCAGTTTATAGCGCCGAAGGTAAAATGCAGGTGAAAAAGTTGCTCGATTTTTATAAAGAAAATGCAAAAGCGATACGGGACGGGCTGCAACGCGCAGGATACACCGTTTTTGGCGGCACAAACGCGCCGTATATATGGGCACAGACGCCAAATAGCGAAAAAAGTTGGGACTATTTTGATTATTTATTAAAAGAAAAAAACATAGTTGTTACGCCGGGCAGCGGCTTTGGCAGTTGCGGCGAAGGCTATGTGCGCTTTGCGGCTTTCGGGAGGCAGGAAGATACGGACGAAGCGATAAGAAGATTGACAGAAGGATAATTATTTTTTTTGATGTTAAAAAAGTTTAATAAAATATTTTTCTTTGTAATAATAATCCTGTTTGTATACTGTACAAACAGACCGCGTAATATATTAAGTACCAATAAGATGTCGGGGGTAATAACCGAAATGCACAAAGTAGACGGAATGCTCTCCATTTTGCGTATGCAGGGGCGGGCTGGCGCCGATTCGTTGCAGCAAGGTATGTATTTAGATGTGTTGCGCGATTTTAAAATCACGCAGGCGGTTTTTGACTCGTCCCTTGCGTGGTACACAAAAAACCCGAAACGTTTTGAGGCAGTGTACGTGCAGGTTGACAGGAATCTGGAAAATTGGAAAAAACAGGTGGAAAGCGGCAAGTTTGGGAAGGATTCTGTTACAATTGCCACAGTTGTGCTTTGGCAAAAAAATAAATTAGTAATAGCAAATGACTCAGCAAGTTACGACAGTTTGAATTTTGAAATAAAAAACGCTGTGCTTGTGCCGCACGATATTTACACTTTGCATTTTTTGCAGAAAATTGAAAAAGACAGCGTGCCGAACTCGCCAAAAACCATGCTGAAAATAAATTATGCCGATGCTAAAAACGACTCCGTGCTTGTGCCTTCGTATGCTGACGGACTGTCGCGCCGTTTCAATATCTGCTTGAAAGCCAAAAAGATAGAACGAATTACATCTGTTAATGCAGTGATGTTTATGCCTGACAGCGCAAAACGAAATGTACGTGTTGCCTTCGACAGCATTCAACTCAAACGCACTTACAATATTTTGGCACAGGACAGTTTGCAGCGCAAAATTAATCAACTGCCGCAAAAACTTCTGCGAGACGAGCCTACGCGGATATTTCAGAAGAGACAGCCTTAATTAATTAGCAATTAGCAATTAGCAGATAGCAATTAAAGAATTAAGAAATTAAGAAATTAAGAAATTAAGAAATGAAGAAATGAACTATTAATTATTAGAGTTTAGATATTAGAAAAAACTCTAATAACTAAACTCTAATAACTAAACTCTAAACTCTAAACTCTAAACTCTAAACTCTAAACTCTAATAACTAACCACTAACCACTAACCACTATTTTTTAATATACTTTATCAATGAATTATTATGCACACGAAACAGCCGTTATAGACGGCGGAGTACAAATTGGAGACGGCACAAAAATCTGGCATTTTTCGCACATCATGTCAGGCTGTCAGATTGGCGAGCGTTGCAATATCGGGCAGAATGTTGTGATTTCGCCGGCGGTGCGTCTGGGCAAAAACGTTAAAATTCAGAACAACGTGTCGGTATATACAGGCGTTATTTGCGAAGATGACGTTTTTTTGGGACCGTCTATGGTCTTTACCAACGTTATTAATCCGCGCAGTTTTGTTGAGCGCAAAAGCGAATACAAGCCTACTTTTTTGCGGCGCGGCGCGTCTGTTGGGGCAAATGCTACAATTATTTGCGGTAATGAAATAGGGCAATACGCGCTCATTGGCGCAGGGGCGGTAGTAACCAAAGATGTGAAGCCGTTTGCCCTTGTTGTTGGCAACCCCGCAAAGCAAATCGGCTGGGTGAGCCGCTACGGGCACCGACTGCATTTTGACGAAAACGGGACAGGCATTTGCCCCGAAACAAAAGAACGATACAAATACGAAAACGAAAGCGTCAGGCTGATAACCGAACAGTAAAACGTTTTTTTGCGTCAAAAAAATGAACATAACGTTAGAAATCCAATCGCCGGAAACCATCGGCAATGCCGCGCAGCAATTTGTTGCATTGATGGACAGCAGTACCGTTTTTGCGTTTTGCGGAAATATGGGCGCCGGCAAAACCACCTTTATTAAAGCTATTTGTGAGGAACTCGGCGTGCTTGACGAGGTGAACAGCCCGACATTCTCTATTGTAAATGAATATGAAACGATTACGGGCGAGCACATCTATCACTTTGACTGTTACCGAATTAACAAAATTGAGGAGGCTATAAATCTTGACTTTGAAGATTATTTTTACAGCGAAAATCTCTGTTTCATTGAGTGGGCTGAAAACATTGCAGAGATTTTGCCCGAAAACACTGTTTTTGTGAAAATCAAAGAAGAGAACAACGGGAAACGAATTTTAGAACTCTTAAAATAATATTTGGAACATTTTTTGCTGTAAATTATGCAATAATACAAATTTCTTTATGTTTTAAAAATTGTTTTTATGCAAATAATTGATATTAAAAATATAAAAGAAAACATTGAGAACACAGCCGCCACAATCGGGTTCTTCGACGGCGTGCATGAAGGGCACAGGTTTTTGCTGCGACAACTCACAGAGATTGCCGCCACAAGAGCGCAGAAGTCGCTTGTGGTTACTTTCCGCGAACATCCGAACACCGTTTTGAACTTGCAGCCTGTAAAACGGCTGCTAACTTCGTTTGACGAAAAGATGCAGTTGCTCGCCGCGCTGAAAATAGATTACTGCGCGGTCTTTGATTTCTCCGAAACGCTCGCCGAACATTCTGCTGCCCAATTTATTAGTTTGTTGCACAGCAAGTTATCTGTTTGTACTCTGCTTGTGGGATACGACAACCGCTTCGGACACAATCGGGTTGAAGGAATAGATGATTATGTGAGAACAGGAAATCGTATTGGGACAGAGATTGTTAAAATTCAGCCGTTTATAATGGGAAAAGGACTTGAAATAAGTTCATCAAAAATCAGGCATCTGATTCAGGACAGCAACATCGAAACGGCAAATAGGCTGCTTGGATACAACTATTTCTTTTCGGCAAAAGTTGTTCGCGGGCTCGAAATAGGACGAACAATAGGCTTCCCAACCGCAAATTTGGAACTGCTCTGCCCCGAAAAGATACTGCCCATACAAGGCGCTTATACTGTGATGGTTACGCTCCACAATCAGACATTTCGCGGAATGATGAACATCGGTTACAACCCAACTCGCGCAGGCGACCCGCTGAAAACCGTTGAAGTAAATATTTTTGATTTTTCGCAAGATATTTACGGTGAAATATTGAAAATAACATTCCTGAACAAAATACGGGACGAGCAGAAATTCGACTCGCTTGCTCAGCTCAAAAAACAACTGCATTTAGACAAAGATTTTGCCGAAAAGCAATAAAATCACGCGGCAAACATCGTTCAAGTTTTCAGTTTTCAGAAGAGTAAAGACAAAAGTTTGCGCCAAAGTGTCGCCTTCGGTTTCAAACAATAACCCTACTCCTTTGTTGTCGTTGAGGATTTGAAACAAGCCGGTTGCGCTGTTGTTGGCGGGGACAAAAAGTACACGCAAAGGCAGTTCCTGCGGCTCTTTGGGCTATTTATTGAATTTTGCGAAGTAACGATCAATTTCCGGGCGCAACTCTATTCCTGCCTGCTCAAAACAATCGAGTAATTCCGAATAAGCCCCGTCGCCGCCGAGGAAATTCCAAAACTCTTCGGCTGATTTCAGTTCTTGCTCAACGTCAACCATTGCCCTCATAGTCCAA
>JAISWT010000082.1 GCA_031271005.1 Prevotellaceae bacterium | reverse complement strand
ACTAAAAAAATAACATTTTAAATTTTAATTTTTACAAAAATGAAAAAGAGTATTTTAACTTTGGGCATAATAGCCCTGATGAGCGGCGCGGCTCTGTCCGCGCAGGTGGGTATCAACACTGATAACCCGACAGCGACTTTGGACATAGTCCAAAAAGACCAGACGCTAAAAGGCAAAGGATTCCGGCTTGACGACGGGAACCAGGGCGCAGGAAAAAACAACGAGCGGCTACCAATTTTTAGAGATAGCCACTCGTTGTTTTTTGCGCTTACTTACACTTTCGTAAATTTTGCGCTTTTCAGCATTGCTTGCAATTTAGCTCCGGGAGTAAAAATTACTCCCGCTTTTTTCACTGCCGTTGCTGTTACTTCTTCGGCTGTGTCTTTGCCATCGCTGCTTAACGTGATACGTAAACTGCCCAAGTCGCCAAGACGGATTATACGACCCTCTTCCAAACCCAAAACGGCTTCCTCGACCATTGCATAAAGAACGGCACGAATGTCCGCGCCATTAACCGTACTCGTTTTTTCAATGGCTTTGGTTAAACCCTCTAAACTGATTTCCTTGCCGTGAACAGGACTTGCGTAATGCTTTTTTACGCCGCCGCCGGCAACCCCCGGTTGCCCGCGTTCTACCGATTTAATTTGAATTGCCATAATAAATTTTTATGTTTAAGTGATTATAATCGCAAAAGTACTATTTTTTTTTAAGTTATAATTTTTTTTTTGTTATTTTAATTTTCTCCCCGTAATATGCAGAATAAACAGGGGCTAATTAGTGGGGTGTTCCTGTGGCGAAGTCAGGAGTGTCAAAATTACATGAAAAACTTGAGTTTCCCAAGCGCACGCAATGAAAAAAGTTTTTTTACAGAGGAAAGTCAGGAGAAAAATGATATACAACACATTTTTTATGTATTTTTATGAAAAAATTTGCACATATCGGAAATAACATTTACCTTTGCAAAAAAATAAGTATTATGCTGATAAACTATTCATACTTTTTGCTTTTTATCAAAATTGTAATAGCAATATTTTCAAAACTTAAAAGGAACAACAGTGCAAAGACAATTAGTGGTATCTTATGTACTATAAGTATAACACTATTTCGTCCAAAATGCTTTTTTCTGGTTAGAAGATTGTGTTTTCAAGTAGATGATTGTTGCCTTTATGGATTATTGTTCCCACGAGCAGGCATAAAGCGATGCTCCGTTATAACATTTTTGTGAAAATATTGTCTTTTTTGCAAAAATAAAGGAGCATTTTTTGTCCTGTACCTTCAAAATTACAGAAGACAATATATTTTGAAAACTATAGAAAAAACAATAATAATTAATTTAAAAATATAAAAATAATATGAAATACATAAAAACATATAGTCTAATTGCACTTATAGCATTATTTTTCAATGCTTGCGAAAAAAATGACAGCATATATGAGCTGGGAAAAAATAATAAACAAATGTTAGTTACCGAGATGCTTGTCCTAAACGGTATGACCCAACAGGAAATGGATATTTCTATTTTTGGTTAAATTTACAATAACATGTGTATGAAATTTCAGAAATTAGTTGTTCTTATCTTGTGTGTTTCACTCTCTTCCTTTGGTTATTCTCAAATTAGCATTACTTCATATTCCATTTATGCGCTTGGGATTAACACGAGTAAAGATAAAAAAATCACAGGAGAATTGAAATTGTTCCTCAATGAAAATGTTGATAATTTAGGAGCCGAAATTAATGGCTTTTATAATTTTACAAAACATGATTATCATAGATTATCATTGGGATTAGGGGTAGGTTTGTATCCTACAAGTGCTCAGATATCAGATTGGGGTATTGCAGTTCCAGTTCAATTAGAGGTATATCCGTTGCAATCATTCAAAAAACTATCGTTTGTAGTAGAGATTGCTCCTTCTTGCCTTTTTGAAGACATGGTTTTCAGTTTTCGACACTTATGGGGAATTAGATATACATTTTGATATTTAAAAACTATTTGGCAGAAAGAAAAGAGAAAAAAATCTTTTTTCTTTCTGCTTTTTTTATATAATAAGAGTGCATAATAATCTGTTTTCGTATAATTCCTGATTTTGACACGTTTCTTTCTTTAATCCTATAATTATTTATTTTTGCTGTCCGCTAAACATTTTCTCAATTCTCAATTCTCAACTCTCAATTTTATTGGGCAAAATTAGTGCAAAAATAAAATCAGACAGCAAACTTTTTTGACGAAAAATCAAAAAAGAACCTGCATATCCCTCTCATTTTCAATAAATTACAGAATCGGTACAAAGTTTCCCCAAATCGGTACAATTGTTTTTTGTATGTATTTTACCTTTACAAAAAAAATAACAACTGATGTACTGCAAAAGCGTAAATAATTTCTGCAAGATAAAGGTCGGTATTTTCCGGCAAGGCGAAACATACAAGGCTGAAATACTCGGCGCTCAAACTGAAAAGCCCATTTTTACCCGCGCTTTTTCGGAAATGATTTTGGCTTTCGGTTTTTGCAGCGTTGTAAATCAATTATCAAAACAGTCAATAGAAAATATTATTAATAATCCTCTAATTTAAATTATTATTATGGACAAAAAAACTTTTTTAAGCGATGCAGGGCACAGAAATTTCTTCTGTTGCTTCTGGCATTTTCCCCTTGCCTGTGGCTTTGCCCAAAGGCAACGGCACAAGCGCTGCCGATAGCGGGCGACCTTATCACATTTCAGGGTGGAGCGGAGAGCGCCGACAATCCCGATATGTATGTAATTGATATGGGCAATTACGTTTTTGGTCAAGAGTATCAAGTTGTCTTCAATCGCCCGAATGGTGTAGAGGCAAACTACTCGGTGAGCCTGCCGTTTACCACTTATGACAACGAGTTTAAGTTTACGAGTACCGGATACGAAGACAATTTCGGCGCTTCACTCGAATTTGCCGCAGGCGAAACGACTAAAACCATTAAAATCACCCCTGACATGGATTTTTTTGGCGAAAACTTGCGTGGAGCAAAGGGTTATTTCTATCTGCTTTTCGGTAACGGCAACCGCACCAATGCGCAATATCCCGTGCTGAAATTGGTATGGACAAATACGGCAACGCCCGCTCCGGCGAATACGCCGAACGAATATTTCAATTCGGTGGACTTTACACAATCGGACATCGGAAGTTACGGAGTTTTTTCCTTTGATTATAGAGACAAAGCCGATTTGACCATACAAAACGATACGCGCCTGCGCATCGACAGGAAATATATCGACCACGCGGCGCAAGCTGTTTCGGGTGACGATGCCGCAACAGCCGTCAACCAAACGCTTTACCTAAGCGCTGAACAGGAATTAGGCGAACAAACGGCAAAACCTTTTTTTCTCTACAAAATGACGGAAGAGGCTGTGCTAACGCAATATTATTCCGAGGAATATGAAGGACGGCTCCCTGCCGTATTCACACAACGTGCCGATACGGTTATCGGCGTGCATTATGCAGATGGCAGTAAAGACACAACCATTTACGGTGGTAATGAATATAACCCGCCGTTTCTGTTAGTAATACAGGGCGGTTATCATTATATGGACATTCCGCCGCGTTTCGGTACTGTTGCTGCCGACAAATCATCCTACGACATTGGCGAAACACTAACGCTAACCATCTCCATACCGAACAGCCGCCTGCTGCAAAAGATATACGGCGCGGCTTGGCTCGATATGATTGACCTGACGCTCGACGGCGGACAGACCTTTATAAACCACGGCACATTTTCGTTTAATGCGGCGAACAACACGTTGACCATTGTTGCTAAAGCCGCAAATACCACCGGCAATGCTACCACAGTTGCTGCCGAAGTGTATTATCGCAAAAAGAACAACGACCCAACGTTTTTACCCGACAAATCGTATTATCCTTATGGCGCATACACTACTTTTACGGTAACAACCGCCACCGCACCTTTCGCAGAGCTTACGTCCCTCGATTTTACGATGCCCGCCGAAAACCGCGTTGCGCTTGATTTCGATATCGACCCCAATTATGCCGATTATGAATATTTAGGTGATGACGAATGGGGCGCCCCTATATATAATGTGGTGAAGAAAGTAAAACTGCTGCATACAGTTAATACCAACGCCACTTTCCACAGCGGCGTTTGGACAAGCAGCGATGATGCCATTGCTACCGTTTTGGCTGACGGCACGCTTGTTGCCCGCCGGCACGGCAAAGTTACACTCACTTTTATCAGCGATGAGGTGGCGTATCGTACAGAAAACGGCTTGCCAGCCAATGATGCGCTACTCGTACGGTCTTTCGATATTTATGTGATGGGACCAACGCCATATATCCGTATTTTTGGTCAGAGACCTTATGACGAGTCAATGTATTATGATACCTATTTTAGTCTCGACCATAATTTGAAGGACAATTCATGGCATATAGACGGCGAAGTGGAAACCGAATTTATTCATTCCGATTCGGCAAAATATCATTCATACAAAGACGCTTTTGAGGTAACGTCCGAAATGATTGACGGAGACGGATGGGGTTTTGTTGCGCTGAAATACCCATTGCCTTTCGATGAAATCACTTTCCCGAGACTACCCACTATGGTGGATTCAACAAGTTTGGGTATGGGTGACAAAATAGTCGCACCGCCTTACAAACTGGTTATGTCTATGCCGCTGAAGCAGACAATTGGGGACTATGTAATGACTACTGTTCTTACAGACACCTTTTTGATGCATTTGGAAAAACCCTTTCAACCGGTTATACGTATTGTGGAAGAAACCATGCCCGGCGGATTGATACAGCCGGGCGATTCAGTTTCATTCAAATATGAGATCAAGTATTTAGATAAATATAAAAGTCCGGTTCCTGTTTATAATCCTTTCTATCCGAACATTGGCGGTTTTCAACTTGATTATGGAATATGGTACAACAGTTATTACAGCGATTTTACAAATAGCCAGTACGATTTACCCTGGACAGAATATACCTATCGTACCGACCAATACACCGACATAAGCAACCTGCCCGAAGGACTGACACTGACAGACGAAGGCGGCTGGTACAACGCCACGCTCACATTAAAATATGTGATGCCTGCACCCACCGGCGAGGGAACAAGCGGTATGGAATATTTTGCCTGTCGTTTGTATGGTGGAAATATCGCCAACCGCACCATGACAATTAACGAATACCGCCCCCTGGATACCTATACAGGCGACATCGACGAGCCAAATAGCAAGGTGTTATACTACAATGGTTATGCCCGGGAAAGCCACCCGATGAACGAGTGGGAAGAAAATGGATTGCAGTTATCGCAAATGCTGTCATTGCTCAATGATGCCAATACCAACACGCACAACTACGCCGCATTCAATGCTTACTTTGATGAGCAGCATAGCAATGTCCGTACGCTGTACAACACTCCTGAAATAGAAAATATATGGGGTGAAATGCATGTGGGAGTTAGCGGAACAGAAACCAACGACACCATTTGGAACGACCCTCGCCAAACGCAAACAATGGTGAGTGTGCCATGCAACAAGGACGCTGATTACAGCATAACTGTCCGCTATCCGAAAATGAAGTGGCAACAGACCTATCCGATTCATGCCGACAGCATTGCAGGCGCGTTCTATTCAATGAATTTTTGGCACAACAGGAGTAAGTCGGCAAGCGCATTTATGACTACTTTTCTAAATCCGTCTGCGCCTGTTACCCTTTCTTATATGAGAGGCGACAGCGTACAAGTGGACACAGCCGTAACCATGGTTGCACAGCAATCATTTGAACCATGTTATATCTTGTATGAACCTAAAGGAATAATCGGCGATGTAAGTTTTATGCAAGGGCAGATTAAGGGAAGCGCCAATTTGAAGCCCTTAGATTATTACATGCCAAAAACGGCATCGTTTGAAACCGGATACGGACTATATACCCAAAGCCGTTATTACCGCAACGACTGCCTGTATTCCATCAGCGACCTGCCCATGAAAGTGATTGATGTGGAAACAGGTCAGCCGATAGCAGCCAACAAAAATTTGCATGTCAATTACATTAGAGGACGTTCGCGTCGCCTTGACCTTAGCGGCTCCCAAACAGCCGCCACTGTGTACGCTAATGCAGACGGAACATTTTCTGTTCCAATTGATGGTCTTACCGGTACATATATGCTATTGGAAGTAGTAGCAGACGGATATACGCCTGTAATGGTTGATGCCAACATAGTTTCAGACCGTAATACCATTATCCCCTTACGACCCGCCTCTAATAAGGCAAAGTATTTTAGCAGCCGCGTTGGGACAAAGGGTGGTGGAATAATGGATGCGACAAACTATTATCATTATTCTTACACCGATTTATCTAAAAACGGTTTGAACTCAATTCACAGTATTTTAAAACCGGTTAGCATAATTATAGAGGCAGGTATTGTTGTGCAAAATGATTGGAATTTGAACAATCTGAAACTTCGAAACGGGAAAAACGCTATGCAAATTTCGCCTCGACCTGTAAATTCCGGCTTTGATTCCAATGGAATTATGAACAGTACGATTGACAACCCTTCCACTTTCCACAATTTGTCCGATTTCGGGTTCGAAAACGACTATGCAGTGTTGCAATATGACAACATAAGTTTGGAGAACAGCAGCAGTTTCTTTGCTCCGCAATTAATTTATTATCCTG
The DNA here is from genome assembly GCA_031271005.1 of Prevotellaceae bacterium. GTDB lineage: Bacteria > Bacteroidota > Bacteroidia > Bacteroidales > Paludibacteraceae > WRGS01. The sequence goes on along the minus strand of JAISWT010000082.1, from coordinate 10,633 downwards.
AAATATATTATACTAACACAGGCACGGTAGTTACCAAAATTCCGGGCATAAGAAATAATTCCGACTGGAATGCGCAGGAGGTAGCCACAAACATCTCGACTGAAGTGAAGTCGCAGGTAATCCAACAGTTTTCGCCCGGCAAGTTCGATAAAGACGGGTTCGGCGATGTAGGCAATATGAATAAGGCGATGGACGGCATCAAAGGCATCAGTTTCGACCTGCCCGACCCCCTGCCTTTCTCTATCGAAACGCGCTACGAAGGCAACCGCATGTACATTATGGGTGTTATGGCGCACAACTTTGTTAACGATTTGCCCATTGTCGGTCAAATCAATATGGCGGGCGGCTATATGGCACGCATAGACGAGATGACCAAGGCAATAGAATCTATCAAAAGTGTAGTGCAAAAGTCCAAAAGTCAAAGCAAAATGCGAAATTTCACACAAAATGTTAATATTTTCGGCGGCATCAAGGGTTATATTGAAGGCTACGGCGAGATGAATTCCTCCACAGGCTCTTACAACTGGGGTTTGAACGAAGGCGGCTTGTTTGCCGAGATTTCGGGCGGTGCAGGCGTGTGGATTAACGGCGGATTTGTGCGCGTTAAGACACAAATCAGCGGGTTGGCATCTTTCGGGATGGGCATTAGTAAACCCGAAGACAGCGATTTGGCGCGGGCAATTAATATGGCGAAATTCGATATGTGGCTCGAAAGCAAACTCAGCCTCGATGTGTACGCTGAAGCCAGCGGAGGCATTGACCTCTACATTGCCAGCGCAAAAGTAGGTGTGTATGCGGGCGGCGGCTTTGAAAACAGAAACAAGGTGATTTTCAGACCTTATTTGCCTCCAAGCGACTCGCGATATACACAGGCAGGCGGATACTTCAACGTTCATGCATATATGTACGCTTTTGCCAAAGCACACTTCCTGTTCTGGTCGTGGGGAAAAGAATGGAAAGTTTTCGACGCAGAAAAAACGTGGTATTATCCTAACAACAGCAACAATCCGTATAAATCGCCCGCATTGCGCTCGCTAAAATCGGTTTATCAGCGTAGCGCGGCACAGTTGCCCGGCGGTATTATCACCGACGTGGCAAGCAACGCCAATCCTATGTATATGAGCGATGGAAACTCTTTGCTGTTCAATAATTTGAAAGACCCGCAGATAGACAATGATGACCGTATTATGATTTACAGTTCCGGCAGTCAGACAGATTTGATACCGACAGCCATTTTACCCGCCTTCGGTTTCGATGCAGCACATTCGGCAACAAATAATGTTTCGGTAGTTGCATACGAACAATTGGCAGACAGCATCCGCCCGATTTCGGAGAACGTATCGGAAAACACTTACATCAAAACGCAAGCAGCCAATTCTGATATTTACGCAGCAGTGAAAACCGGCGCGGGCAGTTGGACAACCACCAAAATTTCGGACGTATCCATTGACGTGGAAACCGAGCCAACCGATATGCAGCCCAAAACGGCAATTTCGTCAGACGGACAGACGGCAGCGGTGGTATGGCGTAGCGGCATTGCCAAAGCCGACGACACCGGAGTGAAAGTGTCCGGCGGTCTGTATCTCTCGCGCTACAAAGATGCGGCATGGCAACTGCCTGTCTATTTAGCAAACGCCGACCTTATTGGCGACTATGTGGCGGCGATTGACGGCGACTCGGTGGTGATAGCCGCCACGCGCCTCGAACAGGTTGTCAATGCCGACAACCCGCAACAGATGGATGCCATCAGCCGTATCCGACTGATTTCTGTGGACAAGGATAATGTCGTTACCTTCAATGAAACCGGTATGAAAGGACGGCATCCGCAAATCAAAGCCGCAGGCAGCAATTACTATGTCAGTTTTGTAGGCGAAAAGCAACTGAACGACACCGTTTCTGCTTCGGATATTTACCTGATGCCTGTTTCGCGAGGCGGGCAACTGCTTCATAACCTGCCTTTCGGCTTCGCCGGAATGGAAGAGAAGGTAGCCTTCGGGTTCAAACTTGCCGCCACACCGAATGCAAATTCTATCAGCGACTTGGCGGTTGTATACAATGCCGCCCGCATCGAAGGCGAAGGTACAATGAAGCACAACCTCGTAGCATCGAAGTTCGGCGTGCAGGACGGGGTTATATACGCTTCCGCTCCTACAACTGTTCTTTCTGTGGAAGCCGACTCTACGCAAATGATTACCGATTACGATGTTTACAAATCGGGCAATATGCTCAAGACAGCCGCAACGGTTTCTAATGTCGATTTCGGCGCGATAATCATCGAAGGCAGCGCGACTTTTGAAAACAAAATCGCCTGCATTTACGAAGAATACAATCCAGCCAACCTGAAAGCAGGCAAGGAATTGGATATTGATTTCTATGTGCAAAACAACGGCATGCAGCCGCTCACGGCGCTAACAGTAACGATTGGCGGCGTAGATACACAGCACGCCCTGTCCATACTGCCCGGCTACGAAACAGTGGCAAACGGCGTTTACACCATGCCCGAAGGCGCAACAGAAGCGGACTCGGCGTCGTACAGCATAGTCGGCACATTTGCTGACGGTACTACGCACAATATCAGCGGCAAAATGGACTTGACACAATATCAAATCAATGTCAGCCTTGTTTCGCTCAATAACGGCGAAACAAGCAATATGGCGGTGGTAGATGTAATAAACAACTCCGAATCGCCGCTCACCTCGCAACATCAGGTGGCAGTGGGCGTGTACGAGGATTTGCTCGGCGAAACATTGGCGCAAGGCACGACCTTGCAAATGTTCCCCGCATCGGACTTCTATGGCGACAACGGCAACGGCATGCTGATAAATAAACAGAAAAGCGTTTCGTTCCAAATTCCGAATGTAGAAGAAGCAACTACCTTCTTTGCAATCGCCAAGGTGCGCAAAATTAATCCTCAACCCGTTGGTATATTACGTTCGCCATCAGAAATATATGACAACAGCGAAGAGTTAGCACAAAGAAACAAAAGCTATGCACCGATACAGTTGTTCCCGACTTCGACTTGCGAACCATTAACCCACAATTTTACCGATGCCGCCGATATGCAATGGACATTGGCAACCGTTCCGCTTGCTACATTTGAAAAAAGCGATTTGAAATACCCGTCTAATGACCCACAAGTGGCATTCAGAATTTTGGACAATGCCCCAACCAACGGCAAATACAAATGGGTAGCAGCGCCAACATATTTCGAGGCAGGACAAGGTTTTGCTTACTCTGCAAACGGAACGCCAACAGCGCTTTCATTTGACGATTGCGCCGTAACAGGCGCGGTTAATTCGCCCGCGCTCTCGACAGGTAAATATACCGTTGCAGGAAACCCGTATAATAAATTATTGTCAATAACCAATATCTCTATTGATAGTTACGCCCTTTCGTTCTACACCACCAATGCAGCAGGCAAAACATTCCCGGCAAAAGTAGAAGCGCTTCAACCATTTGAAGCACGCATAGTAGGTGTAGGCGCAGGAAATACTATCGGCAGTAGCAATACGGTTGATTTCATTGAACCGACAGCATCGCCGGCGCCCGCTCTGACAAGTTCGCCTTTGATGAAAATTACCTCAACAAACGACAATGGCGATACTTATTGGACATATATAGAGGGCAATGCCACTTACGATTGGGAACAGTTTGCTGCCGACGAATGTGAAGTAATTCAACTTTATACCGTGAAAGAAGGTAACGACATTGCATTGTATGCACTTAATCAAGAAGAATCAATCGAAATTCCGCTTGTAGTGTTTACAACCTACAATGGAGATGCAACACTCACATTTACAGGAATGGACACTTTCAGTTGCACAATTGAATTGATTGACAATAATATCACAGGTCAAATTATTAATCTTAGCGGATTGGCAAGTGTGGAATATCCAACCACCATTACGGGTAGCGCTGCCGACCGCTTTGCAATTGCAATCAATCGTGTCCCAACCGATGCTCAAAACAATGCTGCAAACGTCTATGCATATAGTGTCGACAGCCAAATAAACATCGTTTCGAGCAAAATCATTGGCAGCGTTGCAATCTATTCTATTGACGGAAAAGCAATTTTCACAACCGATAACGTTAATGAGACTCACTACGTTACCGATATTTTGCCAGCCGGCGCCTACTTTGTAAAAGCCAATGGCAATGTACAAAAAGTAATAGTGAAATAGATTGAAGAATTGAAAGTTTCGAGTTGCCCTTGCTGGTCAAGCCTGTAAGGACAACTCGAAACTCGAAATTTTTAACTTGCAATTTTAATTTTAATTTTAAAGCGAAAGGGAAAATAAAAATGAAAAAAGGAACAATAAATAATAAAAAATACGAAAGCCCAAGAATAGAACTTCTTACTCTGTCTTATAATTTTGCAACCGGTGATATTGAGTCAATTTGCCCCAATAATGATTGCTACGAAGACGAAGAACCATAGAAAGATATTCCACTCTCAGAAAATACAATTAACAGTTAGTGGTCAGTGGTTAGTGGTCAGTGGTTAGTGGTCAGTGGTTAGTGGTTAATTGCTAATTGCTAATTCAACGCCTAACTATACCTAACTCTATTCAATTCTCAATTCTCAATTCTCAACTAACCACTAACCACTATTAAGATTTTTTCAATTATGTAACATCAAAAAACTGACAAGCAGGAGGCGCACCTTTTAAACCTTTTTTCCTTACTTTTGTCAAAACAGAAAAAATTAAAGAAATTTATTTGTGTATGAAATCAAGAAATTTACTTCTATTAATAGCCGTTTTTGCTTTTGTCCAAAGTGCAACTTCGCAGAACAAACCGCCTTCTTTTGAAGATATGACTAACCGTAAATGGCAGGAAATCAGCGTCAAAGCCCAACTTACAGACGAGGAGAAGCGCGTGATTTATCCGTTTTTTATGGAACACGAAAGTGCGATGTTTAAACTTATTAAGAACTCGCTTGACGCAGTGCGGAAGGTGAAAGATAACCAATCTAAATCTGAGAATGTTAATTTCGCAGAAATCAACGACCTTTACGTGTACAACGAAATAAAACAGGGCATTTTACTTAAAGAGTATCACGAGAAGTTGAAAAAGATTTTATCTCCCGAAAAACTTTTTAACTTTTACATGGCAGAACGCACCTTCAAGAAACAGTTAATGCAAAATGCAGGACACCGGCACAACAAAAAATGACTAATCAGTGGTTAGTGGTTAGTGATTAGTGGTTAATTGCTAATTGCTAATTGCTAATTCAACGCCTAACTATACCTAACTCTATTCAATTCTCAATTCTCAATTCTCAATTCTCCACTAACCACTAACCACTAATCATTAGTTTCCCAATAGGGCGCTTCGGCATATTGCGAACTCACCGAATATGCGCAAAAGTAGCCTAACGCGCCCCCTGTGATGTTGCTTGGAGGATTTGTTTTGGTGTTACTGTTCAGGAAGGAGAAAAATTTGCCCGCCTCACGGTCGATAGTGAGCAAATCGAAGCGGATAGAGTCGCCGGGGAGATAAATTTTTTCGTTGTTGTAATTAACTTCTGCAATCATAAAAAGCGTAGAAATGTATTCGCCGTCATATATATCAGCCGAGCCTGCAAAGTTCTGTTTGACCTCAAGGCTATCGTTCACATAGATACGGAGACGGTAATAATCAATCTCTTTGCCCGGCGGGTCTTGCCAGTAGGCTATAAAAACAGGCGCCATTTTTGGATTTACGGACTTTGCCACAACTGAATCGAGAGTAACAGCAGGATAGAGCGTAGATTGGGCGTTGTAAATTTTGTCCTTATAATTAATTGTAAGATAATAAGTTGTGTTTGATTTGCCTGTAATTGTGCTCGACTTAAATTCGCGTTTGCTGTTCATGTGTAACTGCTCCGTTTCGCCGCGACTGCTTGCAAGCGAAACCTCTGCGCCAATAATAGACGGGAACAGGTTTGAGGAGTAGAATCCGCTCGTTTCCGACAGTTTAACGCGGGCAAATCCCTCCTCAACTATCTCGGCTTCCACCACAAGCACAGGCGCGGCTGTGCGCAAATCGAGTTCTATCTCCTTTCTACAGGAGACAGAAAATTTTAACAAAAAAATTAAAATTAATACAGACAAAATATTTCTCATAATTGATAATTGATAATTGATAATTAACAATACCCTATACTCTACACTCTACACTCTATAATCTATAATCTATAATCTATAATCTATAATCTATAATCTATAATCTATAATCTATAATCTATAATCTATAATCTATAATCTATGTTCTATGTTCTATACTCTATATTCTATATTCTACACCCTTTTCCTTTCTACTCCAAATTTTTCGTCAGTATGCACTGTTCCGGCAGGTTCTACGTGAATGCGTATATCATACACATTTTCAAGCCTTTGCCGTATGTTTTCCTCCGTTTGGCTTGCAATTTTGTGCGCTTCGTACAGCGAGCAGTTACCGTCTGCCTCAATATCCAAACTTATCAGATACATTCCACCTTTTGTGCGAATACGGACGCGGTGCGGATTACACGCGCCTTCGGTAGCATCTACAGCGTCAAAAACAAAGTCGTACACCGCTGTGTCGGCTACGCTGTCCATTAATTCGGCATTAGAATCGAGAAAAATTGAAACCGATGTTTTCAGGATAAACAGACTTATAATAATGCCCGTAATGGAATCCAATACAGGTTTATTCAAAACGAAAGTAAAGAACAGCCCTACGAGCACGCCGACTGAAATCAGAACATCGCTGCGCATGTTTTTCGCATTGGCTATAAGCATCTGACTGTTAATGCGTTTGCCTTCGCGGAATTGAAAAAACGACAGCGCAAGTTTGCCGAAAATAGAAATAACGGTTACATAAATCGCCCAGATTTCGGGTATCGAACGTGTATGGCTCGCAAAAGTAGATTGTATGGAACTGACAAGCATCTGCATTCCTGCATAGAAAATTACAAACGACAGGATTTTAGAGGCTATACCTTCGGCTTTTTCGTAGCCGTAAACGTGTTTGCTGTCGGGCGGACGGCTTACAATACCTGCGGTGTATACCATTACTACCGACACCAGAACGTCAGTTGCCGAGTCGATGCCATCGCCAATGACCGCCAAACTGCCTGTGATAAAGCCAACTGCAAGTTTCAGCGCCGATAGCAGCACATTGCCCACAGCGCTTACCCACGAAGCACGCAACATTATTTTGGTTTTGACATCTATTGGTTTAATTACTTTTGGCGCAGGTATTAACCATTTCATTTTTTTATTTTAATAATTTAACAGCAAAATTTGTACGGTTTTACTTTAACAGCATTTTAAAGGGCAAAATTAAGAATAATTTTAAAAACAGAAAAATAAATTGTACTTTTGCAGCCCAACACAAGTGTGTTGTTTATAAAAAAAATTTGAAAAAAAATGTCTAAAAAAGCATCCAAGTCAAAATCGGGTAAAAAATTTTCTTTAGGTTATTTCGCTTATTTTTACAAAATAATTGGGAAGCACGTTTACATATACTTGTTTCTTAATTTGGTGATAGGGCTACTTGATGGTTTTGGACTGACTATGTTTGTGCCGATTTTGCAGGTTGCCTCCGGCGACGAGGCAGCGCGAGAATCAATGGGAGGGCTGTCATTCATTCTTGATTTTTTTAAATGGATAGGGCTTCCGCTTACATTGTTGAACGGGTTGATTATCATGGTGCTGCTCTTTACTTTCAAAGGACTTGCCAGTTATATTCGTTCAATATATTTTACGCGCCTGCGGCAAAAGGCGGCTCTGAAAATGCAAACGTCTATGGTGCAAAAATTTGCAGGCATAAGTTACGAGGGCTATACAAAACTTGAGGCAGGGCGTATTCAAAGCGTCCTTATTGGGCAGGCAAACGAAGTGATTAATTCAATGACTACCTATTTTAACATGTTTCAAGAGGGAGTTATGGTGTTCGCCTATATGGCTATCGCCTTTAAAGCGAACTGGAAATTTGCCGTTATGGTGCTTGTGGGCGCATATTTTTCCAACTTTTTCTTTAATTACATAAACAGGATTACAAAAGAATATTCGCGAAAAATTGTAAGAGTAGGTTTTAGTATCAATAACGACCTTATCCAGTCCATTCAGAACTTCAAATATCTTAAAGCAACCGACTATTTCAAAATTTTCGTCAGACGGCTTGTAAATAATATCGTTCTCAATCAGCAATATGCTTTCAAAATGGCACGCTTGAACGCCATTGTAGCCAACGCAAAAGAGCCGATTGTTATTATGGTAATTGCAGCGGTTACTATAGCGCAGGTCTATATGTTTGGCGACACCTTTACCGCAATGATGGTGGCTTTACTAATGTTCTATCGCTCTTTGAATTCCCTCGTGCGTATCCAAACGGCGTGGAACATGTTTGTTGGACAAAGCGCCTCAATAGACGCGGTAGAAGAAATGAGCGGAGAGTTTGCGAACTGTAAAGAGCCTGATTTTGACGCTCGCATTGAAAATATTAATGATATAGAAATTAAAGATTTGCGCGTACAGTTTGGCGAAAAAATTGTACTGAACAATATAAATATTTATATCCCAAATAAATCATCAGTGGCTTTTGTAGGCGAAAGCGGCGCCGGTAAAACTACGCTTGCAAACGTTGTATGCGGCTTGCAGATACCGCATGGAGGCACAGTTTTTACAGACAGTAAAAATATATATCAGACAAAGCTGGAGGCTTACCGCGCAAAAATTGGCTATATAACTCAGGAGCCGGTCATTTTGAACGACACAATATTTAATAACGTAACTTTTTGGGCAGAAAAAACGCCGGAAACGCTCGAAAAATTCTGGCGCGTGCTCGATATGGTGTCTATGGAAGAGTTTGTAAAAGGGCTGCCCAAAGTTGAAGACGCCACCTTGGGACATAGCGGAATACTCATTTCGGGAGGGCAAAAGCAGCGCATATCAATAGCCCGCGAACTGTTTAAAGACGTGGAACTGCTGATTATGGACGAGGCAACATCGGCGCTCGACTCTGAAACCGAAGCCAGCATCAAAGAAAATATTGACCTCTTGCAAGGAAAATTTACAATGATAATCATTGCACATCGCCTTTCTACAATTAAAAATGTGGATATAGTCTATCTGATAGATAATGGCGTAATTACAGGAAGCGGGTCGTTTAAAGACCTGCAAAAAACGTCTCCACGATTCAAAAAAATGGTGGAAATGCAGGAACTTTAAATAGTGGTTAATGGTTAGTGGTTAGTGGTTAATTGAGAATTGAGAATTACGAACTTTAATCAATTAGCAATTAGCAATTAGCAATTTCTGAAAACTAAACTCTAAACTCTAAACTCTAAACTCTAATAACTAAACTCTAAACTCTAAACTCTAATAACTAAATATAAATGAATATTTTAGAAAAAGCTGTCGCAACACATCTTTTGAACATTCAAGCGGTGAAATTGCAGGTGGAAGAACCATTTACCTGGGCTTCGGGCTGGCTGTCGCCCATTTATTGCGACAACCGCAAAACTCTCTCTTATCCCGACGTGAGAACATTTATTAAAAACGAATTTGTGCGTTTGATAAAAGAGCAATATCCTCAAGCAGAGTGTATTGCAGGCGTTGCTACAGGCGCAATAGCCATTGGCGCACTCGTAGCCGACCATCTTAACCTGCCTTTTGTATACGTGCGCTCTGCGCCCAAAGACCACGGATTGGAAAATCTGGTGGAAGGTTATCTGAAGCGCAAACAGAAAGTTGTTGTAATAGAAGACCTTATATCTACCGGCAGCAGCAGCCTCAAAGCCGTTGAAGCCTTGCAAAGCGCAGGCGCGCAGGCGCTGGGAATGTTGGCTGTTTTCACTTACGGCTTCCCGAAGGCAGCCGAAAAATTTGCAGCGGCAAAAATAAATCTGACAACTCTTTGCAACTACAACGCAATAGTTGCCGAAGCATTGGAACAGAAGTATATTTCAGAAAATCAAATAGATATATTAAACAGATGGCGCGAGCAGCCCGAAACATGGGGAAAATAACAACATTGCAGAAGCAAATAAATATTGTAAAAAAATGACAACATACCAAAGTAACTTTAAGCCGGTTGATAAAAGTAGCGCGGAAGTTTTTGCCGCCTTTTCCGATTTGACAAAATTGGAAAAAATGCGTGAAAAAATAACCGAAAGCGGTCAGGTTCAAGATTTCAGCCTGAGCGAAAACGAACTTTCGTTCTCTGCGGCAATGGCAGGCAAAATCACGCTGCGCATTGCCGAGCGTATACCAAACGAAAAAATCGCCTTTACGCTCCAAAGCGTCTTGAACGATGCCGACTTGCAACTCAATATAAAAGAAACGTCGCCTGCAACGTCTGAAATAGCGCTCGTTATGGATGCCGATTTGCCGCCGATGATAAAAATGATGCTCGGCAACAAACTTGCCGAAGGGCTGGACAAAATGGCTGAGGCGATTGCCAAAGGACTGAAATAGTTATTAGTTATTAGAGTTTAGTTGTTAGTTTTTTAATTGAGAATTGAGAATTGAGAATTATGTTAAAACTTTACTTCGCAATTGAATACCGCTTTGCGGTAAACGTCGGCGCCGGATATTTCCAGCGTTTTACCGGTACGGGCGGCGCTGTTCCACAGGGCGGCGCTTGCCGCGTTTTCGCTTGTCCG
>JAISWT010000050.1 GCA_031271005.1 Prevotellaceae bacterium | reverse complement strand
ATTTGTACAGTTCCAATATTTTAAATCTATCTGCAAAAGATTTGTATCCAACAGATTTCATCCAAAATGTTGGTAAAAAAGTGTATTTCAGAGCCGTTTCCTGTTATGAAAACGGAACTTATTTATCAATATCGCAAGGAGGCTTCTTTTTAACCATTGTCGCCTCTGCGCCCCATATTACCAACTCCGTTGTTGCCCAAACGCGCTGTTTTGATACCACAGACGGCAGCGTTACGCTTACTTTCGACAGAGAACTGTATGCGGGAGAAGTATTTGTTCCGCTTTTAAGTGATACATTATGGGGTAATACGGTAGAAATTAACGGATTAGACACTTTGAGCGGAGCAGGCGAAAATCTTGTTTTACAAATAAAAGGTATTGCCGCAGGAACTTATCGCCTTAATTTTTATGCCAATATGAATGGTGAAAATTCTTACACAGATGCTGCAACGCATACATTGGTTTTCACCATTAGCAACCCAACGCCTGTTGAATTTTCGGCAACTTCCACAGAGGTAAACTGTTACGAAGGCGCTGACGGCAGCGTAACATTAACGGCGTGGGGCGGCAAAGGCGGTTATTCCTGTACAATGGACGGCGGTGCAACCTGGATTGCGTTTTCAGGAACAACTGCAACCATTTCAGGATTATCTGCCGGAAATTATTCATTTAAAGTAAAAGACCAAAACGATTGTATTGCAAAGGAAAACGGCAATGAAAAAACGCTGAATATTGAGATTACGCAGCCTGCATCGGCAATAGGACTTTCGGAAATAGAAATTAAAGAACCGACCGGCTTCGGCTTGACAAACGGTTATATTTCGGTTCGGGTAACGGGCGGAACGCCAAACGATGATAATTCTTATTTTTATGAATGGCGAAAAGGAACTGCCACAGGAACAGTTATCACATCAGATATTATTACCGATGCCGTTAATAATCCTTTTACCATTTTATTGAATAATATTGGCAAAGGCACATATTTTTTAACCGTAAAAGATAAAAATTATGCCGGCGCTACCAGTAATTTGGACAGTTGCGGCATTATTGCATATTCCTTTGAGGTAAATCAACCTGACCTGCTTGTTGCAAACATTTCGCTTGAAAAATGTATTTCGTGCAATATTGCCAACGAATATGAATACAAAAGCGACCGCAACGCAAATGACATTCCCGATGAGGCAGAAGATGCTGTTGTCAAAGTAAAAGCGCAGGGCGGAATAGTTGGCTCTTATACATATCAGTGGCAAAGACTCAACGGCGCAAATTACGAAAACATTCCCAATGCAACTGATACTTTGCTTGCCGGTTTAACCGAAGGAACTTACAAAATAATTGTTACAGATGCTAATAACAATACAGCCGATGCAGCGCTGTTTGTGCCTTTTCCGGCGCAACTTCAAGTATCTTTGAGCGCAATAGACGTACAATGCAATGACGGTTTTGCAGGGCAAGTATCGGCAAATGCAACCGGCGGTCGCGGCGATTATACATACGAATGGAACACAATGGACACCATCCCGACAGTTAGCAGACTTGCAGCAGGCAGGTATTTTGTGTTTGTGCGCGATTCGGCAAACTGCGCCGTCAAAGGCAGCGTAGAGGTCAAACAGCCCGACGGCTTGCAAATCACAGATATTTCAGTTGAAAACCCGCTTTGTACAAGCGCTGAAAACGGCAAAATCAATGTTCAGGTTTCAGGCGGCGAACAGCCCTATTCGCTTGTCTGGTCAAATGGAATGGCAGGCGAAAACATAACAGGACTTGGCGCAGGAACATACGCGCTCACTTTTACAGATGCTAATCAATGCTCTGTTTATAAGGAATATACGCTCACAGACCCCGAACCGTTCGGTTTTGAACTGGGCGGCGATGTTACATTATGTTTGGGCGACAGCATAATGTACGATATGACCATTGATGATGAAGGAGCAGCGTATAACTGGACAAAATCGGGCGAAACAGTTTCAAATTTGCCGATATTTACAATAAAAGATGCCGGTATTTACATATTAAATATAACAACTTCAAACGGTTGTGCAGCAAGCGACTATGTAGAAATCAGTCAGTCGGAAGCAGTTTTAACGCCTGAATTTTTGCTGACAACCTACGCTTATACGCTTGACACTGTGGTATTGGTAAACACTTCGCCCACGCCGCCCGAAAGGGTTGAATGGGTAATTCCTGCCGACAACAGCATTCTGATAGCGAGCGAAACGCCGGAATATTTGGAACTTATATTCTTAAACGAAGGCAGTTATGATTTCGGCTTGCGCGGTTACGAAGGAGAATGTGCAAAAACCTTTACAAAAACCGTTGTGGTGGAAAATAATGTTTATGGCATACCCGAAAAGTTGGACACGCTGTCGAACATAAAAGCGTTTTCTGTTGCGCCCAACCCTAATAACGGGCAATATACAGTAACGGTTGAACTGTACGAAGATGCGCCGGTAATGATTCGGGTTGTCAGTATGATGCAGCAGGAGCCGTATCCTGCTGTAAATCAGTCGGCTGCAAAATATTTCAGCGTTCCTTTCAGCAATCCGCTAACTGCGGGAGTTTATCTTGTTATTTTGCAGACAAGCGAGGAAGTACGAACTTTTAAAATGATAGTTCAATAAATTATAAACCTGAAAATAAATAAAAATAATATCAGGGGATTTCTAAAAATCAGATTATTTCAGGCGGGCTTTAAACAGTTATTAGAGTTTAGAGTTTAGTTTTTAGTTGATAAATATCAATTCGTAATTGCTATCTGCTAATTAATTTCAAAGTGAAGTTCAACGACAAATAAGCAGTTTTTAGGGTTTCCCCAAAGCAAAAGGCAAAGATGTATGTAAATAAATTAAGGCGATTTTTGGTAACGATAGCGATTGCGTTGTTGTCGGGCTGCGTTTTTTCCCAGCAATACCCCGTCCGGATTAACGCATTTCTGATACCGCCTTATTCTGTAAAACTGTCGGAACTTGCTTACACGGGCGAGAACAAATTGCAGGT
>JAISWT010000043.1 GCA_031271005.1 Prevotellaceae bacterium | reverse complement strand
ATCTGTTGAAAATAAGTATTATAACGGTTGTCCATTTTCATAATGCTTTGGGGAAAGTTTACTTTTTTGTTATTCGCCCATTTCATAAAATTATAGTAAAAGCAATGATAAAACGATTACTTATCAAATTTTAAACGATTAGTATATTTTATGAAAAACGTGTATTTATTTTTAAAAAATATAATAATTAAAATAAATTATTTTAAAATCAAAGTTCAGACAAAATGAGCAACAATAATTCGACACGACAAACGGCTGAAAGCCGTACAATCAATAGCGTAGGGCAACGCCCTACGGAACAGAACGCGCATAATACACAAGCCCCAACGGGGCGTAATCAATATTGTCACAATATAAATATCAAATAATTATGGCACAATCATTGTCGAAGGTTTATGTACAACATATAACGTTTAGCGCCAAAAATTGCTATCTGTCAAGTTTCACAGTTAATAACGCTTTTGACCGATAATGATATTGAAAAAGTAAAGGAAAAAATCAGAAAAATCATAATGATCAAATAAGTCAAAGCAATGAAAGAAATAATAAAAAACGTAGAATCACCTGTTTTGCAAAGCAGTAGCTAATATGCAGGTTTGGTAGAACAAATTGGCGGCATATTGCAGCAAGGGCGCAGGCAAGCCACTTATGCAATCAATAATGTGCTGGTGCAAACTTATTGGCAAATCGGGAAATATATTGTAGAATTTGAGCAGGGCGGTTCGGAAAAAGCAGAATACGGCGATGAGTTGCTGAACAGATTGAGCAAAGACCTTACGCAGTTATACGGAAAAGGGTTTAGTCGCACTAATCTATTCAATATCAGAATATTTTATACGAAATTTTCAAAAATCCAGACGCTGTCTGGACTTTCTGAAAATAGTGTATTTCCAAAATTATCGTGGAGTCATTTTGTCCAAATCCTCAAAGCCGACAATCCTTTGGAAATCAGTTTTTACACCAAACAATGTGAAAAAGAAAACTGGAGCGTTCGCGAATTGAGACGGCAGATGAATAGTATGCTTTTTCACCGTTTGGCGTTGAGCAAGGACAAAAAGGGCGTGCTGACACTTGCCGAAAAAGGCGCAGAAATTCACAAGCCAGAAGACATTTTGAAAGAGCCGTTTGTATTCGATTTTTTTGATATGCCGTTGCCTGAACGGTTTTTGGAAAGTGAACTGGAAGACAAACTGATACAGAATTTGGAAGCGTTCCTGCTCGAACTTGGCAAGGGCTTTGCTTTTGTAAAACGGCAATATCGCGTTCCTGTGGGTAACAGGCAGTTTTCGGTCGATTTGGTATTTTACAATATCCTGCTGAAATGTTATGTGCTGGTTGACCTCAAGCGCGGCGAAATAGAACACGGCGACATTGGGCAAATGAACCTTTACCTCAACTATTTTCGCAAGGAAGTGAATATCGAAACCGACAATGAGCCAATCGGCATTGTTTTGGGCGCGTACAAAGACAGAATAATGGTTGAATATGCATTGGACAATATTGGAAATCAACTGTTTGTAAGCAAATACCAGCTTTTTCTACCTGAAAAGGAAGTGTTGAAACGGGAACTTGAAAAATTGCTGGATAATAACAGGGAATAAATAATTAACCGCTCCGAAAAGGGCATAAAAAGTAAAAATATGACAGAAACGGCATTATTTAAAAATGGAATAAAAAGAGTTATTAATGAAATATTGTGAACTTTGTGCAACCTCCCGCTTTGGCGGGATAAATCTTGTGTCCTTTGTGGTTAATTTTTTACCACAAGGCGCACAAAGAAATTCACAAGACTTGTCCCGCCAAAGCGGGAGGGCACAAAGAAAATGATAAAAAGTATTATTTATTAATGGAATATTGTAGCCTCCCGCTTTGGCGGGACAAGTCTTGCATCCCTTGCGGTTAATTTTATCCTCGCCGGCGCGGAATTACCGTCCGTGCTGTGAGAGAAAGGATTTTTTAGTTGTTCGCGCCTTTGTGCCTTCGCCCTTCGTGCCGTGAGAGGAAAATGATTTTTGAAATTTTATTGTATTTTATGGAAAAATCAGTACTTTTGCACGATACAATAAACACTTGTATTAAACGTATAAAAGTAAAAACAATTATAAATTAAATAGTTGTAAATAATTATAAATCAATGAATAACGTTATTGTACATCTTGAAATAGAAGATGGCATCGTGAGCAATGTAAGTTTTGAACTTCTAACAAAAGGGCGTGCTCTTGCCGACACGCTTGGGGTTAAACTGGAAGCAATCGCTGCCGGTTACGGTCTCTCGCATATTGACGAACAGGTTTTTCCATACGGAGTAGATTTGCTATATCTGGCTGACGATAAGCGACTTGTACCTTACACTTCGTTGCCACATACTTCGCTCGTGGTAAATCTTTTTAAAGCAGAGAAGCCTCAAATAGCCTTGATGGGCGCAACATCCATCGGGCGCGATTTGGGTCCGCGTGTGTCTTCGGCTTTGTTCAGCGGCTTAACTGCCGACTGTACTTCGCTCGAAATTGGCGAGTACCACGACAAAAAAGCGGGCAAAATCCATGCGAGTCTGCTCTATCAAATCCGTCCCGCTTTTGGCGGCAATATCGTGGCTACAATAGTGAACCCCGACTGTCGCCCACAGATGGCTACTGTTCGCGAAGGCGTGATGAAGCGGGAAATTCGCGACCCCAACTACAGCGGACAAACGCGCATACTTGATGTGTCCGAATACGTTGCCGACACGGATTTTGTCATCGAAGTGATTGAACGCCACATCGAAAAGTC
The DNA here is from genome assembly GCA_031271005.1 of Prevotellaceae bacterium. GTDB lineage: Bacteria > Bacteroidota > Bacteroidia > Bacteroidales > Paludibacteraceae > WRGS01. The sequence goes on along the minus strand of JAISWT010000043.1, from coordinate 10,942 downwards.
AAAAATCAATCTGGGCGCTGCGCCTGTTATTGTAGCGGGCGGATATGGAGTTGGGTCGGCAGAAAATTTCAACCTGCTGTACGACTTGGCAAGCGTGCTGGGCGCAGAAGTAGGAGCGAGCCGTGCGGCTGTAGATGCAGGGTTCGCCGAGCACGACCGGCAAATTGGCCAAACGGGCATTACCGTGCGCCCTAAACTGTACATCGCATGCGGCATTTCGGGACAAATTCAGCACATTGCAGGGATGCAGGAAAGCGCTATAATTATTTCCATAAATTCAGATGCTAATGCGCCAATAAATGCTATTGCCGATTATGTGATTACAGGAACGATAGAAGAAACTGTTCCTAAATTTATAAAATATTACAGGAAAAACAGCAAGTAAATCATTAAGCGTAAAAAAAGATGACTAAACAGTCATCTTTTTTAATGCTTCTAACATTTGCGGCTCTTTTTCCAAAACGTTTCCGACCACAACCAAATCAGCGCCTGCCCCAAAAGCATTTTGTAATTGCTGTGGGGTACAAATTCCCCCGCCAACTATTAACGGCACCCCGATTTGTGTGCGCACTGCTTTTATCATTTCCGCACTGACAGGAGTTTTTGCACCGCTACCTGCCTCCAGATAGACCACACGCATCCCCAATTGCTCGCCCGCCAGTGCGGTAGCCACTGCAATACCCGGACGGTCGGATGGGATGGAGCGTGTGTTGCTCACATATTCCGTTGTGCTGATGCGCCCGCCCTCAATAAGCATATAAGCGGTGGGAATTACTTCTATACGCGCCCTTTTTATAGCCATTGACACTGCAATGTGCTGACCTATAAGATATTCTGCATTTCGCCCCGAAACGAGCGAAATATTCAGCAGCGCGTCAGCAGAGGGTACAAACTGCGAAATATTGCCCGGAAATAGCGCTACCGGAATCGTGAGAGCATTTTTCAGAGCGCAAATCAATGTCTCCATAGAAGCGCTTGACGTGCTTCCGCCTACAAACACAAAATCGGGCGGAGTGTGCTGCAAATGCTCTATCATTGCAGATAAACGGTTGCCTGCAAACACATCGGGGTCGAGCAAAGCGGCAAGCATTTTTTTGCCTGCCGAAACATTGCGTATAATAGTTTGATATACAGACATTGTTTTGGTTGTGAAATATAATTTTCAATAAATTTAGCCGTATCTCTCAATACTCACCTGTTTCTACAGCCAGCGCACATAACAAAAATCCTGTCGGTGTGGCAAATTGACATTTTTGGGGAACATTCGGAACGCATAATTGAATGTTCCGGTTTCGTTCAATCTGTAATTAATTGAATAATACAGTTTTGACCCTTCCGTTTTCACCAGTTCGAGTTCCTCTACATCGGCAAGTTTGATGTCATTGTTATGAAGTTTTTCGGTTATCACCATTTCGATGCCTATCCCGTTGTCGTTCAGATTTTTAGTGTCAATGACAACATTTATCACATAGTTTTCGCCCACAGATGAATTGTTGAGCATTCCTTCGGGTACCGAAACTTCAACCACATCAATATTGTCCCATCCTGCTGCAATCTTTTCTTTCCATGCCGCAAGTTCTTTGGCTTTGGAGCAGTTGTTTGTTTTCAGCGATTTGCTTCGTGCTGCAAGTTTGTTGTAAAAACGTGATATATAGTCGTCTACCATTCGTTTCATAGTGAAACGCGGGGTTATCAATGCGTAAGAATTTTTTATATATTGCACCCATTCGGGCGAAAAGCCTTGCTCATTTCGGGCAAAATAGAGTGGAATTATTTCATTTTCGAGCATGCTGTAAATTGTAGCCGCATCGAGTTGGTCTTGATATTCCATGTTTTCGTATGTGCGTTTATCTGTAACAGCCCATCCTGCGCCCTTCACGTAGCCCTCTTTCCACCAGCCGTCCAAAACGGAGAAGTTGAGTACGCCGTTCATCTGTGCTTTTTCGCCGGATGTACCCGATGCTTCGAGCGGGCGTGTCGGCGTGTTCAGCCATATATCAACACCCGAAATCAGACGCTTGGCGAGCCGCATGTCGTAATTTTCGAGAAAAATTATTTTCCCTAAAAATTGTGGCATCCGCGAAATCTCTATAATTCTTTTAATCAATCCTTGACCGCCGCCGTCGGCAGGATGCGCTTTCCCTGTAAACAGGAACTGCACCGGACGGTTAATATTATTCACCACTCTTTCGAGGCGATTCAAGTCGGTGAAAAGCAGGTGAGCGCGTTTGTAAGTGGCAAAACGCCGTCCGAACCCTACTATCAGCGCGTCCGGGTTAATTGCCTCTACAATGGAAACGATGCGTGCAGGGTCGCCCTGATTTTTCAGCCAGTTATCTTGAAACTGCTCTTTGATAAAGGCTACGAGCCGCTTTTTCATTATCATGCGCGTGTTCCAAATTTCCGTATCGGGAATATGGTAAATTGATTTCCACACTTCGGCGTTCGACTGGTCATACAGGTATTTGTCGCCCATGTATTTTTCGTAAACGGCTTTCCACTCCGAAGACGCCCACGTGGGCAGATGAACGCCGTTAGTAACGTAACTGACATGCAGTTCTTCGGGGAAATAGCCCTCCCAAATGGGCGCGAACATTCGCTGCGAGACTTTGCCGTGCAACCAACTTACGCCGTTCACCTCTTGACAGGTGTTGCAGGCAAAAGTACTCATGTTGAACTTTTCGTTGTGGTCGTCGGGATTAACGCGCCCCATACCTATAAATTCGTTCCACGTGATTTTCAGTTTATTAGGATAATCGTAAAGATATTTACCGAACAAATCTTCGGTAAAGGAGTCGTGTCCGGCAGGTACGGGCGTATGCACGGTGTAGAGCGAACTCGCGCGAATAATTTGCAGCGCCTCGTTGAAGGTCAAATTATTTGTGCTCATATAATCTACAAGCCTTTGTACATTAATGAGCGCTGCATGTCCTTCGTTGCAATGATAAACCTGTTTTTCTATTCCAAGTTTTTTCAGAGCCAAAATTCCGCCAATACCCAGCATTATTTCCTGCTTCAGACGGTTTTCCCAGTCGCCGCCATATAGTTGGTGCGTAATTGAGCGGTCGTATTCGCTGTTCATATCATTGTCAGTATCAAGCAGATACAAATCTACACGTCCAACTGCCGCGTGCCAGATGTGCGCATAAACCGTTCTGTTTTGATAAGGCACTTCCACCACCATCGGCTGACCGTCTGCTTCTTTGACCTGTTTTATGGGCAAATTATTGAAATTTTGTGCCTCGTAGTTCGCAATTTGCTGACCCTCAACGGTCAATGTTTGCGTAAAATATCCATATCTGTACAGGAATCCTACTGCTGTGAGGTCTACGCGGCTATCGCTTGCTTCTTTTATATAGTCGCCGGCAAGTACGCCCAGCCCACCCGAATAGGTTTTAAGGATGTGCGAAAGTCCATATTCCATGCTGAAATAAGCCACAGACGGCTTCTGTGCATCAAAAGACTGGTTAATATAATCGGTAAAACGCTGATATATAACATCAACATTCGCCAGAAAATTCTTGTCGTTGCCCAGCGCTACCAACTTGTCGTAAGTCAGCAGGTTGAGCATAAGAACGGGGTTGGAGCATGCTTCAGACCACGCTTCCTGGTCAATGTGTCGGAACATGTTTTTTGCGTCGCTGTTCCACGTCCACCAAAAATTGTATGCAATCTCTTCCAGTTTTTTCAAACTTTCGGGCAGATTTGAGCGGACATTAATTTGCCGCCAGTTTGCCTCATTCACTTTATTTACTTTAATATTCATCTTTGTTTTAATGTTGCTAAATAATAAATTATCGGGTGTTTTATACAACACCGCTATTTTAGAAAGTTAATGGTAAATTTTAGGCACAAAGGTAAATAATTTTTTCAGAAATACGAGTTACTTTGTGTTAAAAAACATAAAAAATACAGTTTCAATCGTTTGCATTCAAAGATATTTGTAAATGAAAGAAAAGAAATTTAACTCCCAAAAATCATTTTTTACAAATAATAAAAATGGGAAAATGCAGATTATAAGCACATTACAAAAGAAATTAACAATTAACAATTAACAATTAACGATTAACGATTAACAATTAACAATTAACAATTAAACCTAATTATTAAAAGTTTTATTTTAATTCTATTAACCTTAGGGACAAAAAAATGTTGCATTCCTGCACAGAGTGCGAAGACACGAAAGCAGATAGCAATTAATAAATGAATAAATGAAGGAATTGTAGGGGCAAAATATGTTTTGCCCTTACGGAATTAAGCAATTAGCAATAATGTACAGACGCAATGCTTTGTGTCTCAATAGATAAAAAAAAATAATCTGTGAATTGGGAATCAGCGTTATCTAAATCTGTGGACAAAAACTAATTTTGAAACTTTTACAAGTTATTAAATTATTATCACTTAGTAGATTAAAGAATAAAGATTTGCCATTGTTAATTTTGACATATAAATTGTTAGTTATAAATTGTTAATTATTATTTAGTCGGTCAAAGGTGAAAAGAAATATAAATTCGGAATTTTTGAATAGAATAAAAATTTTATATTTTTGTAGAACAAAAGAAAAGAAGAAACATGTTTTCAACTCATTCGCTTTCAATAGGTTACAAAAAGAGAAGGCATAATGTGTCTGTTCAGCAGCATTTGGATTTACAACTTCGTGGCAGCGAGTTGGTGTGTCTTATCGGACCTAATGGCTGTGGCAAATCCACTTTGCTGCGCACGCTCGCGGGATTGCAGCCGCCGCTTGCAGGCGCTGTGGCTGTGGACGGGAAGAATATTTTTGCTCTCTCTGCCCACGAAAAATCATTGGTTCTGTCCACAGTTCTGACCGAATATATTGATATTGAAAATACTACTGTGCGCCAGATAGTTGCGATGGGGCGACAGCCGCATACTTCGTGGTGGGGCGCTTTGAGCCGAGACGACCGCGCAAAGACCGACAGCGCATTGCAACTTGTTCATTTGCAGGATAAAGCAGACATTTTTATCAATGAACTCTCTGACGGCGAGCGGCAGCGTACTTTCATAGCAAAAGCGCTTGCGCAGGACACACCGCACATTTTCCTCGATGAACCAACGGCGCATCTCGATTTGCCTAACAGAATTGAAATTATGCTGCTGCTGCACGAACTGGCTCACAAAACAGGCAAAGCAATTTTGCTTTCAACACACGAACTGGATATTGCATTGCAGGCGGCAGACCGTATATGGCTGATGGACAAGAACTTGGCGATGAAAACGGGAGTGCCAGAAGACCTCGTAATTGATGGAAGTTTTGGGCTGACTTTTAACAATCCGCATTATTATTTCAACACTTCAAACGGCAATTTTTCGATGAACTATCCGCTAAATAAAGACATCAGTATCGCGGGCGAAAGTACGCGCTTGTATTGGACACTTCGCGCACTGGCACGCAACGGTTTTCGCGCAACCCAAAATGCCCACACAAAAATAGAAGTTACAGAGAAAGGCTGGGTTTTGGACGGAATTTGTTTTGACAGGATAGAAAGTTTGTTAACAGCCCTTAAAATGTGATTTTTGCCCGTTTTTAGTTGTCGGTTTTTGGGGACATTTTGGTACAAAAGAGACATAGACTAATTACTAATTACTAATTACTAATTACTAATTACTAATTACTAATTGCTAATTGCTAATTGTATTTGCTATCTGTTTCGCGCCTTTTTAAACGTTATTAAAAAAAGTGTTTTTTATCTGGCAGGTTTGAATATAACGTAAAATTTAAGTATTTTTGCACCTTGAATTTGATTACAAACAGGTGAAAAAACTTGAGTAATAATTCGCAATTTTTAATTTTAAAACTTTATAATTTTATTGAATATGAGCATTTATTGGATAATTTTTATAGCGATAGGTATTTTGAGTTGGATAGTGCAGGCTCGCTTGCAGTCGAAATTTAAAAAATATTCGCAAATAGGCACAGCCAACGGAATGACAGGAAGCGAAGTAGCCGAAAAGATGCTGCACGACAGCGGCATTTATGATGTGCAAATTACTTGCACACCGGGTCATCTTACAGACCATTACAACCCAACCAACAAAACCGTTAATCTGAGCGAAAGCGTCTATGCTTCCAACAGCATTGCTGCGGCGGCTGTTGCTGCCCACGAATGTGGGCACGCATTGCAGCACGCAAAGGCATACGCACCGCTAACAGTGCGCTCGAAACTTGTGCCGGTAGTGAGTTTTTCGTCAAAGTGGGTGATGTGGATTTTGCTCGGTGGAATGTTTCTTTTACACATCTTTCCGCAGTTGATGCTTGCGGGAATTGTACTTTTTGCAATGACAACGCTTTTCAGTTTTGTTACTTTGCCTGTGGAAATAGACGCGAGCAGGCGCGCGCTGAACTGGCTCGAAGAGTCGAACATCACAAGCCGCGAAACATATCCGCAAGCAAAAGACGCTCTAAAATCGGCTGCTTATACTTATGTGATAGCAGCAGTTGGCTCGCTGGCTACTTTGCTGTACTATATATTGATATTTTTGGGCGGCGGCAGGAGGAGTTAAAAAGTTATCAGCACGAGGCTGTCTCAAAAGGGGCAGCCTCTTTTTTTTAAAAAAACATATTCAGCGCGAAACAGATAGCAATTAGCAATTAGTAATAACTAAACTCTAAACTCTAAACTCTAATAGCTAACCACTAACAATAATGTACATCTCCAAATCTTTGCGTCTCAATGTAAAAATAACTCTCAATTCTCAATTCTCAATTCTGTAATCTCTCTGTGTTACTCTGTGTAATAAAAAGACTTCTCCCGCCAAAGCGGGAGAACAAAGAATTTTTTGCTGATAACTGAAAGTTATTTCAAATAATATTCTTTCATAAATTCGAGATAGATATTCAGGTTTGCGGCGCTTGCGGTTGCTGTTTCAAGGTTCTGACGAGTACCGATAAGATTACGGTAAGTCGCGCCCTTGAGTCCGTCAAACAGGGTTCGCTCTTTTACCATTCGCAGCAAGTAAGATTTTGCGGTTTCGGCATTGGGGAATGTGCCTATGATTATAACCTCTTTCCCTGCCATGTGTTCAAATGAAACGTTGAGATTTACAAGTCCATAATTATCAGCATTATAATTATTAAAAGCCGTTTCTGTTTTTTCGCGGTCTACTTTTCCGTTCAAAACATATAGTGTAACACAATGCTGCGCTTCCGGCTGTATTGCAAACAAATTTTTGTACATCTGATAAGGTGGTTTGGCAGCCGGTGTTTGAGCAGGTTCTGTTGCGGGCTGAGCAGTCTGATTTTCAGCCGCTTGCTGTTTGCCCGCTTCTTTGTCGGACTCACTTTGTTGTTCGGAGATTTCAGCCTTCGGCTCTTCCGCCAGTTCCAACACTTTGATTTCAACCGTTTGATTTACATTTTTACCGGCGCTACCGCTTTTTGGCGCAAGCGTAACCAATTTGTTGTCGGCAGATTCTTTTTGCTCGCTGTTTTGTGCTTCGAGAGTGGGAGATGAAGTTCTGTTCTCCAACTGCTTTTCAAACGCGAGATATTTTTCCAGACCTGCGCTGCCTTGTAAAAGCGCGTAATTTTCCTCCGAAATCACCACAGGAGTAATATTTAATTTGGCAAAGAGCGGAGCAATAACAGTATCGGCGGCAAGCGACTTTTCGTACCAGCGTGCCTCGTCAAAATTTTCTAAATTGGTAACCGACAATATATTATGTACCGTATCAATATTTGTCATTATCAAATCAAAATCCTTAATCATAAATCGCGAAAAATTATATACCGCAACCTGATAAATCAGTTCGTTCATTTGGCTTTTGGCGGCAACGGCATTGAGCATAAGTCTATGTTTGCTCATTTTGTTTGTAGAGAAACTTTTTGTCAGTTCTTCGGCGTTAGCCTTATTGTCTTCGGCTAATGTTTTTTCGCGTAGTGAAGACAGATTTCCAGCCGAGCCGCCTCGCTGGTTTTCGCGTCCCTGATTAACAAGCGCCAAAATATCTTTTGCCATTGGCGTAACATCTGCTTGCGGGTAAGTTTCAATCAGATTATTCAGTTTTGTGGCAAAAGTATCGCGCCCTTGTGTTCTGCCCACGCTCAGCGCACAGAGGAAGTCAAATTTGGGCAGCAGTTTTGAATTTGGAAAATTGGTTTTCACATAGTCGCTGTTTGCAAACACCGCTTGGAAGTCGTTGTGCATATATGCTGTGTAGACCTTGCCGTACAACGAATCCTGCTCGGCAAACATCCGCTTTTGTTGCTGCTCAAAGTCAGGGTTTTGCAATATCAGAGCGTATCTTGATTCGGGATATTCATTCAAAATTTTAGAGCGGAACACCCCCGACTGCGCTTGGTTATGAGTGCGTGCCATCATTATAAACTGCTGAAAATAGGCATCCGGTAACTTTTCGTGGTTACCAAAACGCCGCTCATATTCACTGAAAATGCCCATTGCCGAAGGAAAATCTTCGAGTTTATCTTTCAGAATTGTTCCCATATTGAACAGTGCATCTGCGATTTTTTCATTCGCTTGCGCCTTTGCAGCGCGTGAAACGGGCAATTGCTGCAAATAGAATTGCGGGTCGTAGGGGTCGGACGAGGGTTTTGCGTTTTCCTCTTTTTCGCTTGCCTCTTCGGAAGCGTTGTCGTCAGAATACGAGTTTTCTGTTTCTGCCGCGCTCTGATCATTGGCTGCAAAAATAGTGTTCGATTTGCTCAGTCGGCGCCAGTTGTCTTCCAATCTTCGGCTTCCCCACTTGCGCCGAAATTCTGATTTCCCTGTTTTTATCAAATCGGCATTGTAAAAATACCAGTTTGCACCTGTGCCGCTCATTGATGCGCCCGCAATACGTGATTGTGCAGGCTTCGAGTCATCTTCAAAAGGATTGTAGGCGCTGTTTTGCTCTGCGCGTTTTGCCTGCTCCGATTTTTTTTCGAGTTCTTCGTCTGCTTTTTTCTTCTCTTCTATCTGTTTGTTAATAATTGCCAACTGCTCGTCAGTCGGCAGAGCGGCAATTTGCAGCAAACTGTCGTTTGTCAGAACAATCTGATTTTCAGCAGATAATTCGCCGAGTATTGAGGCGAGATTGGATATGCGCGGGTACAAATCATTTTCGGGAGGGATAATATTTTCCGCTTCGGAATAGCAGGGATAGGCTTTCACATAATTTCTTTGCGAATAATAGAGGTCGCCTGCCAGTACCAGCGCTTTTGCCTTGTCAATACCGTTGCGGCTACTGCTGTCGGCTGCCAGCGACAACTCGTTCAACGCCTTAACTGTGTCTTTTTCAGCGAGATACACAAGAGCATTGGTATAAAAAAGTTGGTCGAGATATTCTTTGTTATTTTGGTTCTTAATCATTGAAACGAGTTGGCGGTGATTTTTTTTGAAATTTTTATCATTAACATCAATACGATTCACACGCGCGTAAAAACTCATTTCGTATGGCGGGTTCATTCTTATTACTTTTGTAAAATAAGAATTTGCAGCCTTTGTATCGCCCTTGTTTTTATGCAGTTGTCCTAAAATAAAGGCAATTCGCGCACGCTGATATTTGTTGCTTTCGTTGTCCAAAGATCTTTGCAGATATGGAATTGCGCGTGCATACTGCTTTTGTTTGAGCAAAAGTTGGGCGTTCACATCATCAAAAAGCGGGCGATGCCGATGTTTGAGGTCGGTTTGGTCTATTTTACTTAAAATCTCTTCCGCCTCGTATGTCCATCCTGTCTCAATAAAAGCCCGCGCTGTCCAGATGTTGCATTGAGCCACAAGGTCTTTGTCTTCGGGATAATGTTTTGATATATAAGAAAATGTGCCTGCCGAACCAAGAAAATCGCCCTTGTGAAATTCCGCTTTACCGAGCATTAGCCACGACTCTTTGAGAGCCGAATTAAACTCCTGCTGATTGTAAAATTTTTGATATTTTGGGTTCGACCATCGGCGCGCGCTTTTAAAAGGCTTTTTTGTAATCGAGTGAGTTTTAACGGCTTTGCGCGATTTCTCTATCGTTTTGTCCATTTGCGAAACTGCCGTTGCCTGACTGCTAACATTGCTAACAGGATACATCGGCAACGTAGCGGTGTAATCATCAACATTTGCCTTTTGCAAAGCCTCGATGCCATCGCGATAACTCTCTTTCCCGTTGAACTTGACGTTGTATCGTGTTGTAAATGAGTGATAAAAACGCGACATCACAGTATTCTTTTCCGTAGAACACCCCGACAGGGCAACAAATATTGCCACAACAGCCAAACTGATAACCGATTTATCAGGTCTTAAAAATTTAATTTTCATTAGTTTAACAAAAACTTTTCTAAAAAAAGTAGAACGACAAAAATACGGAAATATTTTATAAAAATCAAGAATTAAAGCAGACACTAATTAGCAATTAGCAATTAGCAGTGATTAGAGTTTAGTGAGTAGATATTAGATATTTTTTTTGTGCCCTTGCTTCCCCTTCCCTTTGGAAAGTGGCAGGGGAGTGGTGTGCGCCTTCGCGCCTGCAAGGGACGCTCTGAAATAAAAGAATTGCAGTATTCTTTATTTTTATTTTTTTAAATGCTAATTATTTCAATTCATAAATATTTGTTACGCTGCACTTTATTGGCAGTTTTCCTGATTTGATAATGTTTTCTATCATCTTTGCTTCTTCTTTCAAAAAATTGCCGGCGATTTCTAATCTTCCACCATCTATTTGCTGCATCACGCGCGGGGCGCAACACACCTCGCCATCAATGCTAGTGGACAGTTCGCGACCCACATTACTGCCTGTTATCCGGCTCCAATCTCTCGCTCCCTCTGAAGTGAGGCTTATGTACAGTGCATGATATTTGTATCCGGCATTTTTTCGGGTAGTTGCTTTTATGTCATTTATTGCACTGCCGTCCAAACAACTTCTGCCTCCTCGCCCACTTTTTAGCAGGTATATCGGTATCAAGTTGTTTTTGGCAGGGTCAGGTCTTCCGGAAGCGAAT
>JAISWT010000023.1 GCA_031271005.1 Prevotellaceae bacterium | reverse complement strand
GCGGGAAAAGGCGTGTCATTTGCCTCTTCTTTCGGCCTGCTGAAAGATAAAACCATATTGCTGTTTTTTCTGGGCATTGTATTTGTAGTGGGTGTTGATGTAGGTATTAATACCGCTACACCGAAACTGTTGGTAGAGCGCTGTAGCCTTCCCGTAACCAATGCGGGATGGGGAACAAGTTGCTACTTCCTTTTTCGTACTGTCGGTGCGTTTTTCGGCGCATTTATTCTGGCCAAATTTCTGCCGCATAAATTTTTTGCCACCACCATGTTGTTGGGCGTGTTGGCCATGTTAGACCTGCTGTTTTTTGCACAGAGCTATTTCCATATTTTAGCTATGATTGCCGTGATGGGCTTGTGTATTGCCAACGTGTTTTCTATCATTTTGTCGTTGGCCTTGCAGCATGTTCCCGGAAAAACCAACGAAGTATCGGGGTTGATGATTATGGGCGTATCGGGCGGAGCCGTTATCCCGCCTTTGATGGGCGTACTTACTAAAACCATCGGTTCCCAAACCGGCTCTCTGTGGGTTATTTTCGGGTGTGTGATTTATTTGTTATGCTGTGCATTTTATTTGTGTTATCGAAAATAAGTTGTAACTTTGCGTGGTACCATTAATTTTTTCATGTTTTCTCCCGAAAAAACCTGAAAAAAGTATTATCTTTGCAATCGAGAAATTTAGTGTAAAATGACTGATACGATAAAAAGTACGATTGATAGATTTACTACAGGATTTGTTTTCACTGCCAAAGATTTTCCTGTTACAGTGGAAAAGCAGAATACGGTTACCAAAGTATTGAACAATATGGTAGCGGCGGGACAAATTCGCCGTTTATGCAAAGGGCGTTTTTATAAACCGCAAAAAAGTAAGTTCGGCGAACTTCCACCCGATACATTTCAAACGGTGAAAGACCTGCTCGAAAAAAACGGTAAACTCATCGGATATTTGACCGGCTATTCTATTTTTAATAAATTCGGATTGACCACACAAGTGCCTGCAATGTTGCAGATTGCAGTAAGTAAGGAGAAGAAACTCGTTACTCGCGGCAATTATCGGATTAGTTTTATTATTCAGCAAAATACCATTACAAAGGCGAATGTGCCTGTATTGCAGTTGTTGGATTGCCTGCGATTTTTAAAAAATATTCCCGATGCAATGCCTGATGAAATTTGTCGCCGTTTGTTGGTATTGTTTAAACAACTTACGCCGGAACAAATAAATACTGCAAAACGATTGGCTGCAAAATACCCACCTTCAGCCATTGCTCTTTTGGGCGCAATTCTCGAAACCAACAACGAAAACGAAGATACGACTGTGCTTTATAAAGCATTGAATCATCAATCATCTTACAAGTTAGATATTTCAAACGAGATTTTATTCAATCAAAAAAGATGGCATATCAAATGAATTTACATACAAATACAGCTGATTTTACTGCACTTATCACTTTCACTGCGAAACATTTCAATATTATTCCGGCCTTTGTGGAAAAGGATTATTGGATTACATTGGCGCTTTCGCGTTTGGCTCATTCCGGCAATGTGGAAAATGCAGTTTTCAAAGGCGGCACTTCGCTTTCAAAAGGTTATCGCATAATCAGTCGCTTTTCGGAAGACATTGATATTGCAATAATGAACGAAAATTTGAGTGGTAACGCTTTGAAAACAAAAATCCGCAATATCGAAAGGGAAATTACATCCGGATTGACGGAAATTGTAGAAGATGGCGTAACAAGTAAAGGTTCAATGTTCCGCAAGTCCATTTTTGAGTATCCGACTTTGTTATCGGGCAAAGTTGATACTATTATCCCGAACAGGATGATTGTCGAAATTAACGCTTTTGCAAATCCTTATCCAAATGTAAAACAGAAAATCACCTCGTTTATTGCTGAATATCTTAACGCAAGCAGTCAATCGGCAGGAGTAGAAGAATACGGATTACATCCGTTTTTGCTGAATGTGTTGGACAAACGGCGTACAATGATTGAAAAATTGGTGTCGTTGCTTCGTTTTTCATTTTCTGTAAATCCGCGTCGTGCGCTTGCCACAAAAATCAGGCATTTCTACGATCTGTACTATTTGGCAAACGACAAAGAATGTGCTGTATATATCCAAACACCCAGCTTCAAACAGGACGTTACCGAACTGTTGACACGCGACAAACAGACATTTGATACGCCTGAAAATTGGCGAGATAAAGAAATAATGCAATCGCCGCTTGTTACGGATTTTCCTGCATTGTGGAATTTTTTGCGGGATATTTATTTGTCGGAATTACCGAAATTGGCATTTGTCCCTGTTCCTGACGAAAAAGAGGTTGCAAATACGTTCATACAGATTATTCAACTTGTATCGTAGTGGTGTCTTGCAATATAAGGGGTTCGCTGGTGTGGAGTGAATCGGCGGGCGGCACGCCGGTAGTGTCGGACGCGAAAAATACCCGCAGGCTGTCTTCCAGCGGCGCAGCCGCACGACTTGACGGCATGCTTTCCTCCGTGCGTGTTCGCGCGCGGCGCACAGGCTCTTGGTTGATGATCGTTTCGATGTCTTTCTTTATTTTTCGCTCCATGGCGTTTCGAAGATTGAACAGTACGCCGTAGAGCGCCTTCTTTTTCACGGGATCTCCGATGTCTTTATAGAGCGCTTTGGCCAACCTGATTTTCATGTGATCGGGATTCCCTTTCAGGTTGAGCCCGAACTTGAAAGGAATGGGCGATTTGAGCACGGTGATGTGATAGTCGAAATCCATGTTGAGGTACTGGGTGCCGCCCAGCGCCACCTGATAACGGTCTATGGCCAAATGGAAGGGAAATATCATAAGGTAATTGTCGCGCAGTATCATTTCAACGGAAATGCTGTCGATGAGGTTGCGTTGTTTATTTTTGAAGTATAACATTTTGGCTATTTCCGTAAACGTTTCGCCGTCGAGCAGCACAAGGTTTTTCCCCTTCACAT
>JAISWT010000010.1 GCA_031271005.1 Prevotellaceae bacterium | reverse complement strand
TTGTGAATAACTCCCGCTTTGGCGGGACAAGTTTTGTGCCCTTTGTGGTAAAGAAACTTTGACTTTTGGGACAACCCCATTCGGTCTCTTGCACACGGCAACTTTGAAAAACTTATAGCACCTCAAAAAAAGAATTAACCAAGACTGTCCCGTTTGGAAAATTCTCACTTTTTATGTAATTTTGCGCCGTTTTTTTATCTGATATTTTAAACAAGAATTTTATTTAAAAACAATTCCATTAAATGGCATATTTTCAAGATAATACTATTTTAAATGTTTCTGACTACGACGATGACAATATTATAAAAGTAGCCCCTTTGGAGCATGTTCGGATGCGTCCGGGTATGTATATCGGCAAGTTGGGCGATGGCAATCATGCCGATGACGGCATCTACGTTTTGCTTAAAGAGGTGATTGATAACGCTATAGATGAATACCGAATGAATGCCGGCAGGACAGTAGAGGTTAGTTTGCAAAATGAAACGGTCTCTGTGCGCGATTATGGTCGCGGCATTCCGCTTGGCAAAATGACCGATGCCGTTTCGGAGATGAACACCGGCGGCAAATTTGATACCAAGGCGTTCAAAAAGTCGGTTGGAATGAACGGTGTCGGCATCAAAGCGGTCAATGCGCTGTCCTCGCGTTTTGTTGTGCAAAGCAGCAGAGACGGCAAGACTCGGCGAGCAGAATATGAATATGGTAAATTGCTCACTGACAGCGACATATTTGAAGACAACACATCGCCTGCCGGTACGCTGGTGGAATTTACGCCTGACGGTAGCCTCTTTGAAAATTATCGTTATAAGGAGGAATTTATCCTCACAATGTTGCGCAACTATGCGTACCTGAACACAGGGCTGACACTAATTTTTAACGGCGAAAAGATTCTGTCAAAACACGGGCTGCTTGATTTGCTCAACGAAAAACTGACCGCAGAGCCACTATACCCCATTATTCACCTCAAAGATGAGGATATAGAAATAGCCTTCACGCACAGCGACCAGTATGGCGAAGAATATTACAGTTTTGTAAACGGACAACACACCACCCAGGGCGGAACGCACCAGAGCGCCTTCCGTGAGGCTGTGGCGCGTATCATCAAGGAGTTTTACAATAAGAGCATGGAATATTCCGATATTCGCAACGGCATTATCGCTGCAATTGCCATTAACGTGGAAGAACCTGTTTTTGAGAGCCAGACAAAAACCAAACTCGGCTCGCGCGATATTGCCAAAGGCGGAGTAACTGTGAACAAGTTCATTTCTGATTTCCTCAAAAAAGAACTCGACAACTATCTGCACCGCACTCTTGAGACGGCAAACATACTTCAACAAAAAATTCAAGACTCCGAAAAAGAGCGCAAGGCTATTGCCGGTATCACCAAGCAGGCGCGTGAGCGTGCCAAGAAAGCGAATTTGCACAACAAGAAACTGCGCGACTGCCGTTTCCACTACAACGACAACCTTACAAAAGACCAGAAGCGCAACGAAATGATTGAAAATTCGTGCATCTTTATCACCGAGGGCGACTCCGCAAGCGGCTCTATTACCAAAAGCCGAGACGTAAACACGCAGGCGGTGTTCTCACTGCGCGGCAAACCGTTGAATACATACGGTTTAACGAAAAAAGTGGTGTACGAAAACGAGGAATTTAACCTGCTACAATCGGCGCTGAACATCGAAGACGGGATTGAAAATCTGCGCTACAGCAAAATCATTGTTGCAACCGACGCTGACGTGGACGGAATGCATATCAGGTTGTTGCTAATAAGCTTCTTCCTGCAGTTTTTCCCCGAACTGATAAAAAAAGAGCACGTTTACATACTCCAGACGCCGCTTTTCCGTGTGCGCAACAAAAAGGAAACCCGATATTGTTACAGCGAAGACGAGCGCGTAAAGGCGATAGGAAAGTTGGGCGCAAACCCCGAAATAACGCGCTTCAAAGGACTTGGCGAAATTTCGCCAGACGAATTTAAGCATTTCATAGGCAAAGATATGCGCATCGACCGCGTCACGCTGCGCAAAGAAGATGCTGTGGGCGACCTGCTGGCGTTTTATATGGGCAAAAACACTTCCGAACGACAGGAATTTATAATAGAAAATCTGGTGATAGAAGAAGATGTAGCCTGAAATCCTGCTCATAAATAATTTGAAAATCACAGTTCAGACGATTTTTTTCGTTTGCTTAAAAAAAGTCGAGGTCAATAAACATCGCCTTGTCATCGCCTTTTTTTTCTAATCAAACAGCGAAACTTCCTGTTGCTTGGCTGCAAAATCATTTGCCGAAATGAGATTTAATACTGAGAAATATCCTCGTCCATATTTGTCTGATAAATTTTCTATCGCACTTTTTTTAGAATAACCTTTGAGTGTAAAATTTTGGAACTCATCCAAAATCAACATTTTTTCCTGTTCGGAAACAGGTTTGCCCTTATTAATCAATTTATTTTCAGGCACCTGTCGCAATTTTGCTATTAATTCGCCCGATTTTATTTTTTCTATTTCAGAGATTTGATAATCAAATGCTGTATTGTTTAATTCAAATCCACAGGCACGCCTGCCAAGTCCGATTGCTACTTTTGCAGTTGAAAAACTGCCAAGAAAAAAGTCGCAAACTATATTATTTTCATTGCTTGAATACAAAATCATTTTGGTTAGCAACGATTTCGGCAATTCATTTTTATTTTTTACCTGTCCGGGTTTGTATTCACGGTTGATAATCCAAACATCCTCTCTGTCGATATAATTCATTGAACCGCCATTTTCTGACTTTTCACAATCTGCATAAAACGCATTTGTGTTGAAAACCACGTCTTTACAAGGCTGTTTTACATAATATAAAATATGATAATGAGAAGAAATGTATTTTTTAGAAGTATAAACGCCAAAGTTATATTTCCAAATAATATGATTTTTTTCCTGTAAGTTGGTTTCTGCCAACGCATTAAGAATGTGTCGCAAATTTGAATAACCGGAAACGATATAAATACTTCCGCCCGGTTTTAAAACTCTTTCCGCTTCTTTTATCCATTTATTAGAAAATTCAGGATATTCATTTTCCGGCACTTCAATATATCCATCAAGCACATTGTTTTCATCGCGATTATAGTGTTTATCAAGTTTATCTCCATTAATCCCATACGGAGGGTCGCTGATAATCAAATCAATAGAGTTTGATTTCAGATATTTGCGCGCGCCTTCTATACAATCTTCGTTGTAAAACATATCCCTAAGTTCTGTATTCATCAAGTAATTCTTTTTTATTTAAAAATCCTTCACATAAATCTTTTATCGGGCAATTATTACAAAGAGGGATATCGTGATTTTTGCAAAAATTTGTTCCAATATGAATTATCCCATCATCTAAATCGCCAATGCCATAATTTGAGTTTTCGAGCAGAATGTTAGGTAATTGTTGAATTTCAATCACTTATAAAATTTAAACAGATGAAAATTATATAAAATCAGAATGTTGATAACTTTTATATAATAATCTGTGGAAAAAAATAATATCAATAAATCTCTAATGCGTGATTTGGTTTTAATTGTAAAATTCAGGCAAATTTCTCCTGCCGTTATTGCTGCAACAGGTTCACGATTGTTCGTCCTTTCAGTTTTCCGGCCAAAATTAATTTTATATGTTCATCTAATTGATTTATAGATATTTCAGTGTACAGTTCGCTGATGTGTTCGGGTTTCCACTCGGTTGCCATTTTGTTCCAGAGCGGCTGTCGGAGCGGGTTAGGGTAGTTTTGCGAGGACATTCCTATAAGCGAGACCCCGCGCAAAATGAACGGGAAGACTGTCAGGTTCAAATCGGCGCCAGCCACGCTGCCGCAAGTTGCCACGCAACCGAAAGTGTTTATTATTTTCAGCATGTTTTCCAGAATTGCGCCGCCTGCGGTGTCTATGCCGCCTGCAAACTGCGCTTTGAGCAGTGGCTTGTTATCCATTGCCAGAAATTCATCGCGTGCAATAATTTCCTGTGCGCCAATGCGTTGCAAAAATTCATACTCCTGTTTTTTGCCCGAAATAGCCGAAACATCGTATCCTGTTTTTGCCAGTATTGCCACTGCCATCGAGCCTACGCCGCCGGTGCCGCCCGATACAATGATTTTGCCGTTTTCGGGGGCTGTTATTGCGCTCAGGCGGCAGAACATTGCTGCGGCGGTAAAGCCGGCTGTTCCGTAAATCATTGATTCTTTGAGAGTTAAATTTTCAGGGAGTTTCACCGCCCACTCTGCCGGCACTCTGATATATTGCCCGAAGCCTCCCGATGTGTTCATGCCAAGGTCGTTGCCTGTAACAATAACTTTGTCGCCTGCTGCGAAACGCTCATCATCTGAATGCTCCACAACCCCGGCAGCGTCTATTCCGGGGGTATGCGGGTAGTTTTTTGTAACTCCGCGATTGCCGCTTGCCGAAAGCGCATCTTTGTAATTCAGAGACGAATAATGCACGCGAATAAGCAGTTCGCCGTGAGGCAAATCGCCGATTTTTTTCTCCGTAATTGTTCCAATAAACTGATTTTCAGCAGTTTGTCTGACCTCAAAAGCGTTGAAAGTTATGTTGTTGGTCATTGTTCCAAGGCGTCTGGTTTTTTGAGGCTGGCAGGTGAGGCTGTTCCAATGGTTTTGCCGTTTTTGTTCATTGTACATTTGCCGTTTAAAATTGCATTTGGCTCAATTACAAAAACTTTGGTAGTGATGTCGCCGCTTACAACTGCTGTGGCGCGTAGCGACAGCGTGTCGTTGATAATTATGTTGCCACTTACCTCGCCGCTGATTTCAGCGTTCTCGCATATAACATTGCCTTTTACAAAGCCGCGCTGTCCTACAACAAGTTTCCCTTTGCACTCGATAGAGCCATCAATTTCGCCGTCAAGCCGAAAATCTGCTTCGGCTTTAACATCGCCCACAACCGTTGTACCAACTGTCAGCGAATTGTACGAACCGCTTGTTACTTCGTTGCTCGGCGTATTTTTTGAAATAAAATTTGCCATCTTTATTTATATAATTATTTTTTTGAATTCTTTTTTTTTGAAAATAGTGTATTGTTAATTTAATATGGAAAAAAAACAGTTTTCAGTTTTCAGAGTTTAGGAATAGTTAGGAACTTTAATCAATTAGCAATTAGCAATTAGCAAATCGTAATTCGTAATTTTTAATTCGTAATTGAATATAATTTCTTAATTCCTTCATTTCTTCATTTCTTCATTTCTTCATTTCTTCATTTCTTCATTTCTTCATTGAATTTAATTCCTTCATTTCTTAATTGCTATCTGCTAATTGCTAATTGCTAATTGCTAATTATATCATTCCTCCAATTACTTCTTTTGCTGTCTGTTCCAGTATTGCCGCTACTTTATCGTCAATAATTCCGTTTTTGAGAGTATTCAGAACATCTTCTTTGTGTTTGAGTTCCAAGACGTTAATATATTCTTTTTCAAATTCATCAACTTTTTCGAGCGGCAGTTTTGCAAGCAGTCCGTGCGTTCCGCAATACAGAATTGCAATTTGCTGCTCTACCGGCATTGGTTGGTGCAGCGCCTGCACAAGCAGTTTTGAGTTTTTGCGTCCTTTGTCTATTGTTAGCGCTGTGATTGCGTCCATGTCGCTACCGAACTGCGTAAAAGCCTCTAATTCACGATATTGAGCCTGGTCAATCTTTAACGTTCCTGCCACTTTTTTCATCGCTTTTATTTGTGCCGACCCGCCCACGCGCGACACCGAAATCCCTACATCAATAGCGGGTCGGTTGCCCTGATTAAAGAGGTTTGTATCGAGGAAAATTTGTCCGTCAGTGATAGAAATCACGTTTGTAGGGATGTATGCCGACACGTCTCCTGCCTGTGTCTCAATAATTGGCAATGCAGTGAGCGAGCCGCCGCCTTTGACTTTTCCCTTCAAACTTGCGGGCAGGTCGTTCATTTGTTCGGCTATTTCCTGTCTCTTGATGATTTTTGCTGCGCGTTCAAGCAGGCGCGAGTGCAGGTAGAATATGTCGCCCGGATATGCTTCTCTGCCAGATGGTCGGCGCAAAATAAGCGACACTTCGCGATAAGCCACTGCCTGTTTGGACAGGTCGTCATAGATAACGAGTGCGTGTCGCCCTGTGTCGCGGAAATATTCGCCTATTGCTGCTCCTGCAAAGGGCGCGAAATATTGCATTGCGGCGGGGTCAGAGGCGGTCGCCATAACTATAATGGTGTAGTCCATTGCGCCGTGTTCGCGCAGGGTATTTACAATTGAAGCGACAGTGGATCCTTTTTGTCCGCAGGAAACGTAGATACAGTAAACGGGGTCGCCTGCCAGATAATTTGCTCGCTGATTGATAATTGTGTCTATTGCAATGGTTGTTTTTCCGGTTTGTCTGTCGCCAATAATTAATTCGCGCTGTCCGCGTCCGATAGGAATCATTGCGTCTATCGCCTTCAGTCCTGTTTGCAAAGGTTCATTTACGGGCTGCCGAAAGATGACTCCGGGCGCTTTGCGTTCGAGCGGCATTTCGGTTTTTGCGCCGGCTATGGCTTTTGCGCCGTCAAGCGGCTCGCCGAGCGGGTTTATTACACGTCCAAGCAAGTTCTCGTTCACGCCAATATGGACAACCTCGCCGGTACGTTTTACTGTATAGCCTTCTTTTATTTCGCTGGAAGCCCCCAGCAGCACTGCGCCTACGTTATCTTCTTCGAGGTTCATAACAATGGCTTTCATTCCGTTTTCAAACGCGAGCAACTCGTTAGCCTCAGCATTGTGCAGCCCATAGATGCGTACAACTCCGTCGCCAACTTCGAGTACTGTGCCTGTCTCTTCGTATTTTATGCTCGTGTCTATGCTTGCCAGTTGCTGCATTAGCACCTCCGACACTTCGCTGACTTTTATTTTTTCAGACATATATATTTTTTTGTGTTTTTATTCTGTTTTATTTTGAAAAAAATAATTTGAATTGGATTTTTGCAGTTTCTTTTCCGTTTTTTCACTCCACATACCAGTCATACAGTTTTTTCACACCTTCTTCCACTTCAATTTTGTGGCGCCATCCGAGCGAATGCAGTTTGGTTACGTCAGTGAGTTTGCGCATTGTGCCGTCGGGCTTGTCGGTGTTGAAGGTTATTTCGCCTCTGTAATCAACGGTTTGCTTAATGAGCAGGGCAAGATTGCGAATTGAAATTTCCTTGCCTGTGCCAAGGTTTATGTGGCAGTTGCGTATTTCTGCGCTGTTGCCTTTGAGTTGCTCAAAATCAACGTTTTCCATCACAAAGACCGATGCGTCTGCCATCTCTTCGCTCCAAAGAAATTCGCGCATTGGAGTTCCGCTGCCCCACAGTTCAACTTTTTTGCCCGAAATTCCGTATTTTTCCAATATATTAATGATTTCGGGTTGCGAGTTTTTCCCTGAAATATTTTCAATCGGGCGTTTGTCCAAATCGTGTTTTATTGCGCCAAAATCATTGTTCATCAGCAATTTAGACAGATAAATTTTTCTAATCATTGCGGGCAGTACGTGGCTTTTTTCCAAGTCAAAATTATCGTTAGGACCGTACAGGTTGGTTGGCATAACGGCAATATAGTTTGTTCCGTACTGCAAATTAAAACTCTCGCACAGTTTTATTCCTGCAATTTTTGCTATTGCGTATGGCTCGTTTGTATATTCGAGCGGCGCGGTTAGCAGAGCATTTTCGGGCATCGGTTGTGGCGCATTTTTGGGGTAGATGCACGTGCTGCCCAGAAAGAGCAGTTTTTTCACGCCTGAGCGGAAACTTTCGCCGATGATATTTTGCTGTATCTGAAGATTTTGAAATATAAAGTCGGCGCGGTAGGTGTTATTGGCAACAATGCCGCCTACTTTTGCCGCAGCGAGAAACACGTATTCGGGTTTTTCGGTGTCAAAAAAACGGCGCACAGCAGAGGAGTCAAGCAAATCGAGTTCCTGATGAGTTCGTACTGTTAGATTAGTGTATCCTTTGCTGTTAAGGTTCTTAAAAATGGCAGACCCCACAAGACCGCGATGCCCTGCAACATATATTTTTGATGATTTATTCATAAATAAAATTTAATATTTTTAAAAAATAAATACTGAACAGGAATTCTATTCCAAGGGACTTCTAAAAATTAGATTATTTTAGGCGGGCAAGTTTTCAAAAGCGCAGTTTACTAATGTAAATGAGCATTTTGAAAATGAAGCCCAACGACAAATAAGCAATTTTTAGGAGTTCTTTCTATTTTATTTTAATTTTTCCTTCTCTAAAAGTCAGATAAAATATTGTAACACAATAAATTAGCAATAATACGAGCCAATACCGCTGATTTTCAAACATTAAATAGACGGCAGGCAACAGCAATGCGCTTACCAAAAAGCACATCCCGTAGAAGCGTTTTTGCTGAAAGTTGCTTGATTTTCGGAATTTTACTGCCTCCAGAAAGTGATAAGCTATAACAAACAGCGCTCCTGTTGCAAAGATGTAGGGCGCAAAACGCTGATTCTTATCAGGTTGGAGCATCGCGCCTACAAGCAGCAGTACACCGCCAACTATATATATTATGTCAAAATGTTTAATGCGCAGATTCATTTTTTTTCTTGAATTATAAAAATATCTTCGTTGTCTTTTTTCATCAAGTATTGCTGACGTGCAAATTTCTCCAGATTTGCGTCATCTGACTGTAACTCTCTGATTTGAAGTTTGTTAGTCTCAATTATCTTTTTATAATAATTGATTTCTGTTTCCAACTTTTTTATTTTCATATCTGTTGCAATGCGCGAAACAAGATTATTGTCATCGAAAAACACAATGACCACCACAAAAATCAGCAGTACAATTACATACTTGTTGAGTAAAATCTGTTTTATTTTCCTGTTCTTATTTTGCGAAGACTCGGACATTTTACGCTGGAAAAAAAGTTTTACAAAAGTATAAAAATTTATTGACAGAACAAAGATTTGTTTACAAAATTATGATTAATTTTGCAAAATTATGCAGTTAAAACTCATTTCGCCATATCGTCCTACCGGCGACCAGCCCGAAGCGATAGCGCAACTTGTAGAGGGTTTGCGCAGGGGGGTGCGCTATCAAACTTTGCTTGGGGTTACGGGGTCGGGCAAAACTTTCACCGTTGCCAATGTGATAGAGCAGGTGCAGCGTCCAACCCTTGTGCTGAGCCACAACAAGACGCTTGCAGCGCAACTGTACAGCGAATTTAAGGCGTTTTTCCCCGAAAATGCAGTCGAGTATTTTGTGTCGTATTACGATTATTATCAGCCCGAAGCATATTTGCCCATTTCAGATACTTATATTGAAAAAGACCTGTCTATTAACCGTGAGATTGAGAAATTGCGTCTTGCAAGCACCTCTTCGTTGCTCTCAGGGAGGCGCGATGTGATAGTTGTGTCGTCAGTGTCGTGCCTGTTTGGGATGGGCAATCCAGACGATTTTGCACAAAATATGATTGAGGTAAGAGTCGGAATGAAAATTGCGCGAAATGATTTTTTGCGCCGACTTACCGACAGTCAATATATCAGGAATGAAATAGATTTGCAGCGCGGAAATTTCAGGGTCAAGGGCGACACGGTTGATGTGTTTCAGGCTGACGCCGACACGATTTTGCGTATTTCGTTTTGGGGAGATGAAATAGACGAAATAAAAACGCTTGAACCTGTTAATTATCAGCCTATTGCAAAGTATGAAATGTACAGGATTTATCCTGCGAGTATATTTGTTACCACAAAAGAGCGCATTGATGCTGCATTGGTATTAATTGAGCGCGACCGCGATTTGCGCACAGAATATTTCAGGTCGATACATAAAGAATTTGAAGCAAAAAGGATTTATGAACGAGTGAGTTACGACATTGAAATGATACGTGAACTCGGTTATTGCTCAGGCATTGAAAACTATTCCCGCTATTTTGACGGGCGCCCGCCGGGTAGCCGCCCGTTTTGTCTGCTCGATTTTTTCCCGCGAGATTTTTTGCTTGTGATTGATGAAAGCCACGTTACTGTTCCGCAAATTCGCGGGATGTATGGCGGCGATGCTTCGCGCAAGCAAAATCTGGTAGATTATGGCTTCAGGCTGCCGGCTGCACGCGATAACAGACCGCTCAAGTTCGATGAATTTGAGCAACTTACACACGATACGCTTTATGTCAGCGCAACGCCTGCCGACTATGAACTCGAAAAGTCGGGTGGGGTAGTGGTCGACCAACTTATTCGCCCCACAGGGTTGCTCGACCCGCAAATTGACGTGCGGCCTTCTTTAAATCAAATAGATGACCTTTTGGAAGAAATCGCATTGCGAACCGAGCGCAAAGAGAGAGTGTTGGTTACCACGCTGACTAAACGGATGGCGGAGGAACTGTCGGAATATTTAACAAAAGTTGGCGTGCAGTGTGCCTACATTCATTCTGATGTGGAAACTTTGGAACGTGTAGAGATTCTGGAGAGTTTGAGACGCGGCTATTTTGACGTGCTTATTGGCGTGAACCTGTTGCGCGAAGGCTTGGACTTGCCCGAAGTGTCGCTTGTGGCGATTCTTGATGCTGACAAGGAAGGATTTTTGCGCTCGCACCGCTCACTGACGCAAACGGCGGGGCGTGCGGCACGCAATCTGAACGGAAAAGTGATTATGTATGCAGATAAAGTAACCGAAAGTATGCAGAAAACAATTGACGAAACCACTCGCCGCCGCTTCAAACAGATGAAATACAACGAATTGCATAATATCACGCCGCAGCAAATAGTAAAAGGCGACCGTACAACTATCATAAAATCAGCGCCTTATGCCTACGTGGAAAACGAAACGCCCGACATCGCTGCCGACCCCGTTGTGCAATATATGAGTGCGCCCGCAATAGAAAAAGCAATTGAAAAGACGCGAAAATCAATGCGAGAAGCAGCCCGAAAAATGGAATTTATGGAGGCGGCACAATTAAGAGATGAATTAATGAAGTTGGAAGAGTTAAAGAAAGCAAAATTTGGAAAATAAAATTACATAAATTTAACTTCTTTAAAATAAAATTCGCGTTTTTTGCCCTCTTCTGTTTCAAGAATCAGTTTCCCATCGTTTTCTATTGAAAAAATTTTTGCGCTGAAAGTCTCGCCGTTTTGCGTTTGGAAAGGATAAAAACCATTACGGCGATATAATGAATTGAAATAATCTGTTCTTATTTCATGATAATTATTATTTTCCAATAAAGACGTAATTTTTTCGCAGGTTCGTCTTAAAATAATATCCAAATAATGACTTCTACCTGTGATTTGCGACAAGGAAACAGGATTGGGCGCATTGCCCGGAAAAACAGTCTGATTGACGTTAATACCAATGCCAATTATTGAATGTTTTACCATGCCCTGTTGCAGGGTGTTTTCTATCAAAATGCCGCAAATTTTTTTGTCGTTAAAATAAATGTCATTTGCCCATTTAACAGAAAACCGCTCGGCAGCGCTATCGGCAATTTCATTGTCTAAAATTGTTTTTACCGCCAATGCCGCTGTTTGCGAAATAATGAAACTCTCTTCGGCAGGCAAATCTTTTGGGCGATATAAAATGCTGAACATTAGATTCTTACCTACTGCCGACTCCCAAAGGCTGTTTGCCTGCCCTCTGCCTGCCAACTGAAAATCTGCAACAATCACAAAGCCCGACTTCAATGCTCCGGCGCTCAGCATCTCCGCCATCAAAGTGTTGGTTGATAGCGTTTTGGCGATGTGTAGATAAGTGTTTTTCATAGTTATCAGAGTTATCAGTTGTCAGTTTTCAGTTATCAGAGTTTAGTTATTAGAGTTTAGTTATTAGAGTTTAGAGTTTAGAGTTTAGAGTTTAGTTAGGAACTTTAATCAATTAGCAATTAGCAATTAGCAAATCGTAATTCGTAATTTTTAATTCGTAATTGAATATAATTCTCAATTCTCAATTCTCAATTCTCAATTCAAAAACATTTCTTAATTCCTTCATTTCTTAATTTCTTCATTTCTTCATTGCTAATTTCTTAATTGCTACTTGCTACTTGCTACTTGCTACTTGCTAATTGCTACTTGCTATCTGCTAAAAAACTGTTGCGTTAATGGTTCGCAAAAAATTCTATTGCAAGTCGGTATGAAGCCATTCCAAAGCCGCAAATCACGCCCTGGCATCTCTCTGAAAGAAACGAATGACGGCGGTATGCTTCTCTGGCAAAAATATTTGATATATGTACCTCAATCACAGGCGTTTGTATTGCCCCTATTGCATCGGCAATGGCGATGGAAGTGTGCGCGTATGCGCCTGCGTTAAGCGCAATGCCGTCAAAATGCCCGTCTGCCTCTTGAATTTTGTTAATAATTGCGCCTTCGCTGTTCGACTGAAAACAGGCAAGTTGCACCTCCGGAAATTCTTTTTGCAAAAAGTGAAAATACTTCTCAAACGAAACATTTCCATAAATTTCAGGCTCGCGCTTGCCAAGCAAATTCAGATTTGCGCCATTTATTATCAGAATTTTTGTCATGTTTTTTTGTGAACGTGAGTTTTAGTGTTACAAATGTACACAGTTATTGAAGTTTTACTTCTAAATATAAAAAAACAGTTTAAAATTAACGAATTGGACACAGCCATATTTGTTTTGAATTTCCAAAAACGAGGTCGGATATTTTCAGGCATTTCAACCTGAAAATATCCGACTTTGCAGTCCTGTTTTTCTTTAATCGTAATAATTTTGTGTAATTATTATTTTTTTTTGCAGGAATAGTGCACATTTTTCAGATTCTGTATGATACCGGAATTTCTGCTTTTGCTTCCCGTTGGCGCAGGTCGTTGAGCAAATTCTGTTTCTCGGTCTCCGATAGATGCGAAAAATAGCGTGTCAGCACCGTGTGAACAGTTTTTTCATTCATAATTTCTTCTATTGAACTGCCTTCGGAGTCATACTTGTCTGCCAAATGTTTCCAAGTTGCCAGATAAAATTCTTTTGTTTTTTCGTCCATAAATAAATTTTTTATTTAGATTTTGTTTTTAATTTATTGCGCAAAATTAATTTTTTTATTCTAAAAAAAATCTTTTGGAACATGAAATTCCAAAAGATTTCACAATAATTAATTAAAATTTAATTTAATTAATATAACTTTTTCTTTGTTTTAATCCTGCAATTTAAATTTAATGGGTATTGAAAAATAGGCACGCACAGCATCTCCTTTTTCGTTTCGTCCGGGCAGCCATTTTTGTGCCGCCATCAGTTTGATTACGCGCAGCGCCTCCTTGTCGCAGGCGGCATTGAAGCCGCGCAGAAGCGTTATCTCTGATACGCTCCCGTCTTTTTCCACCACAAATCTGATTCGGGCAGTTCCCTCAATTCTGTTGTGGAGCGCTATTGGCGGGTACTTCAGATTAGAGCCTATCAAAGCGTACATTTCCTTGTCGCCACCCGGAAATTCGGGCTTGCGTGCAGGAATGATTTCAATTTTATCGGGCTTGGGCGGCTGCTCGGTCATTGCAACAACTGTCCCAACATCGTTTGGGTGCAGCGTACCGCCAATGTCGCTGTCAAGGTTGTGAGTTCCAATAACATGCTCGGATTGTGCCGCCTCTTCCTGACTCGCAAATTCGTTTTCAGGATTGATTTCGGTAGCGGCAACCATTTCCGGTCTTACGAATGCAAAGGTTGCAATTACTTTTGGCGGTGGCGGGACGCTGGCAGGCGCTTCAATCGCCTTTTGCGGTTCGGCGGCTTTGTCAAACTGTGTAAATTTGATTTCGCCCGTTTCGTGTACCCACTCAGGGTTTGCCGCCCGTGCGTGCCTGATTGCTGCGGGGATAGCAAAAGTTGCTATTGCAGCAGCCATTGTGATAGCGAAAGCCCAAAGATGACGCCTCGAAGAACTGATGCGCATTTGATAGGCGCCATAACTTTTGTTTTTGCCCGCAAATACATAGTCGCACCACGCAGGCGAAGTGAATTTGATTTCTTTTGATGAGAACATAATTTATAATTTTTTAAAAGTTTTTATAATAATTTTGGTTTATTTACAATTATTAAACGTATAAAAATTTGTATTATTATATTTATAAATGTTAAAAATGTATATTTTTTTTACAATAAAAAACAGGAACTTTAAAGCAAGCGCCTGTTTTAAGTTTTTTTAGTAATTTTGCAATTCAATTTATGTTATTGCCGAAATATTATGATAAACAATTCTCAACCACTCATTTCATTGCTCGTAGCAAATTTTAATAACGGAAAATATATTGCAGAAACGCTGCAATCGGCTGTTAATCAGACTTATAAGAATATTGAAATAGTAGTGATTGACGATGCCTCAACTGATAATTCGCGGGAAATAATCCGCAGTTTCATTGCGAAAAATCCGGCGGCATGTATCCGTTTTTTTGAAAATGAGAGCAATTCGGGCGGCTGTGGCGGCATAAAAAATCAGTGTATAGCCTTTTCGCACGGTGATTATTTTGCCTTCCTCGACCCCGAAGATACAATTGAGCCGAACAGTGTAGATGTTTTATATGCTGAGCATGTCAGAAATGGGCAACTCGGCATTGTGTATTGCTCGCACTGGCTTTGCAACGAGCAACTTGAGCCGCAGAGCATCTCAACCTGGGTTGGAGCAATCCCGCAGGGGCAGTCGCATTTGACATCCACAGGCGGACATATTTCGGCTTTTGCGCTTTGCAAGCGTGCCGACTACAACAAAACAGGCGGCATAAACCCAACATACGAAGTAGCCGAAGATATGGATTTATATCTGAAAATGGAGGAAGTTGCGCCCGTACTTTTCGTAGACCAGCCGATGTATTACTATCGAAAACACGACCACAATGCCTCTTGGGATTATCAAAAGCGTTATCGAAATCTCTTCTGGCGACACAAAGCCGAAACTGCTGCATACATTCGCAGAAAAACAGGGAAAACAAGAGCCGAGAACCTCACCCGGAATCAATTGAACAGAAAAAATTTCAGTTTTATGATGCAAATGGCAAAGTTTGAACGAAATAATAAAAACTACTGGAAATCATTGGTTTACAATATAAAAGCATTGCCATATCTGTATGCTTTTTTCAGTTAATTAGCAATTAGCATTTTTAATTGAGAATTGAGAATTGAGAATTGAGAATTGAGACAACGTCTAACAATTTCTAACTATTTCTAACAACGCCTAACTATTTCTAACAATATCTAACTGTATTCAATTGCTATCTGCTATCTGCTATCTGCTAATTGCTATCTGCTAATTGTTTTAATTCTCAATTCTCAATTCTCAATTCTCAATTAAAAAACATTTCTTAATTTCTAATTGACTAACCACTGATTCGTTTTTTAAAAAAAACTTGCAAAAAGTTTTTAAAATTAAAAAATAAATATTAATTTTGCATTGAATTAAAAAGATATTTGATATAAAGAGGAATATTCTTCTGATGTTTGTTTCAAAAAGGCAAATATTGTTTCACTTGTTTGCCTGTTTTCTTTCCGAATGAAAAAATCACAAATACAACTAAAAAAACCTGCTTTTTTTATGCTTTTTCTTTATTGTTGATTTATAAACATTTAAAAATTATATGGATATGAAAAAAATTATTTTTACATTATTGTCATTGGCATTATTTACTGCCAATATGTCGGCGCAATGGGAAACAGACTATGCGTTAAACAATTCCATTACGCCCGGCGGCTTTCCCATGTGGGACTATGCAATCAAGCAGGGCAATCAATGCACCTACATTGCATATAACAGTCCTGTATTGGGCATAGAAAACGTGGGCTATTATTTGCAAATATTAGATGCAAACGGCGTGAAGAAATTTTCCGACCCCGGCTTGCTGATTTCTGCCGAAGCGAGTATGACCTACACTGTTGTAAGCGAAATCCTTTTTGCCGACAACGCGGGCAACGCCATAATTGCAGTGCCCGACTTGCGCAAGGGCGGCGGAGTAAACACTTATACGCTCTACAAAGTGTCGCCCGAAGGGACTATGCTTTGGGGAGATAACGGGGTAGACCTCTCCGGCGTGTCCGATTATGGAGTAGCGTGTATGCAAATGACGGAACTTGCAAACGGCAACCTCGTTTTTGCCTGGGAAAAAGTAAGCAGCGCTTCGGTTCACATGAGGCTTGTATCGCCGGACGGAGAACTGCTTGGCTCGGAATTTGTCAAGGACGAAAAGATGTGCGGCTACCCATACATTGTTCCCTCCGGTGACGGCGTGATTTTACTCTACTCCGAAAGAAACGGTACCGGAAGTCCGTGGTCGAGGTACAGTTCTTTGAAAGCGCAGAAATTTAATTCAAACTTTGAGCCTCAGTGGGCAAGCGCACTTACGATTTATTCTCAGGGCTATACCATTCCTGCCCTCTATGGCGTGTTTGACGTAGTGTCTGATGGAAACGACGGCGTTTTAGTTGCTTGGTATGATAGCCACGTAAATGCACAGCGCGAATACGCTTACGTGGCACATATTTTGAGTGACGGAACGTCGGCATTCGCAGGAAGCGCTTTCGGGCAGCGCGTAGGAAATCATTCAACTTACAAGTCGTTCCGTCCGACAATCGTTGCAGATGTACAAAACAGCGCTTTCCACGTGATTTGGGAAGAATCCAATGACAATCAGTCATATACGCGCATGATGGTTCAAAAATATTTGTACGATGGAACAGAAGTTTGGGCAGCAGGCGGCCAGCAGATAGACGACAGCAACGGGGCAGCAACGGTGGGATACCAGTCGGCACAGAATGGACCCGAAGGAAAGGTTGCGTTCTTTTACCAGAAACTAATGGCGCCCAATTCCACTACGTTCAATTATGCTGTGCTGCTTGATGCCGACGGAAACTATGTTTGGACTGACGAAAAAGTCAATTTTACTACTTCGGAATACTATCGGGCAGACCTGCTGTCTACCCCGCTCATAAATAACGAGTACTGGCTAACAATTTGGAGGGACGCGCGCAACGACGATGACCTAAATGACAACCCGCTGTTTTTGCAGAAAATAAATGTTGAACAGATTCCTGACGGAGCAAAAACAGTTTTTGATTTGGATAAAGATAAAGTAGCGGTTTATCCTAATCCGGGTGAAGATTTTATATATTTTTCAAAGAGAGTTACAAGCGCAGAAATATACAACGTAGACGGGCGACTGCTGCAAACCGAAATTATACGCGATAATTCCTTGAATATTTCTTCGCTCAAACAAGGAATTTATTTGATTTCAATGCAAACCGAAAATGGAAAAGTTGAAGAAAAATTTGTTAAAAAATAAGATATAATTTTAAAGCACGAAAAAATCTCTAAAGAAAGAAGAGGCTGTCTCAAAAATTCAATTTTACCACAAAGAACACAAAGAATAGATGTTGAAAACCGGCGCTTTGTGTTCATTGTGAAACCTCCCGCTTTGGCGGGACAAGTATTGTGCCCTTTGTG
>JAISWT010000243.1 GCA_031271005.1 Prevotellaceae bacterium | reverse complement strand
AAAGAACGCAAAGGATTACGCAAGGAACGCAAAGATTGTCCCGCCAAAGTGGGAGAGTAATATCAAATAATCAATTTTCAGGAGTTCCCGTTTATAAAAAATACTTTTGAGACAGCCCCCTTTAAAAAAAGTTTTCAGTTTTCAGTTTTCAGTAGTGAGTATTCAGTATTTAATTGCTAATGGAACATCGTGTCCTTTGTGTGAACCTTCGTGTCCTTTGTGGTTAAATATTTTTACCACAAAGCGCACAAAGAAATTCACAAGACTTGTCCCGCCAAAGCGGGAGGACACAAAGTTTGTCCCGCCAAAGTGGGAGAAAAAAAATATGGCGAATTTAATATCAAGACCGGCAAATTCAATATTAAATATGGCGAATTTAATATCAGGATTGGCGAATTCAATATCAAATATGGCAAATTCAATATCAAGATTGGCGAATTTAATATCAAGATTGGCGAATTCAATATTAAATATGGCGAATTCAACATCAAGATTGGCAAATTCAATATTAAATATGGCGAATTCAATATCAAATATGGCAAATTCAACATCAAGACCGCCAAATTTAATATCAAATGACGTGCATTTATATTAAATTTGAAGTGTTTAAGTAATTTTTCTTATAAATAATAAATAATTTTAAATTTTAAATTCTAAACAAAATGAGTAAAACAAATTTCAGGGTGCAAATACCCACAAATGCCGAGCAAATGCTCAATCTTGCCGAGCGTGTTTATTCAAAACACATGGCGCTCGGCGAAGAGTCGCCACTCAATTCAATGGTTTCCAACACATGGGAACAAAACGGTGTTAAAATAGCAGAATGTCTTGCTTTCCACCGACAGGCAGAGGACGCCGGTTGTTAGTGGTTAGTGGTTAGTGATTAGTGGTTAATTAGCAATTAGCAAAAGAACTTTCATTTCTTAATTCCTTAATTCCTGAAAACCTGCAACTCAATTCAGATGAAAAAGATATATTATGTAATAATATTAATGCTTGTTGTTGTTTCGGCACATCCGCATCAGGGTGCAATAGTAACATTGCCACCCCCTGTGTTGCCGCCGCAAGGAGCGTATTACACAGATATTTACAGAAATATGTTTGCTGAGGCGGGATTTGACAACACTGCTGTACAAAACAAAGTGCAAACGCTTTGGGAGCATTTTTTCTACGGCACAGCCAACCAAAAAGTGTATTACGAAGTCGGCACAGACGAGGCATATATACTTGACGTGGCTAATAATGATGTTCGCAGCGAAGGAATGAGTTACGGAATGATGATTTGCGTTCAAATGGACAAGCAGACGGAGTTTAACCGCTTGTGGAAGTGGGCAAAAACCCGAATGCAATACACCGGCGGCATTTATCAGGGTTATTTTTGCTGGCAACTTAACCAAAACGGAACGCATATTGGCGGCTCGCCAGCCTCTGACGGCGAAGAATATTTTATTATGGCGCTGCTTCTCGCCTCGCACCGCTGGGGCGATGGCAGCGGCATTTTTAATTACTCTTTTGAGGCAAACGAAATTCTGAGGCACTGCATGCGCCGCAACGATAACCCCGGCAGCAACGGCGGCGTTACAAACCTGTTCAATTCTACCGAAAAACAGGTGGTGTTTGTGCCTGCATACAGCAATGCAGGTTTTACTGACCCCTCATATCATTTGCCCGCCTTCTATCAACTGTGGAGTTTGTGGGCTTCGGACTTGTCAAAACGCCCGTTTTGGGCTGACTGCGCAGCAAAAAGCAGACAAATGTTTCATCTTTTTGCAAACGCCACAACAGGACTGATGCCCGATTACGCAAACTTCAACGGTACGCCTTATACCAACAACAACACCGAACATCAGCATTTCAGGTACGACGCTTGGCGTTGCATTATGAACGTGGCGATGGACTATGCATGGTTTAAAGCAGACGAAGGACAAGTGGCGCTTGTAAATAAAATTCACAACTTCTTCAACTCAAAAGGAATAAATTCCTACGGAAATCTTTACGAACTTAACGGCACGCAGCAAAACGGCGGCTCGGCGCACTCGCCCGGACTTGTTGCCTGCAACGCTACGGGCGCTCTGGCAAGCAATCAAAGCATTGCTTGGGATTTTATCAGCGACTTTTATAATACCTATATTCCATCAGGGACATATCGTTATTATGACGGACTGCTGTATTTCCTTAATTATCTGCACCTTTCGGGAAATTTTAAAATATATAAACCCCAAAACCAAAATAGCGTACAAAATATTGGAAACAAGGAGATTGACAAAATAATTTCGCAAAACGGCGATTTTCTTTTATTTGAAAAAGAAATTAAAAACGTCAAAATATATAATATCAACGGACATAATGTTTTTTCGGCGCAAAATATATCCAAAATAAATACTTCTACGTTTAATGCGGGTATTTATTTTGTGAAAATTAATACCGAAAACGGAACTTTTACAAAAAAAATAATAATTAATAGTAAATAATGCAAATCAGGAGTTTAATGTGTAAAACCGTAAGCCGCACAGGGGTACAATGATATTACAGAAATAAAAACGCTCGCTCCATATCCTTTGGGTAGGGGTGGGGTTAAAAAAACATAGATAAAAGTCAGTTTTCAGAAAAACAAAACAAATAATCTAAACAATAAACTCTAACAACTAAACTCTAAATAAATTTGTGAACAAAAATAATTATCAATTATCAATTTAATAACCTGTAATTAAAATATCTAAAAAAAAAATGAAAGACCAAATTTTGGAACAGAAAGGTTTCTACAAACTGTCGTGGCTTCAGCGCGTAGGTTTTGGGTCGGGCGACTTGGCGCAAAACCTCATTTACCAGACAGTTTCAGCCTATTTGGCTATTTTTTATACTAATGTTTTTGGACTTAATCCTGCTGCGGCAGCGGTTATGTTTCTGGTTGTCAGATTGGTTGATGTACTCTGGGACCCGTTTGTCGGCGCGTTTGTCGACAAGCACAATCCAAAATTGGGAAAATACCGCTCGTATCTGATTCTGGGAGGTATCCCGCTGACTGCTTTTGCCATTCTATGCTACTGGAACGGCTTCTCAGGCTCGTTGCTCTACGCATACGTCACATACGTCGGGCTGTCGCTGTGCTACACAATGGTCAATGTGCCCTACGGCGCCTTGAACGCCTCTTTAACAAGAGACACAGACGAAATCACCAAACTGACTTCTGTCCGTATGTTCATGGCAAACATCGGCGGCTTTGCAGTGCAGTTTGGCGTCCCCGCATTCATTCAGTATCTTGCACCCGACCATAACTGGAAACAGCCCTCGGCGGCAAACGCATGGTTCACAGTGCTTTTAGTATTCGCGGTGGCAGGGCTTGTGCTGCTCGCTTTTTGCTTTACGCAAACAAGAGAGAGAGTGGTGATGCAAACCGGCAAAACAGACAAAGTAAGATATGCAGATTTGTTCCGCGAGTTTGTGCATAACCGACCCCTGCGTGTGCTGGCATTCTTCTTTATAACTGCATTTGCAATGATGGCAATAGGCAATACTGCATCGTCATATTACTTGGGATATAACATAGGAAGAGATGATATAGTGCCTTGGTTCAACGGATTAGGCTCTATTCCGGCGTTCATATTCCTGCCGCTTGTGCCGGCAATAAAACGCGCTATCGGCAAAAAACAAATGTTCTATGTGTTCCTCACAATAGGAATAATAGGGATGGCGATGCTATATACCATTACAGTCATTCCCGCGCTCAAAAGCCAACTCTGGCTCATCTACCTCGCCCAGTTTGTAAAATCAACAGGAGTAATCGTTGCCACAGGATATATGTGGGCATTAGTACCCGAAGTAATATCTTACGGCGAATGGAAAACAGGGAAGCGTATTTCGGGAATTGTAAATGCGCTTACAGGCATTTTCTTTAAAGCAGGATTCGCGCTCGGCGGAGTAGTACCTCTGCTCGTGCTGTGGATAGTGAAATTCGACAAGGACTTAGTGCAGCAAACAGCCCTGACCCATCAGGGAATTTTATGGACTATGACAATCATTCCGGCGCTGTTGCTTGTGTTAGCAATGTTTATAATCTCAAAATACGAACTGGAAGACAGCGTAATAGACAAAATCAACAGAGAAATAGAAGCGAATTCAGTGGTTAGTGATTAGAGTTTAGAGTTTAGTTATTAGAGTTTAGTTATTAGAGTTTAGTTATTAGAAAAACTAAATACTGAAAACTATTTCGTATCTTTGCAGTGCAAAACTTGATAACAGAAATCATTATGGCAAAAACTTCTTCAAACGAAAACCTGCACAAAGCCAATAAGGCAAAAAAGGACGAGTTCTACACTCAACTTTCCGATATTGAAAAGGAATTGAAGCATTACAAACAGCGCTTTAAAGGTAAAACCGTGCTTTGCAATTGCGACGACCCGCGTGTGAGCAACTTTTTTCGTTATTTTGC
>JAISWT010000122.1 GCA_031271005.1 Prevotellaceae bacterium | reverse complement strand
ACAACGCCGCAAATTTATAAAAAAGTTTTTGAATTGCGCAACAATCAACACTGATATTTAAGATTTTTTAAGAAAAGAGGACGTGAATAGTGGTTAGTGGTTAGTGGTTAGTGGTTAGTGCGAATATTGCGCCCTTTGCGAAACCTTCGTGTGCCTTGTGGTAGAAAAATTAACCACAAAGGACACAATGAAATTCACAAGACTTGTCCCGCCAAAGCGGGAGGGCACAAGGCTTGTCCTGCCAGAGCGGGAGAAAAAAATAAAACAATTAACAATTAACAATTACTGAATTGCTAATTGCTAATTGCTAATTAATGATATACTGTCCTGCCGTGCGCCGTGAAGCGCAACGCAATTGATGTTAAGCCTAAATTTTTATCCCTTTGTGTGTATTTGAAATTTTTATACTAATTTTGCGTTTCGTAAATTTGCAAAAGTTTGAAATTTGTTTTTTCATAATTAAAAAAAATATGGCTAATTTTTATACCGACAACAGCGCTTTGAACTTCCAACTGTCGCACCCTTTGATGCACAAAATTGTTACTCTAAAGGAGAAAAATTTTGCAGACAGCGCCAAATTTGATTATGCAGCGCAGAATTTTGAAGATGCGATAGACAGTTACAGGCGCGTGATGGAAATTGTCGGAGCAATCTGTGGCGACATTATTGCGCCCAATGCCGAGAACGTTGACCACGAGGGTCCTACGTTGGTCAATAACCGTGTTGTTTATGCCGCCGGAACGCGCCAAAACCACGAAGCGCTTCGGCAAGCGGGTCTCTACGGAATGGCTTTGCCGCGCCAATACGGAGGGCTGAATTTTTCGATGATTCCATACGTTATGGCTGCCGAAATTGTAAGCCGCGCAGACGCAGGTTTTGCCAATATCTGGGGGCTGCAGGATTGCGCCGAAACGCTTGTCCAATTTGCTGACAATAATATTAAAGACGAATATCTGCCGCGCGTTGTACAGGGCGAAACCTGCTCTATGGACCTTACCGAGCCTGACGCAGGCTCTGATTTGCAAGCAGTTATGCTCAAAGCCACTTTCAACGAGCAGGAAAACCAATGGTATCTCAACGGAGTGAAACGATTTATTACCAATGGCGATGCCCATATTAAACTCGTTCTGGCACGCTCGGAAGACGGCACAGCCGACGGGCGCGGACTGTCATATTTTGTGGTTGATAACAAATTTGACGATAAAATAAAAGTCCGCCGCATAGAAAACAAATTGGGCATAAAGGGGTCGCCTACGTGCGAACTCGTTTTTACCAATGTGCCTGCCCAACTTGTGGGAACACGCCGTCTGGGGCTTATCAAATACGTGATGTCGCTAATGAACGGCGCAAGGCTCGGAGTGGGAGCGCAATCGGTAGGATTATCGCAATCGGCTTACAACGAAGCGCTTGCTTACGCAAAAAGCAGAAAACAGTTTGGAAAAACGATTATAGAATTTCCCGCCGTTTTTGAACTGGTGGCAACCATTAAAGCGAAACTCGATGCCTCGCGGGCAATTCTGTACGAAACAACACGTTTTGTAGATATTTACAAAGCGTACGAAGACATTGAAAGTGAGCGCAAACTTGAGCCGGAAGAAAAAAAAGAATGTAAAGAATATCAAAAACTTGCAGACGCTTTTACGCCAATGTTGAAAATGTTTGCCGCCGAATATGCCAATCAGAACGCATACGACTGCATTCAGGTTCACGGAGGCTCCGGTTTTATGAAAGACTACGCCTGCGAAAGACTCTTCCGCGATGCACGAATTTTGACCATTTACGAGGGCACATCGCAATTACAGGTGGTTGCCGCTATCCGACACGTTACCACAGGGACATACCTCAAACGCATCCGCGAGTATGAACAGATGACATTGTCCGATGAATTTAAGCCGATAAGAGAACGCTTGACCTGCCTGACCGACATTTACGAAAAGACAGTAGAAAAGGCAGTGGAAACCAAAAACTCGGAATATCTGGACTTTGTGGCTCGCCGACTGGTGGAAATAGCAGGACATCTGATAATGAGTTATTTGCTGATTATCGACGCTTCGAGAGACGAGCAATTCCGCAATTCCGCCGCTATTTATGCCTGCTACGCCGAAGCAGAAATAAAAAAACACGCCGCCTTTATCGACACTTTTCAGGCAGAAAATGTAGAATTTTATAAAAATAATAACTAAATAACTGCACATTAGCCCTTCACAAAGGGGCTGAAAAGCGAAAATAACGATTTGAAGAACCATTTTATAAATATTATTTTCCTTTTTGTAATAACCGCCTCTGCCAATGCGCAGATGCTTGCCAAACAGGAACTCTACATTGGCGCAACAGGCGGTGTGGCAATAGCAAAAGTGGGTTTTTCCCCAAAAATTCACCAAGGTTTTGTTACAGGCATAAATGCAGGCGGCGCTTTCCGATATGTTACCGAAAAGCATTTTGGAATGCAACTGGAACTCAATATTTCGCAAATGGGATGGAAGGAAGACTCCACCGCTTTCAGTAAAAGATTGACTTACTTTGAGTTGCCGTTTATGACACATATTTATTTCGGACAAAAAACGCGCATATTTGTGAATCTTGGTCCGCAAATTGGTCTCCTTTTGCACGAACAGGCAGATGCACCGCCCGAAAAGAATGTTGAAATGCAGCACACAACGCCGCTGCAGCGCAAATTTGACTACGGATTTGTTGTCGGGCTGGGGCTGTGTGTACCTGTCAAACATAACGCAATTCAGATAGAAATAAGGGGATTGTATGGAATGAACGATATTTACTCAAACAAAAAAGAAGACTTGTATCAACGCTCAAATAATATGCAGGCGGCAGTAAGTTTGGGCTGGTATTTCAGGGTGAAATAACCTTCGCGCCCTTTGCGCTCCGTCATTGCGGGCACAGCAAAGACTCGCAACCCCGCGAATAAAGTTGTCAGAAATTGAGAATTGAGAATTGAGAGTTGAGAATTGAGAATTATGTTTACATTGAGACGCAATGCATTGTGTCTGTACATTTTTAATTGCTATCTGCTAATTGCTAACTGCTAACTGTGCCGAGTGTGAGGCATTTATGCAAAAAACAGGAAAAATGCAGAATAATTGAGTTCTTTTAGTAATATTGTGTAGTAAAATTTAAGTGAACCGGATAGGTGCATACTGAAATGAACAAATACGCTTATTAAAAAAATGGAATTGGCGTTATACAAATGAATGCAATTCCGGTTCGGGCAAAATATAAAATTCTATATTTTAAAACAGTAGATAAAGTTTGTAAAGAAGATTATTTAAACAAATACAATTCTAATAAATGCGATAGATTTTTGTTTTCACACAAAAGAGGTGATAAAACGACAACGACAATGACATTACATCACTATTTGGATAAAACTATACAAAAAAACAAACAGATATGCCTGACAGTTATCTTGAAACAGATTTATCAAAAATCAAACATCTTGCATCCGTCAAGGAAAAAGAAAATATACGTTTTCGTTCCTTTTTGAAAGGTCAAAGCGGTTCAAAGGTTGATCGTATTGTACATGAATTACATAATGAAATTATCGCGCAAATTGACTGCACGCTGTGCGGCAATTGTTGTTGTACGTTAAAACCTGAATTACACAAAGATGACATAGCATTGTTGGCACAGTTAGAAAATACTGCTCCTAAAAATTATATAAGCAGTTACTGTGAAAAAGATAATGGTGAAATATTCTTGAAAACAGAGCCTTGCCGTTATCTGAGAGACAAGAAATGCAGTATATATGAGAGCCGCGTCCCGATGAATGTCGTAATTTCCCTTATACCGATAAAAAAGGATTTATATTACGCTTGTGGGGCATGTTGGAATTTTATGCAATTTGTCCAATTGTATTCAATTTAATGGAAAGGTTGAAAGCCGGATTCAGATGCTATTAATGTTTGATATTCCAAGCAAAACTTTGAAACCCGAAAACGGATTGAAACTTTTGAAAGTCCCATAACTTGCTGATTTATAATACTAAAAAACAAAAACTTACTCTATTAAGTTTTTGCTTTTTAGTAACTTTATGCCACAAATTTTGCAAAACATTTTTAAGAAAACAATGTATATGTCAGAACTTTTATGTACATTTGCGCTGGATTTATATTTTGGATAAATAATTAATAATAAATTACTAATCAATATTTTAATTTGTAAAAAGGAAAAAACTTATGGCAGAAAAAAGCGCCGTTGATATTAAGAAGCCAAATACGGACAAATTGAAGGCACTTCAATTGGCAATGGACAAGATAGAAAAAGACCATGGCAAAGGCACGATAATGAAAATGGGGGACAACAAAGTGGAAGAAATATCAGTTATCCCCACCGGGTCAATCGGATTGAACGCGGCTTTGGGAGTTGGCGGCTACCCGCGCGGGCGCGTGATAGAGATATACGGTCCCGAGTCGTCAGGGAAAACAACGCTCGCAATTCATGCCATTGCAGAGGCGCAGAAAGCGGGCGGAATTGCTGCCATAATTGATGCAGAACACGCTTTTGACCGCTTTTATGCCGAAAAACTCGGCGTAAACACGGACGAACTGCTTATTTCGCAACCCGACAACGGAGAGCAGGCGCTTGAAATAGCCGACCAACTTATTCGCTCATCAGCGGTTGATATAATTGTTATCGACTCGGTTGCCGCGCTTACGCCAAAAGCCGAAATTGAAGGCGATATGGGAGACTCCAAAATGGGATTGCAGGCACGCCTGATGAGTCAGGCGCTGCGCAAACTGACCGCCAATATCAACAAAACAAATACAACGTGCATATTTATCAACCAGTTGCGCGAAAAAATTGGAGTGATGTTTGGCAGTCCCGAAACAACTACAGGAGGTAATGCTCTGAAATTTTATGCGTCTGTTCGCCTCGATATTCGCCGCGTACAGCAGATAAAAGACGGGGACGAGCCGGTAGGCAACCTTACACGTGTCAAAGTGGTGAAAAACAAAGTGGCGCCGCCGTTTCGCAAAACAGAATTTGACATTATGTTTGGCGAAGGAATATCCCACAGTGGAGAAATAGTGGATTTAGGGGTCGATTTTGGCATCTTGAAAAAGAGCGGCTCGTGGTTCTCATACGGCGAAACAAAACTCGGACAAGGGCGCGACAGCGTGAAGGCACTTATCAAAGACAACCCTGACCTTGCAAACGAACTCGAAGAAAAGATTTTTGCTGCAATAAAAAGCGGCGTAAAACCCGAAATTGCAAAAGACAAAAAGAATAAAAAAGAAGAATAGATGCTGCTGTTTGTCAAAAAAAATAGCAGGCAGTGAAATAGCAGGTGGAAATACCATTTACCTGGGCTTCGGGCTGGCTGTCGCCCATTTATTGCGACAACCGCAAAACTCTCTCTTATCCCGATGTGAGAACATTTATTAAAAACTTTTGCTGTCCGCTAAACATTTTTTTGCTTTTTTTCCAAATATTTCATCAATATGAAAATTCAGCGTCATTAATTGCCTGTGGCTCAACGTGTAAGACGGCACATAGTGCAGTTGCCAGGTAAATTTGCAGGTTACAAACGATTTT
>JAISWT010000141.1 GCA_031271005.1 Prevotellaceae bacterium | reverse complement strand
ATTGCCTGACTATGGACAGGCAGAAATTTCATTTTACGATTGTAGAAGAAAATGAGACTTTGATACGAAAATTTAAAGAGAAATATGACTATTTAACCGATTTTGCGGAAATTGAATATAAAAAACATATCATCAAAAAAGAGCTGAAAAAATCAAATTTTACTTCCATATTTATTTGCCATACCGATAAGATAGAAGCGGTGAAACAAGCCGTATCTATTCGTTACGCTTTACATCAGGGAAGTCCCAATATTTTCATTTTCAGCAATAATTCCGAAAAGTTAAACAACATTTTCAATCCCTACCCTGATACGGAAACAGAACCCTCTATGCTTAGATTTGAAAAAGGAAATAACATTTTCATTTTCAATCCATTAGAAAATTTTGTAGAATATATTGTAGAAAAAAACAGAGAGGTAGAGGCTATGGCTGAAATGGCACACGAGCAATGGGGTGGCCACATAAAATACGTTGCCTTGTCGGAACATTATAAACAGAGTAATCGAAATCAGGTATTAGACAATAAAATCAGGATATATCTTGCTACCGGCTATCAATTATACTCTCCCGAATTGCAACAATTTGTGTCGGAAAGAAACTATACCGAACTCTTTTCAAGCTATACCAAAGAGACTTTAGCCATTATGGAACATCGCCGTTGGACGCTTGAAAAACATATAGACGGATGGATTTATGGCGAAAAGAAAAATCCCCAATATAAAATTTCGCCCTATCTGAAAGATTGGAATGATATTCCGCCTGATATTCAAACAATTGATTACAAAGCGATTGACTTAATGATAGACATTATTAAAGGTAAAACAAATGAAACTGCTCTATAATCCGCAACCCTTAGACACCGACGCCGTAATGCTCTCTGCCGACTTGCTACAACTTACCGAATTGTTGGCTAAGAACACGCACAATGTTTGGGCTGCACAACGCTTTGCCGAAGGGTGGCAATATGGCAAAGAGCGCAATGATGCACGTAAAGAACATCCCTGCCTGATACCCTACGAAGAGCTGCCGGAAAACGAAAAAGAGTATGACAGACGTACAAGCGTGGAAGCACTGCGGGTAATACAACTGTTAGGATATGAAATTAAAAACGTAAATACAAAG
Source organism: Prevotellaceae bacterium (assembly GCA_031271005.1). Taxonomy (GTDB): domain Bacteria; phylum Bacteroidota; class Bacteroidia; order Bacteroidales; family Paludibacteraceae; genus WRGS01. The sequence goes on along the minus strand of JAISWT010000141.1, from coordinate 7,669 downwards.
AATAATACATTTGAATTTTGGACAAAAGAGGAGTTTTTAACCTATTTGATGCTGTATGCTGCCAATATAGACGGTCATATTAGTGCCAAAGAACAGAAAATTATGGGTTGCAAAGTTGGGGAAGCTGTTTTTGAAAAAATGCGCGAACAATTTGAAACCGACAGCGATTATGAGAGCCTGCAAAACATTATCGCATACCAAAACAACTATTTGCAAAGCGAAAACGCCCTCACTGATATTCTCGCCGAAATGAAAAATATCTTTTTTGCGGATAAGGTATTTTCAGAATATGAGCAGCAGGTGCTGTTTTTGGTTGAGAAGTTGTTAAAGTAGGGCTTTATGGCAACGTACAACCGCACCAAAATCGAAAATCTCCTGACGTTGACAATGCGACACCCAAAATGGTGTCGTAAATTTTGCTCAACCCCCAAATCCATCTTTTGCTGAGCGGTTAAATATTTTTTTACCGCAAAGAGCGCAAAGAGAATACGCAAGGAACGCAAAGAATAAAATTGAATAATTAACCGCCTCGAACTTTGCGAAACCTTTGCGTCCCTTGCGGTTAAATATTTTTTACCGCAAAGTTCGCAAAGAAGATACGCAAGGAACGCAAAGAATAAAGCGGGTACAAAACAGTTCGTTGTGGTCATCAACAGGCAATTTTTCAAAAAACAAATCCGAAATACCGTTTTATCGGCATCTCGGACAGGTGCTTTGTGCGGCTTTTAAGTTTAGCGGACAGCAAAGATTCTAAAAAAACTGTATTTTGTCTATACTCTATGTTCTATGTTCTAACCACTAATTTGACAACTGATTTTTTTTCGGGTAATCAATCGTGTAGTGCAATCCGCGACTTTCTTTGCGTGCAATTGCCTGTTTTATAATAAGATAGGCAACGCTTATAACATTGCGCAGTTCGCATATTTCGCGCGAGACAACAGAACGCCCAAACAGACTTTCAGTTTCCTGATACAGAATGTTGAGGCGCGTTAATGCGCGTTGCAGGCGCAAATTTGAGCGCACAATGCCCACATAACTGCTCATAATCTGCTCCACTTCGCGAAAACTCTGCGTTATAAGCACCATTTCTTCGGGCAAAGAAGTTCCGTCATCGTTCCACGCCGGAATTTGTTCGTTAAATGTCAGTTTATCAATTATTTGCGCCGCATCTTTTGCCGATTTGTCAGCATAAACTATTGCCTCTATAAGTGAGTTTGAAGCCAGCCTGTTTGCGCCGTGCAATCCGGTGCGCGAACATTCGCCCGCCGCATAAAGCCGGTTGATAGAAGTCCGTCCGTTTAAATCAACATCTATGCCGCCGCAGAGATAATGTTCGCAGGGCGAAACGGGGATATAATCTTTGGTTATGTCAATTCCCTTTTCCAAACATTTTTGATAAATATTTGGGAAATGCGACTGTGTATTGTCGGCGTTTTTATGTGTAACATCAAGATATACAAAGTTTTCGCCGCGCACTTTCATCTCGTTGTCAATAGCCCGCGAAACAATATCGCGCGGAGCAAGCGAGCCTCGCCTGTCATATTTCTGCATAAACTCTTTGCCGTCCTGCGTGCGCAGCACGGCGCCGTATCCGCGCATTGCTTCGGTGATAAGATATGTAGGTCGGTCGCCGGGGCTGTACAGCGCGGTAGGGTGAAATTGCACAAATTCCATGTCCTTCACCACGCCGCGAGCGCGATGCACCATTGCAATGCCGTCTCCTGTGGCGATTTCGGGGTTGGTAGTGGCGGCATACACGCCGCCGATGCCGCCGGTTGCAAGCATTGTGATTTTCGACAGAAAAGTGTGAATATGATTGGATTTCTGGTTCAGAGCATAAACGCCATAACATTCAATATTGGGGTAATGGTGTGTTACAATGTCGCCCAAATGGTGCTGTGTTAGAATTTCTATAGCAAAATAGTTTTCAAAAACGTCTATTTCTTTATGTTTGTGCAGCCGTTCAATTAAACTTTCCTGAATTTCGTATCCCGTATTGTCGGCGTGGTGCAGGATGCGAAATTCGCTGTGCCCGCCTTCTTTGTGCAGGTCAAATTTGCCGTCTTCGTTTTTGTCGAAATCTGTTTGCCAGTTAATCAATTCGTCTATTTGCGTTGGCGCATTGCACACCACCTGCTCAACGGCAGGCAACCAGCAATGCTCGTCTCCTGCGATGAGTGTGTCTTTGATGTGTTTTGCGAAGGTGTCCGGTGCATACGTTACACTTGCAATGCCGCCCTGAGCAAAAGCCGTGTTCGACTCGTGCAAATTTGTTTTGCACAGCAGAGCCACTTTGCCATATTGTGCGGCTTTGAGTGCGAAGGAAATACCTGCAATGCCGCCACCAATTACTAAAAAATCGTATCTGCGTATCATATTCATAAGGAGCAATTACGAACCGGAAAAAAAACTAAAAAATATAAGTTAAATTGATAGATATGTTTTTGTTTTTAAAACTTTTGATAATGTCGGCTGTTGAATGTGAGGTATTTCTCATTCCCCAACTCCAGGTTGCGCCCAGTTGAATTTTGTTGAACAGTTGCACTCCTGCGCCTGTGGATACTCCCATATCAAGTCTGTCGGCATAGCGGGCGAAGGTCATCTTTGCGGAAGTTTTGGAGTTTTCGTCAGTTGTTTTCCCGTCTAAAAGGTATGCAAAATACACTCCTGCGGCGCCGTAAATGTTGAAAGGCAATCGTTTGAGCAATGTGAAACGTATATTGAGTGGTATTTCAACATAATTCAGTTCATCAATAGCCACAACTTCGCTGCCTGCGGCATTTGTATAGTTATAATAACTTCCTTTTTGCGAATAAATTGCGCCTATTTCGGTAGCGAAACCTGAGTTACGAAACTGCGACTGCCACACAACGCCTGCCTGAAAAGAGGTTAATTTGTCGGCAGTGAAACTCGAAGGGGTTTCTACAAATTTCCTCACCTGTTCGGCGCTGTTGATACCGAACCTTAAACCGAGTTGTCCGAATGCGTTGATTGACAGCAAGATAAGAAAAATATTTATACAAAGAATTTTTTTCATTTACTATAAAATTATTAAACTCAAATTTTTTGCCATAACTAACGGCAAAAATCGTGCGTAAATTGTGCTGTTTAACATAAAATAAATTATTTTAAGAGGATTTCATCTATCGCTTTAACAAAAGTTTCTTTCGGAATCAGCCCTACAGCCATCTGTGGCGTGTCTTTTTTTGGCACAAACAATATTGACGGAATACTTTGTATGCCAAACAGCGCGGCAAGCTCTTTTTCTTTGTCTACATTTATTTTATAAACATAAATTTTGCCGGCATACTCTTTTGCCAGCGTTTCCAAAATTGGCGCAATGCGGCGGCAGGGAGCGCACCAGTTTGCATAAAATTCAATAATACAGGGTTTGTCGCCAAGATATACAAAGGTATCGGGGCTGCTTTCGTAGTTGGCTATTTTCTTCAAAAAATCAGGTTTTGTTAGATTTTCAGGTTTTGCCGAGTTCTGAGAAAAGACATAAACAACTGAAAATAAGAGAATTGCAATTAAGTTAAATTTTTTGCTCATAATTTTGTGTAAATTTTTTTGCAAAATTAGTTTTTTTTTGCGAAAAAAACGTAGATCTTTTTTCATAAAAATCATTTTGCAGTTTGAAAAAAAAGTTTTACCTTTGCAGCCCGATATTTTTCGGAGTAAGAAATAATCCAAAGAAACAGAAAATAATAAAATCCAATGAAACGTACATTTCAACCCTCGCAAAGGAAACGTAAGAACAAGCATGGTTTTCGTGAGCGTATGTCCACTGCTAATGGTCGCCGTGTGTTGGCTGCACGCCGCGCTAAAGGTCGCACTAAATTATCAGTTGCAGACGAGCCACGCCATAAACATTGATAATATACTGTTTGTCAGCATATTAACCTCAAAGTAAGGCAAGGAAAATTTCTTTGTCTTTTTTTGTTTGAGGAAAAAACACCTCACCCCCCAGCCCCCTCTCCGAAGGGAGGAGAGAAGGGCGCAAAACAGATAGCAATTAATAGTGAATAGTGAATAGTGAATAGTGAATAATTATTGATAGAACATAGAACATAGAACATAGACAAAAGACGTTGTAGAGACGCCCAAATTGGGCGTCTCTACTACCCAGAACATAGAACATAGACAAAATACAGTTTTTTTTTAGAATTAAGAATAACTAAACTCTAACCACTAACCACTAACCACTAATCACTAAACTCTAATAACTAACCACTAACAATGAACCACTAACAAAATGAAAGCAATGATTTTGGCTGCGGGCTTGGGGCAGCGTCTCAAACCGCTTACAGACAATATTCCAAAGGCGCTTGTTGAAATTAAAGGCGTCACGCTTTTGGAGCGGAACATTTTGCAACTCAAAGGCGCGGGCTTCAACGAAATTATTGTCAATGTGCACCATTTTGGTGATAAAATAGTAGATTTTTTGAGGCGGAACAATAATTTTGACATTCGTATCGAAATTTCTGACGAGCGGAAACTGCTACTCGATACGGGCGGCGGTATTCGCCACGCAGAGTGGTTTTTTGACGACCGGAAGCCTTTTTTGGTACACAATGTTGATATTCTGTCCAATATTAATTTAACTGAACTGTACGACAGTCATTTGAAAAACAATGCCTTGGCAACGCTCGCTGTGTCTTGTCGCCGGACGCAGCGTTATTTTCTGTTTGACGGGGAAGATATTTTGCGCGGATGGACAAATATTGAAACGCGCCAAGTGAAACCTGCTGATTTACAGAATATAAACGAATACCGGAAACTTGCTTTTGCAGGCATACAAATATTGTCGCCGCAGGTGTTCGATTTGTTGAATAAAACTGACAAAGCAAAGTTTTCTATTACCGATTTTTATATTTCTTTAATTGAAAATCAGCGCATTAAGGCTTTTATTCCCTCTAATTTCAAAGCGCTTGATGTTGGCAAAATTACCGCTTTGCAGGAAGCGGAAAAATTTTTTGTTGAAAAAAAGTTTTGATTTTTTATTGTCGAACTGTTAAAAACAGTTATTTTTACGGCTCAATTTCTGATTTTGTCTTCTTAACATCTAATTTCTTATATAACAATGTTTTATCATCTTTTTCATTATTTAGACCGCGCTTTTGATGTACCGGGTGCGGGTATGTTCAACTACATTTCGTTCCGTACGATGCTGTCGTTTATCACTGCGTTGCTGGTTGCTACGCTCTTGGGGCGGCATATTATTGACTTTCTGCGCAGAAAGCAAATTGGCGAAACTATCCGCGACCTGGGGCTTGACGGGCAGATGCAGAAAAAAGGAACGCCTACAATGGGGGGAATAATAATCATCATCGCCATTCTGGCGCCGACTTTGTTTTTCGCAAATTTGACAAATATTTACATAATTTTAATGTTAATAACAACCCTTTGGCTCGGTTTAACAGGTGGAATTGACGACTATATTAAGGTTTTCAAGAAAAATAAAGACGGCTTAAAAGGGCGATACAAGATTGTTGGGCAAGTTGGTTTGGGCTTGATTGTTGGCTTTACAATGATTTATAGCCCCGATATTGTTATCCGCGAGAATCAGGAGGTGATGAACGTAGACCAGCGCGTTGCCGGCGCCGAATATACGCGCGAAAATATTAAGAGTGCGCAAACAACCATTCCGTTTGTGAAAAATAATAACCTTCACTATTCCGCCATTTTCAAGAGTTGGAGTAAGAATGCAACTGTTTACGGCTGGATTTTGTTTGTTCTGGTAACAATTTTCATAGTTACGGCGGTTTCCAACAGTTCAAATCTTACTGACGGCATAGACGGTTTGGCTGCGGGGTCGTCTGCGGTCATTGGTGTTGCGCTTGGTATTTTGGCTTACGTGTCGGGCAATGTCAACTATTCGGGCTTCCTTAACATTATGTACATTCCCGGCGCGGGCGAGTTGCTCGTCTTTGCGGGCGCGTTTATAGGCGCTACAATCGGTTTCCTATGGTACAATGCCTATCCTGCGCAGGTTTTTATGGGCGACACGGGCAGTTTGACCATTGGCGGAATCATTGGTGTGTTCGCTATTCTGGTGCGCAAGGAACTGTTGCTGCCGATACTGTGCGGAGTGTTTCTTGTAGAAAGTCTGTCGGTAATTATTCAAACCGCATATTTTAAAATTACAAAGAGAAAATACGGCACAGGCAGGCGCATCTTCAAGATGACGCCTGTTCATCATCATTTTCAGACCAAAGGCGGCGCCGTTGCAAACGTTTTTTGGGACAAACCGCACGAGCAAATCCCCGAATCAAAAATCACCGTCCGCTTTTGGATAATAGGAATAATTTTGGCAGTATTAGCAATTATTACGCTGAAAATCAGATAAACAGTTTTTAGTGGTTAGAACCTCTCCCCCCTGCCCCCTCTCCAAAAGAGAGGGGGAGAAGGGCGTACGGCTGATGTTAGTTATTAGAGTTTAGAGTTTAGTTATTAGATTATTCCTTAATTCCTTAATTGCTAATTGCTGCGTATTCTGTATTTTATTATTCACTATTCACTATTCACTATTCACTATTCACTATTAATTCTCAATTCTCAATTCTCAATTATTCACTAACAATTCATTTCTTAATTCTAAAAAACTGTATTTTGTCCATGCTCTATGCTCTGGGTAGTAAAGACGCCGAATTTGGGCGTCTCTACAACGTCTTTTGTCTCCCGCTTTGGCGGGACAAGTCATGTTCTATGTTCTATGTTCTATGTTCTATCAATAATTATTCACTATTCACTATTCACTATTCACTATTAATTCTCAATTCTCCATTCTCAATTCTCAATTAAGAATTGCTAACTGCAAAGCGGGGCATACAGTTTATGTTCGGTGATGAAGTTTAGCACTTCGGGTTTGAGCCACTGACGCGCCAGAGCGGTGTTTCCATTTTCAAGGTCGTTGCGTATTTGCGTAGATGAGATGTCAAAAATCGGAGCCTGCTTAAGCAACTGCATTTGCGGAAAAGTGTGTTTGAGATGCGCAGAGTCAAAATTTGTGCGCGGATAAACCAAAATCTTTACCGTCCGAAGAATTGTTGTATAGTCCTTCCATTTGTTGAAAACCAGAGCGTTGTCGCTGCCAATGAGCAGGAAAAACTGCACATCCGGATATTTGATTTGCAGCGCTTGCAGCGTATTGACCGTGTACGATGGTTTTGGCATAAAAAACTCAATATCAGATACTTGCAGAAGCAAATTGCTGCCGATAGCCAGACGCAACATCTCCAGACGCAGGTTCTCGTCAAGTAAATCTGTTTGCTGTTTCAGCGGATTTTGCGGCGACACAACGAACCACAACTCATCGGACAAACCACTGTTAATAACGTGATTAGCAAGCCCAATATGCCCGTTGTGTACGGGATTGAAAGAGCCGAAATAAAGCGTAACTTTTTTATGTTTTTTTTTGGATTGCATAAACTATTACAGGCATTGCCCGTGCTGAACAAAGCGCAAAAATATATATAAAACCTGAATTTTACAAACAGGCGAGAAAGAAACTGTTTTTTTTTACACAGAAAAAATTAGCCTTTTTTACACATAAGTTGTGCAAATAAAAAAAGTTTCATACCTTTGTCGCCTCTAATTTCTTCAGAAGCACAACTGAATTTTATATGTTATTGTATTAAATTTTACCATAAAAAAACAGGAGACAAAA
>JAISWT010000077.1 GCA_031271005.1 Prevotellaceae bacterium | reverse complement strand
CTTGTATCTGTCTCTTCTGCCGTTTCCACAACCGACAGTTACCAAATCATTCCCATATCGGGCTTGATACCGGGCAATTACATTGTCAAACTCATAGTTAACGGCACAACAGTTGACGCTAAAACATTGATTAAACAATAATCAAAATACTTCGCTTGTATTAACTTGAAAAAATGAATTTACAACATTAACAGAACGGAGGCTGCCTCAAAAGTATTTTTTTGAGGCAGCCTCTTTTTTTTATAGAAGGGGGCTCCTGAAAATTGATTATTTGATATTATTCTCCCGCTTTGTCGGGACAATCTTTGCGTTCCTTTGTGTAACCTTCGTGTCCTTTGTGGTTAATTTTTTTTACCGCAAAGCGCACAAGACTTGTCCCGCCAAAGCGGGAGAAATAAGATTGAATATTAACCGCCCCGAAAATAGCGCCTCAAAAAAAGATTTAGCCGGCTTTCAGTTTTTTTTGTCTGTTGTTCGATAATTCGTAACTTTGCAGTTCAATTTTAAATTTTAAAAAATGAGAAATATCAGAGTGCGTTTTGCACCTTCGCCTACCGGCGCACTGCACATTGGCGGCGTGCGTACGGCATTGTATAACTATCTTTTTGCCAAAAAATTTGGCGGAGCAATGATTTTGCGGATTGAAGATACCGACTCTGCACGCTTTGTGTCGGGCGCCGAAGAGTACATTATTGAGTCGCTCAGGTGGCTTAATATCAAAATAGATGAAGGAGTTGGCATTGGCGGGCAGCACGCGCCCTATCGCCAGAGCGAGCGAAAAGGGATTTACAAGCAATATGTAGATTTTCTTGTAGAAAACAACGCCGCTTATATTGCCTTTGACACGCCCGAAGAATTGGATGCCCGCCGCGCCGAAATCCCTAATTTTCAGTACGATGCTTCTACGCGAATGAAAATGAAGAACTCGCTTTCGCTAAGCAAAGCAGAAGTTGAAGAACTGATTAACGGCGGCAAAAATTATGTTGTCCGTTTTAAAATAGAGCCGAACCAAGAGGTAGAAGTATTTGATTTAATACGCGGTAAAATTGTCGTAAATTCTTCGGTATTAGATGATAAGGTACTTTACAAATCGGCAGACAACCTGCCTACTTACCACCTTGCAAACATTGTAGATGACCATTTGATGGAAATATCGCATGTTATTCGCGGCGAGGAATGGCTTCCGAGTGCGCCTCTGCATGTTTTGCTTTATGCCGCCTTTGGCTGGGCAGACAGTATGCCTCAATTCGCTCATTTGCCTCTGTTGTTGAAGCCGGGCGGCAACGGTAAACTAAGCAAGCGAGACGGCGACCGTCTGGGCTTCCCCGTGTTTCCACTGAATTGGAAAGACCCCAAGACCGCCGAGATTTCTGCCGGCTACCGCGAGGCCGGCTATTTCCCCGAAGCGCTTGTGAACTTCCTCGCGCTGCTGGGCTGGAACCCCGGAACAGAGCAGGAAATTTTTGCGATGGACGAACTGATACAACTGTTTTCGCTGGACCGCGTGAGTAAAAGCGGAGCAAAATTCGACTATGAAAAGGCAAAGTGGTTCAACCACAAGTATTTGCAAATGAAAACAGACGAGGAAATTACCGATGAGTTCAATAAAATTCTGATAGAAAAAAATATTATTGCCGACACGGATACGCTGATAAAGATAGTTGCGTTGATGAAAGAGCGAGCCACTTTTATTGCCGATTTGTGGGAACAGTGTAAGTTTTTCTTCACCGCGCCCCAAAGTTACGATGAAAAAGCCGCGCGCAAACACTGGAAAGAAGATTCGGCGCAGCAAATGACCGAACTTGCCAAAACGCTGCAAAACATTGACGACTTTACAGCCACACACACCGAAGCTGTTGTAATGCAATGGATTACAGACAACGGCTATAGTCTCGGCGCTGTGATGAACGTATTACGAATTGCGCTTGCAGGCGCAAGCAAAGGTCCACATTTGTTTGATATAATGGAAATTATCGGCAAAAATGAAACTCTCCAAAGGATTAACAAAATTGTAGAAATAATGGCTAGTGGTTAGTGGTTAGTTATTAGAGTTTAGAGTTTAGAGTTTAGTTATTAGAGTTTAGATTATTTTTTAATTTCTTAATTACTTAATTTCTTTATTTCTTAATTATTAATTACTGCGTATTCTGTATTTTATTATTCACTATTAATTCTCAATTCTCAATTCTCAATTCAAAAACATTTCTTAATTCTAAAAAAACTGTATTTTGTCTATGTTCTATGTTCTATGTTCTATACTCTATGTTCTATCAATAATTATTCACTATTAATTCTCAATTCTCAATTCTCAATTCTCAATTCAAAAACATTTCTTAATTCTAAAAAATAAATTAATTTATAATTTTATGTGCGGTATAACAGCAATATTTAATGTGAATGGACAAGCCGAAAGATTTAGAAATCAGGCATTAATAATGACGAAACGTATTCGCCACCGGGGACCCGACTGGAGCGGTATCTATTCGGGCGAGAGGGCTATCCTTGCACACGAAAGGCTTTCAATTGTTGACCCCGCTTCGGGCGGACAGCCGTTGAAAAGCAAAGACGGCAAACTGATTTTGGCTGTAAACGGCGAAATCTATAACCATCGTGAAATACGCGAACAGTTAAAAGAGGAATATGAATTTCAAACAGGCTCGGATTGTGAGGTAATTCTTGCCCTGTACAGAAAAAAAGGCGTTAACTGCGTTGAGGATTTGAACGGCATATTTGCTTTCGCGCTGTACGATGAAGAGAAAGACGTTTATCTGATTGCACGCGACCCGATTGGCGTAATCCCGCTATACATCGGACACGATGAAAACGGACACGTGCTTATATCTTCCGAACTGAAAGGACTGGAAGGTTTTGCCACAAAATATGAACCGTTTCTTCCGGGACATTATTTTTATAGCGAAGATAAAGAACTGACAAAATGGTATGTACGCGACTGGACGGATTATGAAAACGTAAAAAACAACCCTGCCGATGTTCAGCAGTTACACGACTCGCTGCAAGCAGCCGTTCAGCGACAGTTGATGAGTGATGTGCCGTATGGGGCGCTGCTGTCAGGGGGCTTGGACTCGTCAATCATATCGGCTATTGCCAAACAATATGCAGCAAGACGTATTGAAACGGGCGGAAAAGCAGACGCATGGTGGCCTCAACTGCATTCTTTTGCTATCGGACTGAAAAATTCACCCGATTTGATTGCCGCAAAAAAAGCAGCCGACCACATAGGAACGGTTCACCACGAAATACATTACACCATTCAGGAAGGATTAGACGCTTTGAGAGATGTGATATATTTCATTGAAACATACGATGTAACAACGGTGCGTGCATCTACGCCTATGTATCTGTTGGCGCGTGTTATCAAAAGTATGGGGATAAAAATGGTACTTAGCGGCGAAGGCGCCGACGAAGTTTTTGGCGGCTATCTCTACTTTCACAAAGCCCCAGACGCAAAAGCATTTCACGAAGAAACGCTCCGCAAAATCAGTAAACTCTATTTATACGACTGTCTGCGAGCAAATAAAAGTTTGAGCGCGTGGGGAGTTGAAGGGCGCGTGCCTTTTCTTGACAGGGAATTTCTGGATGTCGCCATGCGCCTGAACCCCGAAGCAAAAATGGCGCCCGACAAGGTGATTGAGAAAAAAATCCTCCGCGAAGCCTTCTCTGCGCTGCTTCCCGCCGACATTGCATGGCGACAAAAAGAGCAGTTTTCAGACGGCGTGGGCTACGGCTGGATAGATACGCTGCGAAAAGTTACGGCTGAACAGGTCTCTGACGAACAGATGGCGAATGCGGATAAGCGTTTCCCGATAAATACACCTCAAAATAAGGAGGAGTACTACTATCGTTCCATTTTTGAGGAGCATTTTCCCAGCGAAAGCGCCGCGCGAAGCGTCCCGTCGGTTCCGAGCGTAGCATGCTCTACCGCCGAAGCGCTGGCGTGGGACAAGACCTTTGCAAATATGAACGAACCCAGCGGACGCGCACTCAAAGGAATACACGAAAACAGTTATTGAAAATAGTGATTAGTGGTTAGTGATTAGTGGTTAGTGATTAGAGTTTAGTTGTTATGTGTCAGCAGTTCGTTTACAAAAATGGCATCCTTAGAAAGTCAATAATTCAATGTTTTTTCTTTTAATTTTTTCTTTTCAAAATCCTCTCTCACAAACCATTAGAGAGGTTTT
>JAISWT010000066.1 GCA_031271005.1 Prevotellaceae bacterium | reverse complement strand
GTATTTTATTATTCACTATTCACTATTCACTATTCACTATTAATTCTCAATTCTCAATTCTCAATTCTCAACTCTCTCTACCTCTCATATTTTATAAAACATTTATTATCAATGTAATATAGTTTTTGCGACACCAATTTTGGGTGACGCATTGTCGAAGTCAGGAAATCGTCCAATATTCACTCAATTTTGAGTAGGGGGGCTTACTTTTTCAAAAACAAATCCGAATTCGTTGATTAAAGCGCTAAAATTACATTCCGTGTAGGTATTGACCTGCGCGAAATGCTTGCAATATTGCAATATGAAAAGAAGAAGTAAAAAAAGGTCTGAAACCTTTTGACGAAGATCTTACTAAGCTTTTTTAAAAAGGTCTAAACCTTTTGACGAGGAGCTTACTAAGCTTTTTTAAAAAGATCTGAAACCTTTTGATGAGGAGCTTATTACCTTTTGGCTAAAAAATTACTAATTAACAATTTTGCAGTATCAAAATCAAGAAATATGATAACGGAAAAGCACGGTCGCATTTTTTTTCAGTTACCTGCTGCCTCCACTGCTTTTCCCAAGCCGTCTGCATTTTTTCCTCCTGCCTGTGCAAAAAACGGCTGTCCACCGCCGCCGCCCTGAATATGCTTTGCCGCTTCGCGTATAAGCGTTACGGCGTTTGCGCCCGCAGCAACCAAATCGTCCGACAGCAAGACAGTAAGCGAGGGCTTGCCGTCAGCAACAGAACCGATGACCACGCGCAATTTTTCGGGCTTGCGGGCGCGAAGTTGGAAGGCAAGCGTTTTCACAAGGTCGGCAGGAATTTGTGCAATATGCTTAATCACAGTTACGTCGCCCGACATCTCGGCTTTGGCAAGCAGTTTCTCGGCGTATTCGGCAAGTTGCTTTTGCATAAATTCTTCCAATTGCTTGCGCAGTTCGCTCTTTTCGTCAAATACTTTTTTGAGCGCCGAACGCAAATCAGGCACATTGCCAATAAACTCCTGAATATCAGCAATTTTATTCTGCATTAAATCAATCATATTTTCAATTGCTTCGCCTGTAATCGCCTCAATACGCCTGACGCCAGCCGCGATAGAACTTTCGGAAATGATTTTTACCATTCCTATTTCGCCCGTGGCGTGTACGTGCGTGCCGCCGCAAAGTTCCACAGACGAGCCGAATTTTACCACGCGCACCGTTTCGCCGTATTTTTCGCCAAACAACGCCATTGCGCCCATTGTACGCGCTTTTTCGATTGGCGTGTTACGCATTTCACAAAGTGGAATATTTAATCTGATTCGCTCATTTGCAATGTGTTCTACTTTTGTGATTTCCTCTTTTGTGAGTTTTTGGAAGTGCGAAAAGTCGAAACGCAAACTTTCGGGCGACACATACGACCCTTTTTGCTCAACGTGCGTTCCCAAAACTTCGCGCAACGCCTCGTGCAAAAGGTGCGTGGCAGTGTGGTTGCGTTCAGTGGCTTTTCGTTTTGCAAAATTAATATCTGCGGAAAAATTTTGCGTTAAATTTATTGGCAAAAAATTGGTTATATGAACGATAAGATTGTTTTCTCTTTTTGTGTCCACAATTTCAATTTTGCGCTTCTCTTCTGTGCCTTCAAGCCAACCGCTGTCGCCTGTCTGCCCGCCCATTTCGGCATAAAACGGCGTTTTTTCCAAAACAATCTGGTAAAATTCTTTGCTTTTTTGCTTCACTTTTCGGTAGCGCAAAATTTTCGTATTCACAGCAGTTAAATCATACCCTACAAATTCGGTTTCGCCTTCGTTGATAACCACCCAATCGTCAGTTTCTATTGCGGCGGCATTGCGGGCGCGTTCTTTTTGCTTTTGCATTTCGGCGTTAAAACCTTCCGTATTGACGCTTAATTTGTTTTCGCGCAAAATCAATTCCGTCAAATCGAGCGGAAATCCGTATGTGTCGTAGAGTGTAAATGCTATTTTTCCGTCAAGTACGCCTGATTGTCTGGCTTGCGGAATTTCCTTTTCCAGCAGCGAAATACCCGTTTCGAGTGTGCGCAAAAACGACTCTTCTTCCTCTTTTATAACCTTTTCTATAAGCGTCTGTTGCGCGGCAAGTTCGGGAAAAGCATCGCCCATTGTGTTGATAAGCACAGGCACAAGCCGGTACATAAAGGGCTGTTTTTGGTTAAGATATGTATATCCGTATCGCACAGCCCGCCGCAAAATCCTGCGTATCACGTAGCCCGCTCTGGTATTTGACGGCAACTGCCCGTCGGCAATAGAAAATGCAATCGTGCGAATATGGTCGGCAATAACACGCATTGCAACTGCGGTTTGCGCCTGAGATTGAGTTGTGGTATTCATATTTATTTCTTTAATATTATTAAATGTACAGTTACACAAGGTTGTCCGCCTTCCGTAGTTTTACGGTGCAAAAATATACAGCAACAATTATAATTGCTAATATCTGTTCCATCTTACTAGCTCGTCAAATGCTTTTCGTTTCTTTTCGCGCTGTTTATCAGCAGGATAGCCAAGCGTAATCAGCAGAGCAATTCGGCGATTGTCGGGAATGTTAAGAGCGGTTTTCACCTTCTTTTCGTCAAAACTTTCGAGCATACAGGTTCCCAAACCCGTTTCGGCGGCTTGCAGGCAAATATGTGCGGCTGCAATGCCCATATCAAGCGAGGTAAAGTCTATCTTTTTCAGTGCAGCCCCCAAGCGTGAAATCAGGAGCGGCTTTTCTGCCACAAGTGCAATAACAACCGGCGCCTGACGGACAAAAGCGCCTCCCATCTTGTAGGCAGCGTCTGCCACGCGATTTTTTATTTCCGTATCATTTGCCACAACAAAAGTCCAACTTTGCGCATTGTTTGCCGAAGGAGACAACCGCCCCGCTTCCAGTACAAGTTCTATTTTTTCACGTTCAACCGCTTTTTCCTCATAGGCACGGCTGCTTTGACGTAATTTTACAAGATTTAAAAATTCCATATATGTTTTTTGTTAAGTTACAAAACTGTTGCGCAATTTTGCGGTGCAAAGGTATATAAAAACGATGCAATTTACAAGACTTTCTCCTGACTGTTTTTTGTTGAAATAAAAACGGATAACGGCTGAAAGCCGTACAATCAATAGCGTAGGACAACGTCCTACGGAACAAAACGCGAATAATACACAAGCCCCAACGGGGCGTAATCAATACGGTAACAATATAAATATCAAATAACTGATGAACGGTATTTGTGGAATTAGGTTTTCGATTACGCCCCTGCGGGGCTTACGTTTGCTATCGCGATTGTTACGCAGGGCGTTGCCCTACGCTATTGATTTTGGGTTTTCAACCCAAGGTTCTGACTTCGACACTTTCTACCTCTCATATTTTATAAAACATTCATTATCAATTTAATATAGTTTTTGCAACACCAATTTTGGGTGACGCATTGTCGAAGTCAGGTGACTGTTTTGTGTTGAAATAAAAACGGATAATTTATGGGAACTCCTAAAAATTAGATTATTTTAGGCGGACAAGTTTTCAAAAGCGCAGTTTACTAATGTAAATGAGCATTTTGAAAATGAAGTCCAACGACAAATAAGCAGTTTTTAGG
>JAISWT010000064.1 GCA_031271005.1 Prevotellaceae bacterium | reverse complement strand
AGGGGTTGTCTCAAAAGTCAAAGTTTCTTTACCACAAAGGGCACAATACTTGTCCCGCCAAAGCGGGAGGTTTCACAATGAACACAAAGCGCTGGTTTTCAACATCTATTCTTTGTGGTAAAATTAAATTTTTGAGACAGCCCCCTACGTTCATCATCATTTGTGCGCCATTCTCAATTCTCAATTCTCAATTCAACACCTAACTATTTCTAACCCTATTCAATTCTCAATTATTTATATTATCAGGGGTTGTCTCAAAAGTCAAAGTTTCTTTACCACAAAGGGCGCAATACTTGTCCCGCCAAAGCGGGAGGTTTCACAATGAACACAAAGCGCTGGTTTTCAACATCTATTCTTTGTGTTCTTTGTGGTAAAATTGAATTTTTGAGACAGCCCCCTACGTTCATCATCATTTGTGCGCCATTCTCAATTCTCAATTCTCAATTCTCAATTCTCAATTCAACACCTAACTATTTCTAACCCTATTCAATTCAAAATTGCTAATTGCTAATTGCTATCTGCTATCTGCTAATTGCTATCTGTCCGGTGCAAAAGTACAAAATAAAACCGAATAAAATAAAGTTTTAATAATTGACCCTGTCAGTCATAACAGTTTGTAATTTGTTGATAATAAGGTAATTGAGATGTAATTCCCTGACTGTAAATTCATTAGGAATAGCGTTTTTAAAAAAAATATTATAAAAATAATTGTAAAATTCAAATTTTTTTTAGAACTTTGCATTTTCATTCGCACTATGAAACAATCATTTATTTTTATATAACCGCTGTGAAGCACAAGTACTTAATTATCAATAACAATGAATACTGAAAACAACAACGAAAACAGAGAGCAGTCATCTCCAAATTCTGATAATTATCGCCGCGACGGCAACAATTATCACCAGAAACGCAATCCTAACAATTATCAAGGCGGTAACGCGCCCAGACGCAACTATGAAAATCGTCCGCCGCAGCGCGGGTTGCCCGACAATTACGGCAACAGATGGGGGGACAACAGCGGTGAAAACCGCGACCGCGCACCGCGCAGTTGGGACAACAGAACGCCCAACGGTCGTCCACCGCAGCAAAGAAGTTGGAACAACAACAGACCTCCTAACAGCCGCCCGCAAAGTTGGGACGGCAACAGAACGCCAAGCAATCGTCCGCAGCAGCAGAGTTGGGACGGCAACAGAACCCCTAACAATCGCCCGCAGCAGCAAGGTTGGAACAGCAACAGAACTTCCGGCAATTATCCGCAATATTCCGGCAATCGCAATGCCGACTATCCGCCGCGCCGTCAGTGGAGTGACGCCAACAACGGCAATTTTTCAGAAACACGTTTTGAAAATCACCAGAGCGGAGGCGTGAAATTTCGCAAACCGAAGCGGAAAATAAATGAAGACTTCGAGATAAAGCACGATAATACGCAACGACAAGATTACGGGCAGGAATATTTTGACCCGACAAAGCCTGTAAGACTGAATAAATTTTTGGCAAATACGGGAATCTGTTCGCGCCGCGAGGCAGACGAATATATCAAGGCAGGCGTAATCAGCGTCAACGGAGAGGTTGTAAACGTTTTAGGGACTAAAATTATGCCCAGCGACTCGGTCAAATTCCACAATCAGCCGGTGCAGAGTGAGCGCAAAGTGTATATTTTGCTCAACAAGCCGAAAAATTGCGTTACCACAACCGAAGACCCCAACGCAAAGAAAAATGTGATGGATTTTGTCCGCAATGCGTGCAGTGAGCGAATTTACCCGGTCGGGCGGCTCGACCGCAACACAACAGGCGTCTTGCTGCTCACTAACGACGGAGACCTCGCCTCAAAACTGGCGCACCCCAAGTTTGAAAAAAAGAAAATCTATCAGGTTACGCTTGACAAGCCACTGTCTGCTGCCGACTTCCGAACCGTTATGCTCGGAGTGGAACTCGAAGATGGAAAAATTGCCGCCGACGCCCTCGAATATGTAAATATTGAGAAAAAAACAATTCTGGGAATAGAAATCCATTCGGGGAAAAACCGAATAGTGCGCCGTATATTCGAGCAATTGGGCTACAAAGTAAAAAGCCTTGACAGAGTAATGTTTGCAGGGCTGACAAAGAAAAATCTCCCGCGCGGAAAATATCGTTTCCTTGCCGAAAAGGAAATCGCCTTTCTTAAAATGGGAAATTTTTGATATAACGATAAATTTATATTGCAGAATTTTAATCGGTTAAATCAAAGGCTTTAAATGCTTCGACAGGTTTAACGGTTTTTATACTGCTTTAAATTACAGATAAGGTTTTTATAATAATATCTTCCTGCTTGTTGCGGTGAAAAAATATTATTGTAACCCAAAGAATTATATAAAGATGCATTACGCAGAAACACTTGAATATCTTTACTTGCAAACCCCTGCTTTTCACCAAGTTGGAGGCGTTGCATATAAGCCCGGACTTGAAAACACCGCCGGATTGATGACTGCCTTAGGCAATCCGCACACAAAATTCAAATCCATTCACATTGCAGGCACAAACGGCAAAGGCTCGGTCTCGCATTATCTGTCAGCCTGTTTGCAGTCGGCAGACTACAAAACTGGACTTTATACATCGCCGCATCTGGTAGATTTTGGAGAACGAATAAAAATTGACGGACAAATGATTGATGAACAATATGTTATTGATTTTGTCGAAAAAAACAAAGAAATTATTGAGCAGATAAAACCGTCATTTTTTGAAATCACTATGGCTATGGCTTTTTGCTATTTTGCTGATAACAAAGTAGATATAGCAGTGGTAGAAGTTGGCCTTGGCGGGCGGCTCGACAGCACGAATATTATTACGCCAATACTCTCCATCATTACCAACGTAGCGCTTGAACATACCGAATGGCTCGGAAATACCTTGCCGCAAATTGCCGAAGAAAAAGCAGGAATTATAAAGAAAAATGTGCCTGTGGTTATTGGAGAGGCGTGTGCGCAGACGCGACCCGTTTTTACCGAAAAAGCAGAAACCGAAAATGCACAAATATTTTTTGCCGAAGACAGATATTCGGTTGAACAAAACGGATACCTGCCAAACGGCAAAATGACTGTGCAAGTCAATGCCCTGAAATATGGAGACTTCAATTATCAATGTTTCAGTGGCTTGACGGGCATTTATCAACTGAAAAATATTGCAACGGTTCTGACGGCAATTGATATTTTGAACAATTTGACCGACTTTAATATTTATGTACACAATATGTACGAAGGGCTACCCAACGTTGTGGAACTCAGCGGGTTGCAGGGACGATGGCAAACAGTTCAGCAGAAGCCGAAAATTATTGTCGATGTGGCGCATAATGCGGCAGGTTTTGCCTATGTAGTGCAACAACTTAAAAATGAGCAGTTTAACAATCTCAAAATTATTCTTGGGATGATGGCAGATAAAGATATAGCGGCTGTTTTGGAACTGTTGCCACAAAACGCAACTTATTATTTTACGCAGGCAAAAACTCAGCGTGCAATTGATGCCGAAAAACTGCGCGAATTATCTGAAAATTACGGACTTAAAGGGCAGGCATTTGCACAAATAGAAGACGCGCTGCAAGCAGCAAAGAACGAAGCAACCGAAAACGACCTTATCTACATAGGAGGTAGCAACTTGGTAGTAGGGGAGGCGCTTAAAACGTTTAACAATTAACAATTAATTGCTAATTGCTAATTGCTAATTATTAAAAACCTTGGTAGAAAATTAAGAAATAATAACGATATATGATTTGCAAAAGATTTTTTGTTGTTTTGGCAGTTATGCTTGTTTGCGTTACAGCCGCTTTTTCAGGTTCTTACAGCGAAGGTTGGTTCGCGTTTATGAGAAACGACTTTCAGGCGGCGCGCGCGCTGTTCAAACAGGCGCAAAACGAGCCTGAAACAGCAGCAGATGCGTCCCTGTCGCTCGGACTGATTGACTGGATGGAAGGAAAGTACGAAGATGGCTTCAACAATGTTCTCCGGTTTTACAAAACATCAAATCAGCCATACGCGGCTCTGTACGCAGTCAATTCACTGCCAATTCTCAATAAATACGACAGTTATCACTCGCCCGAAAAAATATCGTTTTACGAGCAAGCGCTTGCCGACAACAATCTGCACGGCACATTGCGGGCAAATATAAACGCGCTTTTGTCAGACTACTACCGCTTTATGAACAACGACAAAAAAGCGGTTGAACATCTAAACAAATTAGGCACAATAGACCTCTGGCAAGTTCTCGGCACTTTCGACAACGCATCGGGCAGCGGCTTTGTCAAGAACTGGGGCGCAACAGACAAAACGCAAAAAACAGACATCTTTAAAAACGAAAACAATGCCGATATAAACTGGTACACACCAGTAGCCACACGCTTCGACAGATGGTTTGACTTTACAGATTATTTTGACCTGAGCAGCACAATAATATATGCGCAATCCTTTGTGCAAAGTCCCGAAGCCGGAGACGTTTATATGCGCGTTGGCACAAGCGGCTCGCTGAAGGTATGGCTCAACGATGCGCTCGTGGCAAGCGTTTCCGAAGAGCGCAACTGCGACCTGGACGTTTATGGCTTCAAAGTGAAACTGCAAAAAGGCACAAACCGCCTTTTAGTGCAAATAGGACAAAGCGAAATTGACCGCTCAAACTTTATGTTGCGCTTTACTGACGAAAATTCAAACCCCGTTGGAGGACTGACTGCAAGCGCACAATATGCTGATTACCAAAAAGATAATTCAACTTACAATACAGAATCGTTACCTTTTTACCCCGAAGTAGAATTGCAAAAAACAGTAAAAGAGCAGCCCGAAAATTATTTGTATAAAATTCTTTTGGCACAAACATTTTTGCGCAACGACAAAGCATTTGAAGCAACATCTGTATTGAAAGAAATGGAACGGCAGTTCCCCAAATCTACTGTTGTATCTTACTCATTAATAGAGGCATACGCACGCGCAAAAAATCAAACCGACCTCTCGCGCGAAATGGAAGGCATCAAAGCAAACGACCCGAATTCTTTTATTGCACAGCAATATAAATACAACGAAGAGATTGATTTGGAGCAATATGACGAGGCAGAAAATATCTTGAAAAATATTATAAAGAATTTTGGGCAAAGCGAATACACCGACATTTTGCAATATCAACTTGCGAGTTATCAGAGTAAAAAAAACGAGCAAAATCAATGGGGCGAAATACTTTATAAAAAATATCCTTACGATTTCGGCTACGTTTCTTTGATGTACAATATTGAAAAAGACAAAGCCGGCAGCGGCAAAAAAGCATTAAAAATTTTGGAACAGTACAACAAAAAATACTTCGACGAGTATGCGCAGTCATCGCTCGCCGAGGAGTATTTTGAGTTGCAAAACGTTCAAAAAGGGATCTCCGTTTTGGAAACGCTTCATAAAAAATGCCCAAACAATATTTCATATTTGTGGCAACTTCAAAATCTGATGTTGCGTATGCAAAATTACGCAGAAGCGCTTAGATACAGCAATTTAATACTCAAACAGCGACCTTTTGACGGCGATGTATATCAGGCACGCGGTTACATCGAAAAGGAGTTAGGCAGAAAGGCGCAGGCAATAGAAAATTTTAGTCGCGCAATTTACTTAAAACCAACCTCTTACGACTCGCGCCAGCAAATACGCCAGTTAGAAAACAAGAAAGACCTTTTTGACCTCTTCCAAAAATTTGATTTGCAGCAATTAGTCAAAAATGCGCCAAACGCCGCCGACTTCCCGCAAGACAACTCCGTTATACTGCTGAAACAGAACCAAATAGTGGTTTACCCCGAAATGGCAAAAGAATACAAGACCGTAATTGTTGTCAAAATACTTGCACAGGCAGGCATTGAACAGTGGAAATCTTACCGCGCAAGCGGCGCCATCGACAAGGCTGAAGTGCTCAAAGCAAACGGAACAATA
The DNA here is from genome assembly GCA_031271005.1 of Prevotellaceae bacterium. Taxonomy (GTDB): domain Bacteria; phylum Bacteroidota; class Bacteroidia; order Bacteroidales; family Paludibacteraceae; genus WRGS01. The sequence goes on along the minus strand of JAISWT010000064.1, from coordinate 10,446 downwards.
GTAAAGGCGGAAACAGGACTCAGTCAGGTGGTGTTCACAAACCTCGAAGTAAATGACGTAATACATCTCGAATATCGTATGCAGGACAACTCCACAGGCGCTTTGGCACAATACATATATATAGATTTCAATTTTGAATATCAAATTCCGATGCAGACTTGCAGGGTATCAATGCTTATTCCAAAAGATAAAAAATTCACCTCAAAAGTAACAAACGGAAGCATAGAACCGACTGTAACAGACTTGGAAAACATGAAACTTTATACTTGGGAAACAAATAATGAGCCAGCTGTGAGGCAGGAAGCATATATGTATTTTATCGACAATACAAAGCAACTGTATTTAAGCAGTTTCCCCGACTGGAAGTTCATAGCCGACTGGTATAGAGACCTTACTTTCAGCAAATTCACTCCCGACTATGTCTTTACCGAAACGTACAATACACTGATGGAAGGGAATCAAAACAAGTCGAACCGCGAAAAAGCACAGATTTTTTACAATTATATTCAAGAAAACATCACCTATTCAAGCGTATCGTTTATGCAGAGCAATTACATTCCGCAAAAGCCCTCGCGCACCATTACAACACGGCTCGGCGACTGTAAAGACCTCGCTACGCTATTTGTTGCGCTGTGCAGGCAGGCTGGAATTGAGGCTAATCTGGCGCTGATTCTAACCCGAAATGTGGGAACTGAAAATATGGCATTGCCATCAATTGAATTTAATCACTGCATAGCACAACTTGCCGATGGCAATAAAATATATTATATCGAACTGACAGACAACAATTTACCTTTTGGTGCGCTACACGATGTTGACATTAACGCACAGATACTTCCAATACCTTTCGGAGATGAAAAATCGCACAGCGAACTGATACATCTTATATCGGATGTGCGCCCGCAAAACACTTCCACACACTATCAGACAATGACATTCAGTGGAAATAATATGAACATTAGCCGCACGTCCTACTATATGGCAGCAAACGCAGCCATGTGTCGCAACGAATTTAAAAGGGAAGGCGAAGACCGCCGAAACAAAATAATGAACGAAAGAATGTCCGCTGCATTTAATAAACCTATTACAATAAATGATTTAGAGTTCGTTAATTTAGATAATCTGAAAGACACAGTTATACGAACCTACAAATTTGAAGTCAGAGAAGCAATGCAAGAGGTGGCAGGAATGAAAATTTTCAAACTTGGATGGATAGACAAAAACACACCCAACCTCGTTACCCCCGAAACGCGCAAATATCCGCTGGAATATTGGGCTTACCAGTTTGAAGACAGCGCTACAGAAATAATAACTCTGGAACTGCCCGCTGACAAAACCCTCGTGGAAACTCCCAAAAATGTTGAACTCAACTGCAAAAATGCCGCTTACACACTGACTTTTGACATTAAACAGAAAGGCAAACTTGTAGCAACGCGAACTTTCAAACTCAAAAAAGATGTTGTCGCGCCGGAAGAATACGAAGAATTTAGAACCTTTATAAATCAAGTAAATCAGACAGACGAAAGGCAGTATGCAATCAAATAAAACTAATAATTACTAAAAATAGCCATTATGATGAAAGAAACAGTAACCACGTGCAAATGCATGTTCAGATATACTTTGCCTCTTACCCTAATCGCTTGTTTAACAGCGTTTAACCTCACGGCATTTGCCCAAAATAATGAAAATCAAACTGATGTGTCGATAGCGGCAAGCGGTGAAAATCTCGGCGACAGCATTTTCGAAAATCCTGAGGTGCAGCCACAGTTTCCGCAGGGAATGCAGGCGCTGTACAACCACATTGGCAACAATTTGGTCTATCCAAAAAATGCAGAAGAAGGCAATATACAGGGGAAAACAACTATCCGTTTTGTTGTTGAAAAAGATGGTTCCATCGGCGAAGCAGCGCTTGTACAGGGCTTCGACCCGCAGTGCGACTCAGAGGCAATGCGCATAATTAAATCCTTGCCCAAATTCATACCCGGCAGGCAAAAAGGCAAAGTGGTAAGAACATATTACAACATTACAATTAACTTCGCATTGAAGGAAAAAAAACTCCAACTCCCGCTACTGCCCGATGATGCTTATATTATGGTTGACGGCACGAGAATAACCACAGAAGAAATGTACAAACTCAACCCCGACAGTATCAAAAGCATTAACATTTTAAGAGACGAAAGCGCGACCAGAATTTACGGCGCAAAAGGAAAAAGCATTGTGGTTCTAATTTCATTAAAAAAAGAGATAACGCCTCAAAACAAAATTTCTAAATAGCCCGAAATGAATTAATAGTGAATAATTATTGATAGAACATAGAACATAGAGTATAGACAAAATACAGTTTTTTTAGAATTAAGAAATGAATTGTTAGTGAATAATTGAGAATTGAGAATTGAGAATTAAGAATTAATAGTGAATAATAAAATACAGAATACGCAGCAATTAAGAAATGCAGCAATTAAGAAATGAAGAAATAATCTAAACTCTAAACTCTAAACTCTAAACTCTAATAACTAACCACTAACCACTAATCTTTATTTCCGCTTTTTTAGCATTTGAATTGCTAATATCAGTACAGATGTTACTATAGAACTGAGAAGGGTCTTTAAAAAAATTATCCCAATATTAACAAACGAAAACGACTCTAATGTGAAGAGTAAAATGTTGTGCAGCAACACCAAACTTACAAAATAGCGCAAATAAGCCATCCAGCCAAACGAAATAACAGACGGCTCAGGGTCAACGCCTTCATCTATGGAAGTCAGCAAATTGATAGCCGGGTTACGAACAAAAGCCACAAACACCGTTGCGAAAGCATGCAAGCCCATCGTGTTGGAAAACATGTCGATGAGCAAGCCCAACATAAACGCCAGAACCAAAACAGCCCAGCGCGGAACTCGCACGGGCAACGACAAGATAAAATAGATATACAAATATGGATTTATGTAACCTAAAAATTGTATATTGTTAAGTATCAATACTTGAACCGATACCAACACTACAAAGCGAATAATATTTTGCAGTACAATCAGCACTTTCTAAAAATTTTATCTGCAAAAGTACAAATAAAAATTTATTATTCTATTGAAAATAAAATTTTCCCCGATTTTTTTTTTTCGAGGAAAATTTTTCTGTTCAAATCAGTCATTAAGCAACATCGGCATCAGAAGCATCTGCATATCTTCGCCTTCAACATTCTCTCCGGGCAAAATCAATCCTGCCCGCGACGGGTCGGCAAGTTCAAAAATAACATCTGACGAGGACATATTACTCAACATATCTATAAGAAACGCCGACTTAAAGCCTATTTTAAGTTGGTCGCCGTCATACTGACATTCTGCTGTTTCTTCGCCCGAAATGGAAAAATCAATATCCTGTGCCGAAATTATCACTTTATTATCCTCAAATTCGAGTTTAATAAGGTTGCTCGCCTGATTTGAGAACACTGCTACGCGGCGCAAAGCGCTTAATAAACTCAAACGGTCTGTAGTAACTCGGTACGGATTGTTTGTAGGAATAACGGCATTGTAGTTAGGAAATTTGGCTTCTATCTGGCGGCAAACCATCGTGTAATTGTCAAGTTTGAAGCGAATATTTTTCTTGTCAAACAGGATTTCTACGTTACCGCTTTCTTTGACCAAAATGTTCTTCAAAGTGTTCGCCGCTTTTTTGGGCAGAATAAACGAAATCGTTTCCTCTTCCGATGAACTGGCTGATTCGTAGTCGGTTATAAGACGTACAAGCCTGTGGGCGTCTGTGCCTACAAAAGTAAGACGGTCATTAATGTCGAACAAAACGCCATTCATTGCCGGACGCAAATCGTCGTCAGCAGTGCAATAAATGGTGTTGGTAATGCCGGAGAGCAATCTCCCTGCGCTTGCCACAAGCGTCTGTGCGTTTCCACTCAACTCAGGCATGGTAGGATATTCGTCTCCATCCTTCCCCATAAAATTGTACACCCCGTTCGGCGATTTTATGACCATTGCCAGATTAGAGTCGTTGATTTCAAAGTCGAGCGGCTGGTCCGAAAATTCTTTGAGAGTGTCAAGCAGCAAACGCGCCTGCACTGCTACTTTGCCTTCACCTTCTGCCGAAACTGCTGTCATTGATGTTACAAGCGTGGTTTCGAGGTCGCAAGCAGTCATTGTAAGGGTGGTCCCGCTAACCTCAATCAAAAAATAATCTAAAATTTCCATCGAAATTTTGTTGTTGATAACACGCCCTATCGCATGCAAACGATTCAAAAGTTCGGTACTTGATACTGTAAATTTCATATTTATAAGGTTTTACTGTTTTCTATATCATATCTTTTTTGAAGTTACAAATATACGGTTTTTTTTTCAAAAAATATCCGTTTATAAAAAAAATCTTTTCAACAAGTTATTAAGAAATAATTTTGCTCGCCTCTACCTTTCCAGTTGTCAGAGTTTAGTTATTAGAGTTTAGAGTTTAGTTATTAGAGTTTAGAGTTTAGAGTTTAGTTAGAAACTTTAATCAATTAGCAATTAGCAAATCGTAATTTGTAATTTTTAATTCGTGATTGAATATAATTTCTTAATTCCTTCATTTCTTAATTCCTTCATTTCTTCATTTCTTAATTTCTTCATTTCTTAATTCCTTCATTTCTTAATTCCTTCATTCCTTCATTTCTTAATTCCTTCATTTCTTCATTCCTTCATTTCTTAATTCCTTCATTTCTTAATTCCTTCATTTCTCAATTCTCAATTCTCAATTCTCAATTCTCATTTCTTAATTCTCAATTGTATTTTCTGAAAACTGACAACTAAAATAAAACCCCCGATTTAATTAAAATCGAAGGTTTTATTTTGTGAAGGAGTTTTTTCTATTACATCATTCCACCCATTCCGCCGCCCATTGGCATTTGCGGAGCCGGGTTATCCTCTTTCTTTTCGCTGACAACGGCTTCGGTAGTCAGGAACATTCCTGCAATTGATGCGGCGTTTTCCAGCGCCACACGTGCAACTTTTGCGGGGTCAACTACGCCTGCGCCCAAAAAGTTTTCGTATTTGTCTGTGCGAGCGTTGTAGCCAAAGTCGCCCTTGCCTTCGCGCACTTTTTGCACTACTACCGCACCTTCTTTACCGGCGTTGATTACTATTTGACGCAACGGTTCTTCAATAGCACGTTTTACTATTTCGATACCAAATGCTTCATCTTCGTTGTCGGCTTTCACTTCGGACAGACTGTCGATTGCGCGAATGTATGCCACGCCGCCGCCCGGCACAATTCCTTCTTCGATAGCCGCCCGTGTTGCGCTGAGTGCATCGTCTACGCGGTCCTTTTTCTCCTTCATTTCCACTTCCGAAGGTGCGCCTACATACAGCACAGCCACTCCGCCCGATAATTTTGCTAACCGCTCCTGAAGTTTCTCACGGTCATAGTCGCTTGTGGTTGAAGCGATTTGCGCTTTAATCTGATTCACACGTGCTGCAATCGCCTCTTTACTGCCTGCGCCGTTAACAATCACTGTGTTGTCTTTGTCAACAGTGATTTTTTCGGCAGTTCCGAGCATGTCAAGAGTTGCGTTTTCCAGCGTTGTACCTGTCTCTTCGGAAATCACTGTTCCGCCTGTAAGTACTGCAATGTCTTGCAACATTTCTTTGCGGCGGTCGCCAAAGCCGGGCGCTTTTACTGCACATATTTTCAACTGTGCACGCAGGCGGTTTATAACCAGCGTTGTCAGCGCTTCGCTTTCAACATCTTCGGCAATAATCAGCAACGGACGACCGCTCTGCACCGCAGGTTCAAGTACAGGTAACAGTTCTTTCAGATTGGAAATTTTTTTGTCGTAAATCAAAATATATGGTTTCTCCATCGAACATTCCATTTTTTCGGCATCGGTAACAAAATATGCCGAAATATAGCCTCTGTCAAACTGCATTCCTTCTACAACCTCAATATGAGTGTCGGTGCTTTTTGCCTCTTCGATGGTGATGACGCCTTCCTTGGACACTTTGCGCATGGCATCGGCAATCAATTTGCCTATTTCTGCGTCATTGTTGGCAGAGACGGTAGCAACCTGCTCTATTTTGTCATAATCGTCGCCTACTTTTTCTGCCTGCGATTTCACGTTTTTCACAACTGCCGACACTGCTTTGTCTATACCGCGTTTCAGGTCCATCGGGTTGGCGCCTGATGTAACATATTTCAATCCTACATTTATAATAGATTGTGCAAGCACGGTGGCAGTAGTTGTGCCGTCTCCTGCATCGTCTCCTGTTTTTGAGGCGACTTCCTTAACGAGTTGCGCTCCCAGATTTTGGAACGCATCGGTCAGTTCTATTTCTTTGGCAACTGTTACACCGTCTTTGGTAATTGCCGGAGCGCCAAATTTTTTCTCAAGAATAACATTACGTCCCTTCGGACCGAGGGTTACTTTCACTGCGTTGGCAAGTTCATCAACGCCTTTTTTCAACTGCTCGCGAGCGTCTACGTTATAAATAATTTCTTTAGCCATACTTTTTTTTAATGAAAAATTTAAATTTAAAATAAAATTAAAAGATTAAATTACTGCGAGAATATCGTTCTGACGCATAATCAGATATTTTTCGCCTTCCCAGTCCAGTTCTGTGCCGGCATATTTGCCGTACAAGACGGTGTCACCTGCTTTTACAAGCATTGCTTCATCTTTTGTGCCTTCGCCTGTGGCAAGCACTTCGCCTTTGAGGGGTTTTTCTTTGGCATTGTCGGGGATTATAATTCCGCTTGCCGTTTTGGTTTCTGCAGTTGCAGGTTTAACTAAAACCCTGTCAGCCAATGGTTTGATATTTACTTTCATGCTATTTATTATTTATTTTATTATTATTATTATTTTTTTTGACTTCAATAATCCCACCAAAAAAAATTTTATGAGGGCGTTTAATTCTTATCAAAATATTTGCCACAAAAAAAATCCGACAAAAATGTCAGATTTCAGGGTAATTTTGTCAGTTTTTTTATTTGCACCCGATAAATTTCAGAGCCGCGAATAATTTTATGTCAGTCAATAAAGCGCGAAGGCACGTAGAGGCACAAGGCATTACGCCCAAGTAAAAAATTTCTGTGTCTCTCTGTGAACCTCCCGCTTTGGCGGGACAAGTGCTGTGTCACTCTGTGAAATAAAAAAGAACAATTAACAATTGTTAATTCGTAATTAATTTATTCATTCCGTTAGGAATGAATCGCTCGGTAGAAAATGGCATTATTAATAATTAACAGTTAACAATTAATAAAAACCTTATTCTAATTCCTGTAATCGTAGTAAAATATAGAATAAGGATTTTTCGCCCTTTCGCGCCTTCGTGCTTTCTTGGTAAGATTTTTGCTGTGTTTGTTGCGTATTTTCAAAAAAAATGATTTTCAACATTCAAAAAAATAAATATTAAAAAATGAGAAATTTATTTACTATTCTATTTGTAATGTGTTGCGTTAAGTCTGTGTGGTCGCAGCAGGTGGGGCTTGTGCTTAGCGGCGGCGGCGCAAAGGGAATGGTACATATTGGCGTTATTAAGGCGCTGGAAGACAACGACATACCCATTGACTATGTTGTTGGAACATCTATGGGCGCTATTGTGGCGAGTATGTATGCCATCGGAATGTCGCCGGAGGAAATGGTAACTATGTTAAAATCGGATTCTTTTCATCGCTGGTCAATGGGGATTTTGGAAGCAGGGGAAAAATATTTTTATTTTAACAGAGACCCGCGTCCGTCCTTTATTGACATCCCTTTTCGTTTCAATATAAAAAGACTGGATTCTATTGATATTCAGGCAGAAATTCCGACAAATATTGTTTCGTCCAAACAAATGAATATTGCTTTTCTGGAGATTTTTTCGCAGGCAACTGAGGTTTCAGGCGGCAATTTCGACCGTCTTTTTGTGCCGTTTCGCTGCCTCGCCTCCAATGTGTACACCAAAAAATCGGTAGCGCTTGCGGACGGCAGCCTTGGCGATGCGGTGCGAACTTCGATGAGTATTCCGCTGGTTTATAAGCCGATAGAGATTGACAGTCAGTTGCTGCTGGACGGAGGACTTTACAATAATTTCCCCGTAGATGTTATGGAGAGTGATTTCAAGCCCGATTACATAATTGGCAGTGATGTGTACAAAGAACTTGAAAAGCCTAAAGCCAATGACATCGCTTCCCAAATGGCAAATATGTTTATGAATGTTCAACATTATGATTTGTCGGAAAAACAGGGGGTTATATTCCGATTTGATACAAGAAAATATAATATGCTTGACTTCTCAAAGGTAGATGAGCTCGTAAAAATGGGATACGATTCAACAGTGGTTTATATGGAAAAAATAAAAGAGCAGATAGCAGCGCGGCGCACTGTTGCCGAACTGACCCAAATGCGTGCCGATTTTAAGGCGAAATTTAAGCCGCTCGAATTTCAGAACATTTACATTACAGGAGCAGACGAAAATCAGCGGCGATACATAAAACGTTTTTTGCAACACGAAAACAGAAGTTTTACAATTGACGAATTTCGCAAAAAATATTTCATGCTGCTTTCGGACAGCCGAATTAAAGAAATACTTCCGCGTGCGCGGTTCAATGCTGAGAATGGCAATTTTGACCTCTTGCTGAATGTAGATGTGCAGGCGCCAATAGTGGCGCACGTTGGCGGCAATGTCTCCTCATCTACTTCAAATGAGGCATATTTTGGGGTTTCGTTTCAGCGACTTGCCAACTACGCATTTACGGCAACTGCTGACGCCGAATTTGGAAAATGCTACAATCTGTTGGGCGTCAGCGGGCGTATTGATGTGCCTGCATACCTTCCGTTTTATGTCAAAATGACGGGAGTGGCGCATAGGTTCTCGTTTTTTGAGGAAAGCAGGTGGTTTTATGACGATAACACATCCTTTGATTTTGACAGCAACGAACTTTTTGCAAAATTGAGCGCCGGAGTACCTGTGGCAATGCGCGGACGGCTCGAAGGAGGCATTGGATACGGAAGGCTCACAGACTACTACCGACTCAATAAACGCTCTTCGACAAGTGATACGGGCGAAGACGAAAGCAGATACAACCTCGCAACAGCGTATTTGAGATACGAAAATTATACTATTGATAATATCTCATTCCCAATTGCAGGTTACAGGTACGACTTCTCGGCACAAATACTGACGGGAAATCAGTATTTTACGCCTGCAAGTGCAAAAAGCACAGCAACAGAACGCATAAACGAAACTTGGCTGCAACTGCACGCACAATACGACAATTATATTAATATTGGAAAACGCTTTATATTGGGCGTCTTTGGCGAAGCCGAATTTTCGACCCGCAAACTGCTGAGCAACTACACCGCTACACTTATTCAAATGCCTGCTTTTGCGCCCACAACGCACAGCAAAACGGTATTCAACAGCGCCTTTCGCGCAAATCATTACGCGGCAGCAGGCATAAAACCGATTATCAAATTCAACGACAAACTTTACCTGCGCAACGAACTATACTGGTTTGTGCCGTTTAAAAGAACTGAACGAACCGCAGATGAAGCCGGCAAATACGAATCTTTCTCACTCAAAAAAACCGAATATATTGCCGAAAGTTCATTCGTGTTTTACACGCAGAGATTCTCGGCTGCACTTTTTGTAAATAAGTACAGCCACGCTGTAAGCACATGGAACATAGGTGTTAACCTCGGATTTCTCATCTTTAACGACAGATTTATATATTGAACAATTAGCAATTAGTAATTAGCAATTAGTAATTATGCGAATCACGGGTTAAAATAAAACATAAATGGGGCTGTCTCAAAAACCCTTTGCGCCCTCCCGCTTTGGCGGGACAAGTCTTGCGAAACCTCCCGCTTTGGCGGTACAAGTCTTGCGTCCCTTGCGGTTAAATATTTTTTTACTGCAAATAGCGCAAGATTTGTCCCGCCAAAGCGGGAGGGCGCTATAAAAATGAATAATTAAAAATGAATAATTAAATAACTAAACTCTAATTGTAGAGTATGCTCTACTCAATTTATTATTATTGTATGAAAAATTTAACATTACTACTTTTTTTTAATTTATCGAGTGTGTTAATTCACGCGCAAACCTACTCCGGCAAAATTATTGATGGCGCAACTTCTGCGCCTGTCGAATTTGCCTCTGTTGCGTTGCTGCAACGCGCTGACAGTGCGCTTGTTGCGGGCGCAGTAACCGACAGTTTGGGCAGGTTTTTAATTGCGGCAAAAGAAGGCGATTACTTGCTTAAAGTAAGTTTTCTCGGTTATAAAACGCAGTTTATTAACGTGCAAAACGCTGATATTGGTGAAGTTACGCTTTTGCCCGATGAAACCGTCTTGCAGGAAGTTACGGTAAAAGGCGCACGCCCGATTATCAAGATGGAAAAGGGCGGAATTTCTACCGATATTCAACATTCGATGCTTAAAAATATGGGCAATGCCGCCGACGTTCTGGGGCAATTGCCGTTTGTAAACAGAGA
>JAISWT010000041.1 GCA_031271005.1 Prevotellaceae bacterium | reverse complement strand
CACGCCATCTTTGCTGTAAATAAATTTTATGTCATAAACGTCAGCAGGCGCTTCCTGTGGTATTTGCATTTCCTGCTCAATATTTACGCCAATTTTATAGGGACGAAAATCTATGACCGGCAAATGCGACAAGTTCCAAACCATAAATCCTAAAATTGCAGCGATAAAAACGAGTTCTGTAACTATCTGGGCTACAGGCATAAACAAAGGTCTGATTTTAACGCTTCGTATAAAAAGATAAATTGCAAAAGCAAGCAACACAACATTTTTCCAAAAAGTGGCGCTGTTGGAAATTACAAGAGCGTCCCCGAAGCAGCCGCAATCTGTTACAGGGTTCATTATATAAATCCACAGAGTAAGTCCCGTCATTACAAGCATAAAAAGCAGCGCCAAAAATGAGGTTGTGCGGACATATATTTTGAAAATCAGATTTACTCCGACAACGAACTCGCCGGCAATCAGGACTATAGCAAATGGCAGCGCCAAAAAGTTGAAGTGCGTAAAAGAGTCGCCAAAAGCAGCAAAATATTCCTGAAACTTGTATGCCGTACCCAAGGGGTCGACCGCTTTTACAAAGCCCGAAAAAATGAACACGCAGCCTAAAAGAAGCCGCACAACTGTAAGTACAACATTTTCTGCTACGGAAATATTGCCTTTTTCAGGAAAAAGTTTTCTGTTTCTTTGCATAGTTTTTTTTCTAATTAGATATTTCTTAAATAACCGGTTAAATAATTAAGAATTAAGAAATGTTTTTGAATTGAGAATTGAGAATTGAGAATTGAGAATTATATTCAATTACGAATTACGAATTACGATTTGCTAATTGCTAATTGCTAATTGATTAAAGTTTCTAACCACTCCTAACTAAACTCTAAACTCTAAACTCTAAATTGCTATCTGCTAATTACTAATTGCTAATTGCTAATTATTCAAATGGACAGCATTTGCAGCACTTTTATTTGTTCTTCGTCCACTGCTTTATCGTCTTTTATCGCTTTGGTAAAAGGCACATATACAATCTCGTCATTGACAATTCCAATCATAATATTTCTCTGTCCTTCTTTTAGCGCTTCGATTGCCGCAGCGCCCATTCTGCTGGCAATGATTCGGTCTTGCGCCGTAGGCGAGCCTCCGCGCTGAATATGTCCGAGTATCGTTACGCGCACGTCATATTCGGGATGCTCTGTGCGCATGCGTTCCGCCAGTCCGCTTGCCCCGCCAGTAAACTCGCTTTCGGCAACAATCACTATGCTGCTGTTTTTTGACTTCCTGAAGCCGTGTCCAATCAGTTCTTCGAGTTGGTCTACTTTGGTTTCTCTTTCGGGGATAATTGCGGCTTCTGCTCCGGATGCTATCGCGCTGTTGAGCGCCAGAAAGCCGGCATCGCGCCCCATTACTTCGATGAAAAACAGCCGCTCGTGCGATTTTGCCGTGTCGCGGATTTTATCCACCGCGTCAATAATCGTGTTCAGAGCCGTATCATAGCCTATCGTTGTGTCTGTGCCGCAAAGGTCGTTGTCAATGGTTCCGGGCAACCCGATAATTGGGATATTGTATTCCTGCGCAAAAACACGCGCACCTGTGAAAGTGCCGTCCCCGCCTATAACTACGAGTGCATCTATCTGATGCTTCAAGATGTTGCTGTAAGCCTTTTTACGACCTTCGGGCAGGAGAAATTCCTGCGAGCGTGCTGTTTTGAGAATTGTGCCGCCCTGCTGAATAATATTGCTGACATTCTGGGTCTCAAATTCAACGATTTCGTCAGAAATAAGCCCCCTGTAGCCGCGATAAATCGCTTTTACACGTATCCCGTTGTAAATTGCCGCGCGTGTAACCGCACGAATTGCCGCATTCATGCCGGGCGCATCGCCACCCGAAGTCAATACGCCTATTGTTTTAATGTTGTAACTCATACTTTAAATAATATTGAATCATATTATGCATTATATATCAACGATTTACAAATATGTCTTCAGAATCTGACATATTACTTTCAACTTGCTATCGTGATTTTGCAACTGCAAAGGTACGATTTTTTTTCCACAATAAAAGCAACTCACATTTTTTTTAACGGAGCAGTTAGCAGTTGCTCAAAAAAATTAGCAAAGAATTAATAAGAGTTCCTTTTTTTCAAAAAAAATCGTACTTTTGTACCAATAAATAAGTAATTACCAGTGAAAAACACCTTATGCGCTTTGTTCCTTTGCGGAATATTATCCCTGTTTTGCGTGCCAACTGTGCAGGCGCAGATTCCACGCTATTATTCAACTGACAACGGACTGTCGAGCAGTTTGATTAACCAGATTTTTCAGGACAGCAAGGGTTTTGTGTGGATTGCAACAGAGAGCGGATTGAACCGCTTCGACAGCAATAAGTTCCATATTTACAACAACTTGCAGGGGGACTCTACTGCCTTGCCTGCCAATTATATTCGCACGGTGTTTGAGTCGCGCGGACGCAAAATTTACATCGGTGCAATCAACGGGCTTGTAAAATACAAAGAATCGAGCAACAGTTTCAGCCACGTGCCTCTCTTGGGCGAAAACGGGAAGCCTGCCTTTCCGCACGTAACATCGCTTAGCGAAACGCCCGAAGGCGATATATTGGTAGCAACTTCGGGGCAGGGGATTTTTTTACTGAAGAAAGACGCAGGGAACGCCGAATTTTACAGCAAACTTTCGGATTTGCTCAACAGCAAATTTGTGTCTCTGCTGTACCGCGACCGCCGCCAGAACCTGTGGATTGCAATGGAAACGGGCGGACTGTATTGCTACAACCACAATGCCGAAACGATACAGTTTTTCGACAGCAAAAACGGATTGAGCAGCAATTACGTGTCGGCAATTACCGAAGATAACAACGCAAACATATATATAGGAACGCTCACAAACGGACTTAATATATTTAATATTGAACATAAAACCCTGAAATTTATACCTTTTGGCAAAGACGAACTGTTGATTAGAAGTTTACATTTCCTCAAAAACGGAAATTTGCTTATTGGAACAGACGGACAGGGATTGAAAATATATTTCCCTGAAAATAAGACAATTACAAACTATAATGCCAATGCTTTGCAACTCGATTTGTCAAACGGCAAGGTACATTCCATTTTGCAGGACAGAGACAGTAATCTGTGGCTGGGGCTCTTCCAAAAAGGGGTTGTGTTTTTTCCGCATACTACTAATAATTTTCGGTACTGGGGTGCGCGGCAGTGGCGTAACAATCCGATTGGCAATGGTTGTGTGATGTCCATTTTTGTTGATAATGAGGGAATAACATGGGTCGGCGTTGACAACGAGGGCATTTATGGGATTGACCGAAAGGGACAACAAACAGCACATTTTACTAAAACCGCTTCGCCCAACTCGGCGCCCAACATAGTGGTGAGCATTACAGAAGACGAGCAGGAAAACCTGTGGATAGGTTCGTATACACACGGACTTGCAAAAGTGAACAAAAAGACAGGATATACTGATTATATTCAGCCACTTGCCCATCAAAAAGTTTATTATGTTACATCCGACAAGGATAAAAATATTCTGGCGGCAACTTACGGCGCAGGAATGTTCATCATTAATCCGCAAACAAATGAAATCAAGCAGTTAGAATCCTCAAAAACCGAAACCAACAATCTTTATACAGATGAACTTTTTAACGACTGGATTAATACAATTCTTTGCGATTCGGAAGGTTACATCTGGATTGGGCATTACAGAGGATTAAGTGTGTTTTCACAGAAAAAAAACACTTTTATTAACTTCCTTAATACTAATAATTTGCTGCCCAATAACGTTGTCTTTTGCCTGCACGAAAGCCGGCGGGACGGACAAATTTGGACAGGCACCACAGACGGTCTTTTTGTTTTCAATAAAAAAACGCAAAAATTTAAGCATTTCACTGTAAAAGACGGACTGCCCAACAACACAATTTGCGGCATAGAAGAAGACAATCAGGGAAATATCTGGGTCAGTACTTATCACGGCATCAGCAAGTTGAACCTGCGAGACATGCGCTTTTTCAACTACTACGTCAGCGATGGCATACAGGGCAACGAATTTACGCGCGGTGCGGCATTTGCCGATGCTGAGGGAATGCTCTATTTCGGCGGCACAAGTGGAGTTACGTTCTTTGAGCCGGCGGTGATTGCCGATAAACGGGGAGCGCTAAATATTTTGCTAACAGGATTTTACATCAACGATGCAATTATTGCCAATGAAAAGACGCGCAATGCGGAGAATCGCCCCGTGCCATCAATTATGGATGCAACGCGCTTTATGCTGGCAAACCACGAAAATTCGTTCAGCATGGAGTTTTCTACGCTCGACTATGTAAACGCAGACCGCATCCGCTATCAATGGCGCATTGAGGGACAGAGCAACGAGTGGGCAAGTACTGACGTTGGCAATAACAAACTGGTTTTCAACAACTTATCGCACGGAAATTATCGCCTGCGAGTACGCGCTACCGACAACGAAATGCTGTCGGTAGAAAAAGTTTTCATCATCAGAATTGCACCGCCATGGTATTTGTCGTGGTGGGCGTATTTATCTTATATTCTGATGCTTACGGCTGTTATTTTTGCAATATACAAATGGTACTATTCGCGCCTGAAATACGAGCAGGAGATTTTAAAGAAAGAAAATGAAGAAAAAATTAATGAGAGCAAACTGCAATTCTTCATCAATATTTCGCACGAAATCCGTACGCCAATGTCATTGATTATAAGTCCATTAGAAAAATTAATATCCGAAAATGCGGACGAGAAACTGCAAAAAACATATTTGATGATTCAGCGCAATGCACAACGTATATTGCGGTTAATCAATCAGTTAATGGATATTCGGAAAATTGATAAGGGGCAAATGAAATTGCATTTTCGCGAAACAGATATGGTCGGTTTTATTGATGACCTGATGCTAACCTTTGATTATCAGGCACGTAACAAACAAATTGACTTTCGCTTTATTCACCGGATGCAAAAATTGCCTGTGTATATTGACCTGAATAATTTTGATAAAGTACTTTTAAATCTGCTGTCAAACGCCTTTAAATTTACGCCAAACGGCGGGGTCATTACCATAATATTGACAACAGATAGCAATGCCGAAAAACAGGAACTTAAAAATTATCTGCAAATCACGGTAGAAGACAGTGGAATTGGCATCGACAAAGTGGAAATGGAGAAGATTTTTGAGCGTTTCTATCAGATAACAAACAGTCAAAATCAGGCAAATTACGGAACAGGCATCGGGCTTCATCTGGCAAAATCGCTTGTGGAACTTCATCACGGCGAAATTTTTGCCGAGAACCGCGAAGATACACGCGGCACACGCTTTACTGTGCGCTTGCCCTTAGGAAAAGAGCATTTGCAAAGCATTGATTTTGAGGAAGTTAAACCACCCGAAGCACAGGCAGAAACGCCCTCGCTACTCAAACTCGAACCAATGAGTTACGAAGAAGCAATAGAACTTGATAAAACCTTGAGAACCAAGGCAAAAAGCAATTTCAAAATTGCGCTCATTGAAGATGATTACGAAATTAGAAATTATCTGAAAACAGAGTTGCAAACAAGTTTCAAACTCATCGAGAGCAGCAATGGAAAAGACGGTTACAACCTGATATTAAGAGAGTTGCCCGACATCGTAGTAAGCGATATTATGATGCCCGAAATGGACGGCATTACGCTGTGCCGCAAACTGAAACACAATGCCAACACGAGCCATATCCCTGTTGTGCTGCTTACGGCAAAAACGAACATGGAAAGTCGCTTCGAAGGGCTTGATATGGGCGCAGATGCGTACATTGCAAAACCATTCAATCTTGATGAACTCAGAAAGACGCTCGATAATCTGCTGAAAAACAGGAAGTTGCTGAAAGCAAAGTTCAGTGGAGCGCAAGACCAGAGCGAAAAGATTAACCGTATTGAGAAAAAATCGGCAGACGAAATTTTTCTGGAAAAAGTGATGCGCGTAATCAACGACAAACTTGCCGACCCCAACTTAAATGTTGATTTGCTTGCAAATACGGTGGGCTACAGCCGCGTGCACACGCACCGCAAGTTGAAAGAATTGACAGGAATGCACGCACGCGAGTTTATACGCAACATTCGTATGAAACAGGCGGCTAACCTGCTGCAAAACAAAGATTTAACTATTTCCGAAATAGCATACGCAACAGGCTTCAGCAATCCGTCTCACTTCTCCAATGCTTTCAAGGAATTTTATGGAACAACCCCGAAAAAATTTGTGCATTAACGGCAAGCAAAGATTAAAAACGCCGTATTTATCAGTTATAGAAATTCCAGGAAACACCCCACTTTATAATTGCAGGATTAAGCGGATAACGTGGCATTGAGAAATAATTTCTGCTGTTAACTATCAGATTATTAACGTGATAGTACTCAATGAAAATGCGTGCCTGCTTTAAATGAAAATTCAAATAGAGATTTACGAGCGGAAAATTTCCGATTTTTATTTCCTCTTGCAAATAAAAACGCCCCGTGGCAGGCATATAGTTTGGCACATAATAAGCAGTATTATAACGCACATTAATGCCCGCTTGTATGTTTAACACATTGAACCACTTGCTTTTATAATATAAATTGCTAAACAGCGCGAAAGCCGGCAACGGTAAAATATCAGGCTGCGAACTGACTTGATAAACCGCTTCGGTTTCCCACGATAAATGTTTGAGCAACTGCAAATTAGCCTGCGCACCGATGGCAAAAATCTGAATGTTTTTGCTGTGCTGTGCAGGCAATGCGTTTTTGTCAAAATAAATATAATTCAACAGATTTTCGAGCCGCACGTTCACCGACACTCCGCGCGTAGGTATGCTCAAAGCGCCGCCAATGCGCGTGCTGTAAATGTTTGCAAAGTCGTTTTCCCACGCAAAATGGTTGGAATTGTATTGTTCTGCAAAATAAGGAGGCGCCTCAAGGCTCATCAAGCCGTCTGCACGCAACACGATACTGTCATTCCACAGCCTGAAATAGCCGCCCAAATCGGCTTTGAGCATAAAATTGCCCGCCTTATAGCCTTGTATGCCCAATTCGCCCTGTATGTTGTACCTGAAAATTCGCCCGCGCGTTTTGGATAAAATTCCGCCGATTTTTGTGTTCGTAAAAGAAACTTTGCTGCTTGTGCTGTCGGGGTTTGCAGTATAGAAGCGTTGATATTCGTTTGATATATAGGCAGTTAGCCCAAATTGAAACCATTTGTTAAATTCCTCCTCCACGTGCAATGCAAGCGTGTTGGTTATTGTGGACAGCCATACCGAATCGTTGGTTTGCGGGCGTTCGGGGAATAATATATTTGCGTAAATGCTTGTGTCTGTAACCACTTGCGGCTCAAAGTATCGCTTTCGCTGCTGGTCAATTTTGAAAGTATGAACTATTCGCGTAACGGGGATATAGTCGAAACGGGACGAGTCGGGCGTAATTTTTGTCTCCTTGTCAAAGCCAATGCAATATTGATGATTGTAGTAGAAGGCGCTATAGTTGTACTTCGAAAAACCATATTGTCCGAGGCTGTTTCCCACTTTTTGCATTCGCACAGGAATGTTTTCGGCATCTACTCCTTCAAACTGACTGTTGTCGGCATCGGTGATGTAGCGCGTGTCTGCAATCCCGCCATTCTCATAATTGCTTAATACATTGGAGATTGCGGCGGTTGTAAATTTGTAACGCCGTCCGTTGTAGGTAGCAAAAACGGACGGACTGAACAGTTGTGTCTCCTGATTGTTGTACTCGCCGTGCGATATTGTGTAGTCAATATTTGTGCCTACGTTCAGGCGTTTGCCAAAGTTTGCGGTGAAGAGGAAAAAAATCTCTTCCTCCCATCTGAAAGTTGAGCCGCCCGATTTGTAGGTAATATTACTTAAAGGCGTGGTTGTATTGTAAAAATTAACCTTGCTAACTGTCCTTATGTAAGGCGAATAGGCATCGGCAAACATAAAATTGTCGCCAATCGGTCTATCAAAATAGATTTTAGACTCAAGTGGCGAAAGCATATTCCCGTTGTACGAATTGGCAATGCTGAAGCGGTCTATGAAATTTGCGTCTTGGAAATTAAGATGTAAAGTATCTACTGCAACCGTATCGGGCGAGAGCGCAAGTTCGGACACATGCCAAGTCTTTATGCGCTTATTGCGCTTATTAACAGCGCTTTGCGAACAAACAAGCCCTGTAAACGCACAAAAAAATATTATCCATAAAATTTTTTTCATTAAATAAAAAAGAATAAAAACTTGGGGGCAAAATTATATGAAAAACGCGAGTTTTCCAAACATGTTGAATGAAAAACCGCTTTTTCATACAATTCCAAGTTCTATTTTTGTAAAGTTGTGAAATGTAAATAGTTAGCAGGCGTAATGCACTCAAATTCGTGTTGAGGATAAGCAGTTGAGAATGTGTTTGGCAATTTTGTCTTTTTCCTGCCATTCCACTTAAATTCAAATGCGTACAATGTTCCTTCGCGTTCCTCTATATAGTCAATTTCCTGCTGTGCGTGCGTGCGCCAAAAATATTTGTTTGAAAAAACCTGATTACGTTCCACAAATTTCCGCCGCTCACTTACCATAAAGTTTTCCCACAACGCGCCCGTATCTGTCCGCAAATTAAGCGATTTGAAATTCTGTATCAGCGCGTTGCGCACGCCGTTGTCATAAAAATAAATTTTCTGGCTTTTCTTTAATTCGTTTCGCAAATTTCTGCTCAACGAGCGCAATCGAAAAATTACAAAAGCCTTTTCCAGCAAATCCAAATAACGCTCAATGGTTTCGCTTTTCATTCCTATTGTGTTGCCTAACTCGTTGTAGGACACTTCGCTACCCAATTGCAACGCCAGCGCGGTTAATAATTTTGTCAGCGCATCAGGGTTACGAATATCTTTATACATCAAAATATCTTTGTATAAATAACTGTTAGTCAATTCTATAAGTATTCTAATTGCATTTGCAGGATTATTCACAACATCGGGATACATTCCGTAAATTATTCGCTGCTCAAGAAGGCGTTTTTCTTCTGAAAGCGAAGTCGCATCAATCAATTCGGCAATAGAAAACGGATAAAGCATGTATTCAAATTTTCGCCCCGTCAGCGGCTCGTTGAGGCGATTGCGCAAATCAAAAGCCGATGAACCTGTTGCAATTAACTGAATTTCGGGCATATTATCTACAATCAATTTGAGCAAAATCCCGATATTTTCAACTCGTTGCGCCTCGTCAATTAGCACAATTTTATTGCTGCCGATAAGGTTTCTCAACTCGGTAGAACTCACATTTTCAAGCATTTGCAATGTTTCAGGTTCATCGCAGTTAAGAAAAAGCGTACCGGCTTGCTCAAACTCGTCAATAATCTGCCTCAACAAAGTGGTTTTTCCGGTTTGCCGCGCACCTGCAATCACTATCGCTTTTCGCCCGAAAAACTGCTCTTTAATAACATAAAAAAGTCCTCTTGCTACCATAATTTTACAAATTAAATTCGCTGCAAAAATACAAAAATTTCTTATATATCGGAAATTTTTATACTAAATTTTTCCATTATAGTGGAAATTTTTATACTAAATTCTTCCGTTATAGTGGAAATTTTTATAGTGAATTTTTCCGTTATACCGGAAATTTTTATACTAAATTCTTCCGTTATAATGGAAATATTTATACTAAATTCTTCCGTTATAGTGGAAATTTTTATACTAAATTCTTCCACTATACCGGAAATATTTACATTAGTTTTTCGTGCCTTCGTGTATTCGCGCTTTCGTGATAATTATTCCTCTTTTTTGTTGACCGCAAACCTCGCCCAAACCCTACCCGAAGCGCGTTGAAAAGAAAAAATAAGGAAATATTTTTTTTTTACCGCAATAAAAAAACTTTTTTTCATTTCTTACGCTTGGAAAACCCGTGTTTTTCATGTAATTTTGCAGCCACAAAAAAGATGGCATAAAAGTTTAATTTTTTTTGAATTGTTAATATTTTGAGGGTTTCTAAAAAAACTCTGATTTTTGGGAACCCTCAATAATTTTAATTTCTAAATTTTATTATTTATAACTGAAAAACAGATGGATTACAGCAATTTTTTATCAATGCGCGAAGAGTTGTCGCTTATAGCAGTGATTCTCGTTCTGCTGATTGTTGATATTGTGGGAGGCGACAAGGGCAAGCGCCGGTTCCAGCCCCTTGCAATATGCTTGATGCTTGTACATACGGTTCTCAACTGCGTTCCGCGCGAGCCGTTTGAAAGTTTTGGCGGGATGTACATTTACGCGCCAATGATGGGCGTAGTAAAAACGATACTGAATGTAGGCACGATAATCATTTTTCTGCAAGTACATCAATGGCTCAAGCGCGACAACAACCCGATAAAACAGGGCGAATTTTACTTCCTGACCCTCATAACCTTACTGGGAATGTACTTTATGATTTCTTCCGGCAATTTTCTGCTGTTCTTCGTGGGCTTAGAAACTGCTTCCATACCAATGACAACGCTGATTGCTTTTGATAAATACAAGCACAAGTCGGCTGAGGCAGGAGCGAAATATATTCTGTCGGCGGTCTTCTCTTCGGCAATAATGATTTTCGGTATTTCGCTGATTTACGGGGTGAGTGGGACGCTTTACTTTAATGACGCAGCCGCCACATTTTCAGGCAGTTGGCTATCTGTAATGGCATTCGTATTTTTTATAGTCGGGCTGTTTTTCAAACTGTCGCTTGTGCCGTTCCATCTTTGGACTGCCGACGTTTATCAAGGCGCACCAACAGGGGTAACAGCCTATCTTTCTGTGATTTCCAAAGGCTCTGTAGCATTCGTTTTATTCACAATATTAATAAGAGTTTTTGGAAATATACTTATCGAGTGGCGCGTTGTGATGTGGATTGTTGTGGTTCTCACAATTACGATAGGCAACCTTTTCGCCTTGCGGCAGGACAATCTGAAACGCTTCCTCGCTTTTTCCTCTATCTCGCAAGCCGGCTACATTGCGCTTACAATGTTGAGTGCATCTGCAGTAGGAATGACCTCGCTGGTATATTACATTCTGGTTTATATGCTCTCAAATCTGGCGGTCTTTGGCGTGGTGATGATTATAGAAAATTATGCCGGCAAACTCAATATCAGCGACTACAAAGGGCTTTACAAAACCAACCCCAAACTGAGCGTAGTAATGATGTTCGGAATGTTTTCACTGGCAGGAATACCTCTTTGGGGCGGCTTCTTCAGCAAATTTTTCGCATTCGCCGCAGCCGTTGAACAGGGATTCCTGATACTCGTATTCATCGCTTTGCTAAACACTGTACTTTCATTGTTTTATTATTTAAAAGTAATCAAAGCAATGATGCTTGAGGATAATGAAACACCAATAGAGCGCGTGAAAGCCGATTTTCCTGCAAAACTTGCGCTTGTAATTTGCACAGTGGGCTTTTGCCTGATAGGATTTGTAAGCATTATTTATGACAAAATCGGAGCATTGGCATGGGGAATGTAATGTAATATATTCTGTAAATATTTTTTTAAATGACAATTTACATATATTAAATAATTTTATAGCAATATTTTAAATAATTTTCCGTTCTCCCAAAAGAAATTATACTCATACATACTTTTCAGAAAAATCACAAAAAAATATCCTCAACTTTTATGTGTTTTTTAAAGACACGGTATTACAAACAATGAAAAAAATATTTTTTTTGATTATCATTTTGTTGACGGTTTTATCTTCGTGCAGCATCCAAAAACGCATAAAAAAAGCGGATGACAAGTTTGCTTACGGAGAATATTATCAGGCTGCAAATATGTATCGCTCAATCTACAGGCGCATTTCTGCAAAAGATAAAAATTTGCGCGGCGCGGTTGCTTTCAAGCAGGCAGAGGCATACAGGCTTATTAACAATCCGCGTGCCGAACTTGCCTATCAAAATGCTGTGCGCTACAAGTACCCCGACAGTCTGCTCTATTTTCACTATGCCGAGATGCTTCGGATGAACGGAAAATATGCCGAGTCGGCACAAAACTACCGCGAATTTCTCAACGCTAACCCTGACTTCCTGCCGGCGCAAAACGGCTTGGAGGCTGCACAACTTGCTGCCGACTGGTCAGCAAAACCAACGCGGATTAAAATCACTCCCGTAGCGCTTTTCAACGTGCAGCGTGCCACAAATTTTTGTCCCGCCTTCACCAGCAGCGCCGCCGATGCTGTCGTGTTCTCGTCAATGAGGCAGGAGCGCGACAAAAAAGCGAACAAAAAAGCAAAGATAAGTTCCGTTAATGGAATGCCTTTTAGCAGATTATTTATTTCCAAAAAAAATTCAAAAGGAGACTGGGAGAAGCCCGAACTGCTTGAAGGCGCCGTTAATACCTTCAATGACGACAACGGGGCAGCCTGCTTTACTTCTGACGGAAAAACGATGTATTTCACTCGTGCCCAGCAGTTTGCAAGCGCAGATGCTCCTGCAATAATTATGGTTTCGCAGCGTGGAGGCGGCGAGTGGGGCGACCCCCAAAAACTCACAATCTTTGAAGACAGTACTATTTCCGTAGGGCATCCGGCTATTGCCCCCGACAACGAAACGCTCTATTTTGTTGCTGACGGCGCACCAAAGGGATTTGGAAACAAAGATATTTGGCGCGGGAAAATTGACGGGACAGAAGTGAAATACGTGGAAAATCTCGGCAGTCAGATAAATACGGCACAGAACGAAATGTTCCCCGCCGTTGCCCCTGACGGGACTTTATACTTTTCTTCTAACGGGCTACCCGGCATTGGCGGACTTGACCTTTTCAAAGCCGTTGAAAATGCCGACAGTTCAACATGGACTGTCGAAACGATGGGCTTGCCGTTCAATTCCCGCAATGACGATTTCGGGATGACCGTTTCAAGAGATGGGCTTGCCGGCTTTTTCTCCTCCAGCCGCACCCAAAGCACAAGTCTGATAACGCCGCTCGACCGCATATATGGCTGGACACTCTCCGAAATAGCCTTTGCTGTGGAAGGTAAAGTAACAGATGACACAGGCGTGCCTCTGGGCGAAGCAACAGTGAGAATGGTGGGCAACGACGGCGCCAACGCCCGCGTGAAAACAAAAAAAGACGGAACATACAGAATCAGATTGTCGAAAAATGTTAATTATGTGATGCTTGCAACCGCACGCGGACATCTGAATCAGAAACAGGAACTGACAACCGCCGACATTGATAAAGATAAAGTCTTCAACGTAGATTTTTCGCTGGGCTCAATTTTCAAATCTGTAACTTTAGACAATATTTTTTACGAATTTGCAAAGTGGAATCTCACTCCCGACTCGGAAACAGGATTGAAATATTTGATAGGAATTTTGGAAGACAATCCCAATATCACTATCGAACTCAGCGCGCACACCGACTATGTTGGCGATAATCGGTCAAACATAGAACTCTCAGCAAAACGCGCACAATCTGTTGTTGATTATTTGATTAAAGCAGGAATCAGTCATGAGCGGCTTACAGCAGTGGGTTATGGCGAAGAACGCCCTGTGATTGCTGATGATACGATATGTAAAAAATATCCGTTTTTGCACGAAGGAGATGTGCTTACCGAAGAGTTTATCCATACCCTTACGCCTGATAACCAACAGATTGCAAACCAAATCAACCGCCGTACCGAATTTAAAGTAACGAGTACAACTTATGGACTTTATTAGTGGTTAGTGGTCAGTGGTTAGTGATTAGTGATTAGAGTTTAGAGTTTTTTCTAATATCTAAACTCTAATAATTAACAATTAATTTCTTCATTCCTTCATTTCTTCATTATTAATTGCTGCGTATTCTGTATTTTATTATTTATTATTCACTATTCACTATTAATTATTCACTAAAAATTCATTTTGTTGGGCAAATTTACAGCCATTTATTTCTTTTAAAATAGAATAGTACAATCACCACAGACAAAACCATTGCCATAATGGAAAGCGGGTATCCGAAGCGCCAGTTGAGTTCGGGCATAACGGTGAAGTTCATCCCGTAAATAGTTGCAATCATTGTGGGCGGCATAAAAATAACAGTAACAACGGTAAAAATTTTAATTATTTTGTTTTGCTGAATATTTACCATACCGAGAAATGTATCTTGCAGATAATCAAGACGGTCGAAGCCAAAGCGCGTGTATTCAAACAGCGAGTTTATATCTTTAATAACCATCGTTAGCCGTCCGAGCAAGTCCTTCGGGAAGAAATTGCATTTTAGCATGTTGGATACCATTCGCTGCTTGTCCATTATGTTTTGTCTGATAATCATTACTTTTTCCTGCAAGTCTTTTATTTGTAAGAGGATGTCTTCGTCAAGGCTGTCTTCGGTGCTGCTCATTGTTTTAGAGAGCGATGTTATAAGGTCTGTGGCGTCCTCAATCATGTCGGCATCATATTCCACGCGGGTTTCGAGCAGGGTAACAAGTACGTGAAATCCGCTGGGAAAATTGCTCGTGTTGGCATATATTTTGCGCACCGTTTCGTTGAACGACCGCAACTCGCTGCCGCGCACCGACACAAGAATGCCGTTTTTGACGATAAATGACACCGGCTCGCTTTCGTAATTGTCAAGCAGAAAGTTGGAATTAGCAACAATGCTGTCGTCAGTTTGGATATAGCGAGAACTCATCTCTATTTCTTCTATTTCCTCGTCTTCCTGAATGTAAATTTTGAGAAAACTTTCGAGTTCGTCCTCTATCTCTTCGGACACATCATTAAGGTCAATCCAGATAATGTTCTGTTTATCAACCTTTTTGATAGTTTCAATTGACTTTGAAATCTTCAACCGACCATCGTCATGATAAAAAATTCTTAATTCTGACATCTTTTTTCCTCCTTTCTTTTATTTTGCTATTGTTAATTTAATATAAAAAATAGTTTTCAGCCTCTAACCACTAACAACTAACCACTATTAAAGCTTATTCCCCAAAAATAATTTTTTCTTTTAATAATTTTTTACGAGTTTCTATTTTTTGCCTCAGATATTCCATTGGTCTGTCTCCTTTTATTTTATTGCAGGCGCCGCACAAGAGTTGATAATTTTCGTAATAATTTCCGCCGCCTTTTGCGCTTGGAATAATATGGTCTACTTCCAAGTTCCACATTTCAAATTTATTTCCGCAGCCGTTGCACAGACAATTTTGTGCCTTATACAAGCGTTCTTTTACCGATTGTTCTTTGGAATCAATGATTTGCAGGTCGGTTCTTACAGGAACTTTGTTTGT
>JAISWT010000038.1 GCA_031271005.1 Prevotellaceae bacterium | reverse complement strand
TGGAATAAAAAGAGTAGTAAACAGATTATAGCGTCCTTTGCGAAGCCTTTGCGTCCTTTGCGGTTAAATATTTTTTACCGCAAAGAGCGCAAAGAAGATACGCAAGGAACGCAAAGTTTGTCCCGCCAAAGCGGAAGGGCGCTATTTATGTTTTATTTTAACCCGTGATTCGCATTATTAACAAATATTTACATCAAAAATATGGAAAAAAGCAACATACAAATTAAAAGCGCCTTTGAAATCCCTGAAAAAGAGTTGATTGAGTTCTATGCGCAGGCGTTTGAGGACAGAATGAAATATCTGCCACATATTTGGCGGTGGCTCAATCGTAGCGACTTTTATGACAATAAAACGCCGCTTGTGATAGAAAAAGACGGCAAAGTGATTGCGCACACGGGTCTAACAGGCTTTAATCTGTGGCTTGCAGGCAAACAGAAGACGGCTTGCTGGATGATTGACTATAAGATTTTGCCGCAATTTCAGCGGCAGGGTTTAGGCAGCGCACTGTCTAAAAGTTTGGTGAGCGTTGCCGATTGCAGTTTGGGGCTACCCAACGAAAAATCGCTCGGAACGCTGCTGAAAAACGGGTGGAAGCAGTACCCGCACTCATTTCAGGTTTTCTGTTTTGCGCACATTTTCAATCACCCTGCGTTGATTGGAAAATTGCCAAAAATTATCCGTAAAACGCTTAATATCATTGCTTTTCCATTTGTATTTCTTATTCACAGGGTAAATTCATATAACAAAAAACGCTTTAAATTTGAGAAATTGACGGACAGCAATTTCGCCGAATTTTACCGCCTTTACAAAGAATCTAATGCCGAAACGCCAACAGTTATTACCCCTGTCCGAGACGAAAAATATGCTCACTGGCGCATTTTGCAGTCGCCAAACCGCGAAAAATATTTCGTATATTTGCACAAAAATTTCGGCGCCATCTTGCTGATTAACAACAATCACGGCGAATATATAGACGTTTTGTGGGTCTCAAATAATCGTAACTTTGGGGAAATAAAAAAAATGATTGCAACTTTGGGAATTTTTGCACTGAAAAGGGGAATTGCATATATTCGTTTGTATAGCACTGATAATGAATTGGTTAAGTTTTTAAAGAAAAATATTCTTTCAAAAATAAAAAGTACATATTTGGTTTATTTTTCAAAAAACGAAGAATGTTTTAAGGAAATGGAACAAAATGAGTTCAATTTGGAACTGCTCGACAGCGACATGGAACATATTAGATGAGACAAAAGAGCATAGAGCATAGAGCATAGAGCATAGAGCATAGAGCATAGAGCATAGAGCATAGACAAAAGATAGTTAGTAGTTATTAGAGTTTAGAGTTTAGAGTTTAGATATTTTTCACGCTCTTATTGTCCCTATCCTTCGGGGAAGGGCAGGGGGGGAGAGGCTAAAAAAGTTTTCAGTTTTCAGAAAAAGATATCTGTGTTGCTCTGTGGAATAATAAATAAAAAATAGTAAACAAAGAACAAGACTTGTCCAGCCGAAGCGGGAGAATAAATTAAAGTCTTTACCCTTTATTCTAAATAAAATAAAAACAAATGAAACGAAATATAATTGTAAATTTACACGTTGTGAACAATGCACAATGGTTTGAGAGTGTGATTTTGTACCTGAAATCGGCATACAAAATTGTGCCGCTCAGTGCGTTTGAAAACTTGGGGAATAGCAAAAATTTGTGCGCAATAACCTTTGATGATGGCGATTTGACGTTCTTTGATATTGCTTTCCCGCTGTTGAAAAAACACAATGTTCCGGCGGCAATTTTTGTGTCGCCGCAAAGTATTGCGCAGCGCGAAAATTTCTGGTTTCAGGAAGTTGCCGACTACGACCTTGACAAATTTGCAGAAATTGTAGCGCAAGAAACGAAAATCCCTTACCAGGTGGCAAAAGATGCGGGCATTCACGCAGTTTTGAAAAGTCTCCCGATTGAAAAAATACATCATCTTGTCAAGGAATATCAATCGGCAACAAACACGCCGCCAAAGGAATTTCGGAACATGGACTTGGAAAAAATAGCGGAAGTACAGCGTTCCGGGCTGATAAGCATCGGCGCACACACGCTTACACACCCTATTTTAGCCAACGAAACCGCCGAAAAATGCGAGCATGAAATAGTAAATTCTGTAACTGATTTGGAAAAGTTGCTTGGGCAGGCAGTCCGCTATTTTGCTTACCCCAATGGCGCTTTTGGGCTTGATTTCGGGCGGCGCGAAATGGATATTTTGCAAAAAGCGGGCATTAAAATCGCCCTCAGTACCGACCCCAATTTTGTGAACCGTAAAGCAGACAAATTATCATTGCCGCGCAAAGGAATAACCTACGGAAACATTCGCCACATAAAAATGAAGATACTTTTGGGCAAGAAGTGGAATCTGCTCAGAAATTTGAGAAAACCTTCGGAGGCGAAAAGGCGCGGAATTGTTAAAAAAAACTTGTTGTTCGTTCCCTCTTAAAATCCAAATCCAAATCCGAGCATAAACGCGAATTTGTTACCTTGCAAAAATTTTGGCGAGAATCTGTCCAAATAGAATTGCGAGCTTATGTCCGTGTTGTTTTCAACAGTTTCGGGGCGCACTTCGCCGGCAATCGGTGCGTCTTCGGGCAATGTGGCTTTGGCGCTGCTGTAACGCAGTTCTACTGTTGCGTAAGCATTGGTAAAAACCTCGTAATTTGCCTTTAAACCAACAATATCACTTTTCCAAATCACGTCTTTGAGAAAGGGCGTCTTGAGTTGATTAGACAACTCGCCGCCTGTTAGATACTCAAACTCATTTCCCTTGCGTGCGTCTGTAAATGAGGCAGTTATGTCCAGCCCGCGAATGGGCTTGTATGTTGCCGCGAGGTAAATTTCCTGAGAATTGTCCCAAAGATAATGCCCAAGATTGTAACTGTTTGAAGTGTAGGCTATTTCGGGGATTTTGTGTTTGTACATCCCGATGTTATTGCGCGTATATTCTGCCGTAAGTATCAGATTATCAAGCGGAAAGTTTGATAAATTAGCGCCAAATTTGTACGATATTGGGTTGGTTTCAGGGTTGCTGCTTTTGAAACGGTCAAAACTGATTTCGTCTGCAAAAATTGACGCAAAAAGGTGTAAATGCTTGATATTCCGCGAACTGAAATTGATATAAACCTGCGAGTTCTGATTTTCTGTTTTTGTACCTTTTGTAAAAAGGTGGTCAATTGATTTGAAAAATGCGATAGGAATAAAATATCCCGGATTTATGTTGTTTTCGGCATACACTATGGAATTTCCAATTGAGAGGTTAAGATTAGATATAGGCGTGAAAGTCAGCATGTTAGCCGCCATAAACTTGTTTTGCGGGCGTTCCCATATTTTGCCGGAATTATCAACGTAAACTCGCGTTGTGTCAGACATATTAGAAACGAGCCAGCCGTGAAAATAGTTGAGTTCGAACCATTTAGCAGGTTTAATGCGCAGATAGAGCGCAGGAAACGAGGGGTTGTGTCCCGAAAGAATGTTTGCCCCGTGATAGTTGTCGCCCCACACCAGATTGTCTTTGATTATGCCGAGCGAGCCCCAGTCTGTAGAAAAGTTTATACCTCCGCGAACCTCGCTGTAGTCGCCATTGCCTACGGACGATTCCTTGTATTCCGCGCCGGGAAACAGATTAAGGTATTGCGGTTTTGAAAGCAGCGATGACATTTCACCGGAGCCTCCGCCAAAGGAATTGTCGCGCAGACTGCCCCAAACGGCAAAATGCTGCCCTATAGCAGCCTGAATTTCTGCGCCAATCCAGCGTTTTGTGATGGTTTTGCTGCCGTTGTTCCAGATGTGCATCCCCACAAGCGGCGCAAGCGTGGCGTGAAACAGCGAATCTTTGTAATAAATTGCAGGTTCGAGGAGCGAGACCTCCACCGTCTGGTCGTTGTAGATGTCGTAGAGCGTTTCGGGTAACTCGTTCATTTCCAGCGCGTAAGATTGCATGTAAAATTGCAGGTCTTTACGTTGCCTCGCATTCAGTTTGGAGGTTTGCCTGTCGGCTTGCTGAAGTTTTTGCGCAATAAGGATACGCGAATAAGGCTTTATCGCAGAATTAATGTCTATAATCTGCTCGCTTGCCAACTCGTCTAAAAAGTCATAAATTTTTGTGTATGAAACATTTTGCGGTATCTCTTGCGCCGAAAGGTTCAAGCAGAAAAACGAAATGCAAAATGCTGTGATTATCTTTTTCATTTACTTAATAATTTTAAAAATTTTACGCCAACTTTTCCTAATTTGTATTTAAAAGGGTTAAAAACATAATAAAATCGACCATATTCTACCTGTTTTCCGCCAAATTTTGATTTGAATTC
The DNA here is from genome assembly GCA_031271005.1 of Prevotellaceae bacterium. Classification (GTDB taxonomy): domain Bacteria; phylum Bacteroidota; class Bacteroidia; order Bacteroidales; family Paludibacteraceae; genus WRGS01. Next base: position 37,923 of record JAISWT010000038.1, on the reverse strand, counting down.
GCGGACGCCGTAGGGCTTCTCCGGCACGCCTGCGCCCATAAAGTCGAACTTTGGGATACCGTTTTGCAGTGCAAAATCAATTCCTGCCCACGTTGCCAGCACAGATGGATAATTGCGGTGAAATTCACGATCACAGCCGCATACAAACCATTCATAAACTGCTTTGTCGATGAAATTTACAACAACAATTCCGCCTATGATTTTTCCATCGCATTTTATGGCAAAAATTTCCCCGAAATCTTTTTGCGACAAAGTTACAAAAAATTCTACAGGAAAAAGCGGCGTTTTTATTTTTGAGTTATATAATTTTTTCAGGCAATAATACAGTTCCGTAATTTCCTCAATATTTGTAATCTGTGAGATTTCGGAACCGTTTTGGCGTGCAATTTTTATCTGGCGGCGTTTGCTTTGGCTTAAATTGCACATAACTTTTTGAACGTCAGTTGTTTCAATAAAAATATTATAGTGCTTTTGGTACAGAAACTTTGCTTTTTCAAAAGCCGGTTTCCATTGCGAATAATCATTAAGGTTACGAATCTCAAGAAAAATTGTTTCTTTATTAATCTTTTTAATTATTTCATCTAAAAAAATACCGATAACGTCATTTTTTGCATCATTTTTTAATAAAATGCCGCCCTGAATAATTGCCCGTTTTGTAAAATTTTTGAAAAATCCGAAGCCGTTTTTCTCAATATAACCCACTGCCACTGCCTGTAAATCATTATTTTGCTCTATTCCAAAGGCAAAAGGCTCAAAAAAGGGCAAGGCAGCATAAAAATCGTAACATTCGCGCGTCTGAAAAAACGTGGCGGTGCGGGACTCCTGCACAAGCAAGCGCCATTGCATTGCATCTATTTCGGAGGCGGAACTGAGAAATTTCATTTTTTATTCGTTCAAAATATTTTCGTATATTTCTATTAAATTATTAACAACCAGTTTATTATCCAAACACAGTTCAATAATTTTTTCTTGCCCGTTGGTTCTTTTATTTGCAGCGAAAACCTTTTGCAAACAAAGCGTTATTTCTTCGGAGTTGTAAGTATCTGTTACATAGCAATTTTCAACTCTTTCAAGGTTGCTGCGCACATCGCCCGCATCAACCGACACTATGGGGCAGTTGCATGCCATCGCCTCTTTTATAAACTGTGGCGACCCTTCGGTGAATGAAGTGAGCAGAGCGCAGTCGACGGCGTTGAGCAACAGCGCAACTTCTGTGCGCGTGCGTCCTTTGAGTTCCAAAAGCGTTGTATTTTTTAGTTTTCCAACCGACTTTTGCGCCAAATCGTAATTCTTAACGGCATTATCAAATGAACTTGAAAACAGAACATATTGTTTTTCCGCTTCTAAATTTAATTTTCTTCTGATTTCATTTTTATTTTTTAGAGGAAAAAAAATTTCGGTATCGACCCCGCAAGGCAACAAAGCGTAATTTTTTTTCACCTTTGCTGTCAGGATATTTTTTTCGGACACAAAGATGTTAAAATTTGACAAAAAAATCGCAATTTTTGAAAATCGCAATATTTTAGCATTGTTAATATCGCTGCCGTGATAGGTAGTAACCACGGGGATGCGCCTTTGCATGTTTGCCAGCAAGCCCGACAAACCATAATGCGCGTGAACAATATCAGGCTGAAAATCGGCGATTTTGCCCACCAATTTTTTTCTGTTTTGCAAATAGCCTTTAATCCCTTTCCCTTCAACTGTAAAAAAATCGACCCGGCAACCCGCTCTTTTCAGAAAATCGGCTTGCTCGGCAATAAAAGGCGCAATTTTGCCCGAATTTATGCTGCAAACGATTAAAATTTTCATTGAAATTAATAATTTGATTATTCAACTTTTGCAAACAGTATATTTTATTGACTAACAGACATTCAGAATAAATTATTAATTGTCAATTAATTAAAGCATATCTCTTCCTGCAAGTTTATACCATTGCCATATTATAAAGGCGACAAAGAGCAATACCAGATAAAAATTGTAATAATCTTTCACTTTGTTTGTTGATTGATTGATGCCGTATGCGGCAAACATAATGAAAAAAGGCATTATGGGCAAATGGAAACGCCCCGACTGCGCAAAACCGCTTATAGTCGCAATAACTCCCAGATAGCCAATCATAAACGCCCCGACAAGCAGGAAATCGCGCCACTTGTTACCTTTTTTTATAGCATCATATACGATTAAAAACAATGCGAACATTACGAAAAATGCCATTACATTTTTAACGAAATAACCGCCGTGTGCCAATTGAAGATTGCGCTGGGAAGCAACATTAACCTTTGTGGGAAGCGGAATTATAAAAATTGCAGGGGCAAAAATCGCATTGTTTGCATAAACGGCAAATTTGTTTCCCCCTTCACGTTTTGACCGCCATTCCATTGACTCTTCCTGCTGCATCTGGCGGCTGTTCCAGGCTTGCTCTATTTCGGTCAATATTTTTCCACCGCCAATAAACGCAATTGCAATAATAATCCACACTCCCAAAAGTACACGATTGCCGAATGTTCCTGCACGCGCCGACATAAAAAACAGCGCAGTAATAAAAGCAAAAAGCAGCCCTACGCCCAGCAGAGAGCGCAATGTAAAGAGGATAGCCGCGCATAGCATAGGCATAACGAGATTCGCGAAAGTAAGTTTGCGACTGCGAACAGCATTGTCGGCACGCTCAACTCCCAAAGTTGTAACGAAAACCATCTCTATTTCCTTTGAATGAATGCCGCACCAGTAAATCATTTCGGGCATCAGCATGCAGAAAATTCCTGCCATCCTGCCAACGCTCTCGCCAAAAGTGCGCGAAGCGAGTTTGTACACTAAAACGGCTGTCCAAGCGCCCAAAACGGCTTTTATTAAACGCGCAATCAAAACATTATGACCGTAAATCATATAACTTGCGCCAAGAAATGTAGGGTAGCCGCGGTCGGAAAAGCCCCATTTGCCCATAATCTTTTCGTATGCCTCCCAGCCCTGTTCGTAAAGTTGCTGCGCCAGCCAGTCGTAGTTGCCGGCGTCAGCGGTTTCAAACTCAAAGGGATTGCCGTTCATGGACGAATAGAAGTAGTAGGAAAACACCACCCACACTACACGTATAAGCAAACCGACAGTGAAAATATTGTATATTAGCGTTTTAGGCGGAAATCTTGCCCATTTTATCGGCAGAGTGTAGCCGCCGACAAAAAACATCAGTACAGCAATGCCACCGATAAGGTAGTAGTACCACGCCATTGATTTCCCTATAAAAATCAAGAGGCAGGCAAAAATCGAAACGAAATACAAAATTATCGCCCGTTTTGTAAAATATTGAGGGAAAAAATCTAACATCCTGTTTTAATCAATAATTATGGCTACCACTAATTTTAATTAGCAATTAGTAATTAGCAATTAGTAATTTATTAATGAATAATTAATAATGAACTAATTTTGAATTTTGAATTGAATGTAATTCTCAATTCTCAATTTTGAATTGAAAACTAAACTCTAAACTCTAATAACTAATAACTAATAACTACTAACTGTCTTTTTTCTTTAAATCAAAATATTCCTTTGCCAAGTTAGCCATAAAAGTTTCAATTGAATATTTTTCTCTGACTATTTTGGCGGCATTCTTTGCGTTTTCTTTATAAAGATTTTGATTTTGCAAAAATAATAAAAATTTTTCTAATAAATCGTTTTCATTTTTGGTTTTGTAGATGGTGGCACATTTTCCGTTTTCGGTAATTTCTTTCATCACTTCAAAATCGTTTACAAACGTGGGTATTTTGCACGCTATTGCCTCCACAACGGCAATTCCAAACGTATCGTGGTCGGTGGAATAAATAAAGGCATCAATATTTTGCAAAATTGCAGGCACATCATCTCTGCCGCCTACAAAGTGCACGCAATCCATCAAATCATTCTCTTCGCAATATTTTACACAATCGTCATAAAGATACGCCTGATTTGCGAGCCGTAGCCCTACGAAATAAAAGTTGAAATTTAGTGAAATTTTGCCTTTTACTTTCTTCTCTTTCAACAGTTTCAAAAAACGGCAAACAGAAGCATGTTCGCGTACGTGAACAAAGTTTCCAATCATCGAAATCCGCAAACCATCTTTGCCTGCCTGCTGCAAAAAATCGGGAGTGGAGTAGGATTTGTCAAACTTTTCAAACGAAATTCCGTTATAAACAGTTTGCTGTTTTTGCGGGTTTAACCTGTATTTTTTAGTGTAATACTCTCGCAGATAATTACTTACGAACAGATTCCTGTCTGTTCGTTTGGCAGTGAAAGATAGCAGTTTACTTTTTTTGTTAAAACAGTCGAACCCGTGAAAAGTTTGTACAATTTTGATTTTCAGTCCGGCAGTTGCTATCCACGCATACAGTGTGTCGAGCGTTTGCTGTGCGTGAACGATGTCTATCTGTTCTATTTTCAGCGCTTTACGCAAGCGATACAGATATACGGGGTCAAACGGAAAACGCGGTGCAATTTTGTACAGTTTTTGCCCGGAGGCATAAAATGCCGCTTTGTGTTCGCCATCTTTTCTGTGAATACCAATAAACTGATAGTCAACACATTGTGCGTTCCTAAAAACGTCAAGCATCAAGGTCTCCGTTCCTCCGCGCCGCAAGGCGCCCAGTAAGTACGCAATTTTCATTCTATTAAGGTTTTTAAACAATTAACAATTCCTTCATTCCTTCATTTCTTCATTTCTTCATTCCTTCATTCCTTCATTCCTTTTTCAGTTTCCTGCACTTTTTGTTTTCTCTACCAGTGCGTTACCTTGTTTGTCGGCTTCGTTGTACAGGGCTGTTGCTTTCTTTTGCGCCTCGTCTGTGAGTTTTTTGGCGGCTACTTCGGCGGCGGCTTTAGCAATCGGGTTCTTTGCTGCGTCAACAAGTTTTTGTGCTTGTGTCTGTGCCTCGCCAACAAGTTTGTCGCCTGCCGCTTTCGCTTCGCTGCGCAATCTGTCTGCCTGCTTTTGCGCCTCTTCCACAGCCTTCTGGCTGACCTGCTGCTTGACTTCGTCCACCTTTTCGGTTATTTTTTGCGTTGCCTGCTCTTTAACATCATTTACAACGTTTTGCAGCGTATTTGCCAAATCAAGTTTCACTGTTGGTTTTGCGAATGTTCCGCCTATTGAGAAGTTAACCGTCTGGAATTTTCCCAAATTGAGCGACTGTGGCAAGGTTGCCGTTCCGTTCCACGCGAGCGTTTTGTCGAGACCTGAGGCGCCACCGAGGTTGAGTTTTATGCCTCCCAAAGTGATGTCAAAGGGCTTTGTATTGATTTTTCCATCGGCTACGGCGAAATTAAGCAGCAGATTTTTCAGGTTAATTTCGCTGCTCGACGGCAAACTCAGGTTTTGCGCCAAAGGAACTTTTTTGAGGTTGTCTAAAAGCGAAGTGAGTGCGGGAACGTCCTTAACGCCCACCGATTGCGTTGTTAAAGAGCCGTTTGCAATTAATGTTGCAAGGTCGGGCATCATTTCTTTGCTTAACGCGGAATTGAACGACATTTTGGTGGAGAAATTGCCTGCTAAATTTTCCAAAATCGGCGCAAATTTTGCGAAAGTTTCAATCTGCGCAAAGACTTTATTAAAAGCAACATTTGCCAAGTCTAAATCGAGATTCACAAGCGGCTTTTCGGGGTTTGAAGAGTCGTATTTTCCGTTTAGATTTACCGCGCCGCCAAAGCCCTGCAACCCGAGATTTTGGAACGAAAGAACGCCGTTTGCAACGCTCAAATTACCGTGTGCATTTGCAAAGTTCATCTTGTCGTAAATCAATTCTTTAATTGCTGCCGAAGCGCTAAAATTCAAGTTCTTGGGGATTTCAATAACCGTCATTTCAGAACTTTCGGCGCTTTCGGTTTCGCTGTCGCCGCTAATAAAATCGTTCAGGTTCAAATAGTTGGAATTTAAAGACAGGCTGCCTTTCAGGGTTTGGTCTTTGAGTGCATATCCCAGAAAGTTTTCAAGTCTGCCGCTTGCCGAAATGTCATTTTTACCTATTTGCGCCGACAATCCGGACAAATTTGCATACTGATTATTAAATTGAAGATTTGCCGATGACAGTGAAACTTTATCTTTTAATTCGTTAAGTTTCAGCGACATATTGGTAATATTCATATTCCCTGAGAACAAGAAGCGGTCATACTGTTCCTTTTCGTAATAAGACATTTTACCTTTCAGGTTCAAATTCAGGTCAAACACACCGTTGATGTCCATTCCTTGTTCGAGCGGGTAGAAGTCTTTTACTTGCCCCAAATCAAGTTTCCCCTTTGCGAAAGCATCAATATTGGGGTCGCCCATGGGGTCTTCCACGTGCGCTTTTGCGCTGAAAACGTTGCCACCGGCATCAAACGAGAGATTTTTGAGGTCAATAATCATCGTTTCGAGTTTGTCGGTGGAATTATTAACCGTTAGGTCTAAATTAATGCTTTTCAACTGTTTGGGCAGTTGCGGGTATTGGAACCAGCCATTTTCAACGCCTAATTTGACATTGAAAGTCGGGTAAGTTTCGCCTGCCATTTTGCCTTTGGCGGTGGCAGCAAGATTAACTTTTCCGTCTGCTTTCAAGCCCTTGAAATCTTTTGCGTAAATGGCGGGAATAAGTGACAGCAGCGATTTGAAATCCACTTTTTCGGAATTAACAGATAAATCCATCTCCATTCCTTCGGGTTCAAGCATTTGCACCCAGCCGTTTAATGCGAGTTCTATTGCGTTTATTTTGGTATGATTTTCGCGCAATTCAAATTTCATTTTGTTCAAATTGGCGTTAATATTTGCGCGGATGTCAATATTAGCGTCGCTCAGGTAGTCAATTTTGTCCATTGCGAAAGTCAGTTTGTTAATGGACAGTCGGGTTTTCAGCAGGGAACTGTCTGCGGTAAAGTCGCCGGAAGTACTGAAATTCAAATCTTTAACTGTTGCCTTCATACCGCCCTGTTCATCGTTGTAAACGATGTCTGAACGTTTTATTTCCATTTCTTTTAATTTTAAATTGAATGTAAGCGCGGCAGTGTCGGGCGTTTCGGTCTTTGTGCTGTCGGGTTTCATAATGTCCCAGTTTGCTTTTCCCGAAGGCAATACGTGTGCGTTCACATTTAATTCGCTTAAAATCAGGCGTTTTATTTCGTAACCATTGTCGGAAAACAAACTTTTCAGGTTCACCACTGCGTTAATGCTTCGCGCACAGACGAGCGTGTCGAGTGCAAAAGAGTCGCGCCCAACAACACACAGATTTTCCAGCGACACGGACGCATTAGGAAAATTGCGAATGAAACTCAAACTTATGTCATCGAAATTTACATTCGCTTCTATATTCTCATTTATCTGATTTTTAACTACTTGCATTATTTTTCCTTTGAAAGCAAAGGGTGCAATAATAAGTACGAGAAGCAACGCTGCAATCACAACGATTATTGAAATCGCTACTTTTTTGAATTTTGATTTAGCCATTTTTTTTATATATATAAATTTTGAATTATTTTTTTTCCTTATTTGTTTATGCTAACCGTCTGTTTTTAGTTGATAATAAGAACTTATGCAATTATAACCGTAATTTTACAGCAAAAATTTTGCCACATTTTTGAAAATATAAATTTTTCCATGAAAAAAAAAAATCTTATTTTTGCAAACATAAATTTTTAACTCTAATTTCACATTTCAATTACAATGGGCGATTTTATTGTTTCGGCACGAAAATACAGACCTTCTACCTTCACTTCGGTCATAGGGCAAAAGTCACTTACCGAGACGCTTAAAAATTCAGTCAGGACCGGTCGTTTGGCACAGGCATATCTTTTTTGTGGACCTCGCGGCGTTGGTAAAACTACCTGTGCACGCATTTTTGCAAAAACGATTAACTGTTTTAATCCCACGAGCGATTTTGAGGCATGCAACGAATGTGAAAGTTGCCGCAGTTTCAATGAGAATCGTTCTTATAACATTCACGAGTTGGATGCTGCCTCAAACAATGGCGTTGACGATATTCGCACTCTGACCGAAGAGGTGCGTATCCCGCCGCAAATAGGAAAGTACAAGGTTTATATAATTGACGAGGTTCACATGCTGTCGTCAGCAGCCTTCAATGCCTTTCTTAAGACCCTCGAAGAGCCGCCCGCCTATGCAAAATTCATTTTGGCAACTACCGAAAAGCACAAAATTATTCCTACAATTTTGTCGCGCTGCCAGATTTTTGATTTTAACAGGATTTCAATTAAAGATGCGATTGAATATCTACAATATGTTGCTAATCAGGAGCATATAACAGTTGAAACCAATGCGCTGAACGTCATTGCGCAAAAAGCGGACGGTGGGATGCGCGACGCGCTGTCCATTTTTGACCAGATTGTCAGTTTCAACGGCAACCACATTACATATCAAGGCGTTATTGACAATTTAAATGTGCTTGACAGCGAGTATTATTTTCGCCTGACCGATGCTTTTTTGCGCTGCGATATTTCGGCTTCATTATTGATTTTTAACGAAATTTTAGGAAAAGGTTTTGACGGCAATCACTTTATTACGGGGCTTGCAGCGCATTTCCGAGACCTGCTGGTAAGCAAAGACCCGCAAACTGTTCAACTGCTTGATGTTGGCGCAGAAATTGGCGAAAAATATAAAGTTCAAGCACAGCAGGCATCTGCGATGTTTTTAATTAACTCGCTGAATATCAGCAATGAATGTGATTTATCGTACCGCGAGAGCCGCAACAAGCGGCTGTTGGTGGAGTTGTCATTGATAAAAATATGCCAACTGCTTGATGAAAAAAAAAAGCAGTTGAATGAGTTGGAAATTCCCCCGCTAAAACCAATTAATCAAGATAAATCACCTGTAAATCAGCGTGATACAGCCATAGTGCAAACTGTGTCGCCGACAACACAGCAAGCTGCCGCGCCGCAAAAATCATCGGAAAATCAGTCGCGCCTCACCAGTATTTCAATTAGTCAGGGAATGCCGCCTGCCGCACCTGCCGCGCCGCAAACCTATCCCGAAACGCCGACAACTGCACAAACAGCCGAAAATCAGTCGGTTGAAGCAGGAAGTCTTGAAAATGCGTGGAAAGAATTTGCGCAAACAATTCCCGAAGAAGTACGAATGGTCAATTTTATAAATGCAAATATCCCTGTTCGCATTGCCGAAAACGAATTTGAGATTGTTGTTGCCAATCAACTTTTGGAGAAAGAAATAAGCGCACTCCTGCCTGCAATTTTGGATTTTTTAGGAAAAAAACTTGAAATATCCGACATTAAATTTCGTGTAAAAGTAGATGAAAACATCGAGCATCAGCATGTGATGACCCCGGAAGAGCATTTCAAAGCGTGGACAAGCAAAAATCCTGCGCTGCTTAAATTGCAGCAAAGTTTGGAACTGGAAATAAATTAGAGCATAAACAAGCAGCGCCAAATTTCTAAAAGACGCAGATTTTTTCTCAGCGTACAAGGTCGGAAAAAGCGGCGCTAATTATTCACCACTTTTTCCACTGCTGCAAATTTTTCGTTTTGCACTTTTAGAAGTAAAATTCCTTTTGGAAAAGCGGTTTTATCTATCAAAATTTCGGCGTTTTTTGTTGAAACATATTGCAGGCATTGCCCCAAAGTGTTGAAAACAGAAACTGCGTTTGTTTGGGCTGCAATATTTATTTTAATATAATAAAAATTGTTTTCTTCTTTAATATTAAAATAATTAATATTTTGAAGTTCAGATGTTTGCGAAGTAAGGAACAATGTTAGCGCAGTTTCAAAATCGGGGATTCCATAGCCTTGCTGCTCGTCGTTTGCAGGGAAAAGCGAAGATGAGCGAATGAGCGCATCTTTCACTGTTGCAGGCGAATAACTAATGTTGCCGGCTTTCAGTTCCTGCAACATGCAGGCAGTCATTCCTGCAAGAATTGGTGTTGCATACGAGGTTCCGCTGCCTGTTGAAAAGTAATCTGGCGTAAGAAAATTGCCTATCGCTGCGCTTACTCCTTCTGCACACAGTTCAGGTTTTACGCGCCCGTCTGCTGTTGGTCCGTATGACGAAAAGGAGGCAGATATGCCTGCGCTGTTCACCGCGCCAACGGAGATAATTTGCTGAGCATCAGCAGGAACGTTAATATAGCGCCATGAACTTGCTCCCTCGTTGCCTGCTGCATTGAACAAAATTATTCCTTTTTCGGCAGCAATATCGGCGGCACGACTTGCACGAATTGTCTGTCCGTTTAAATCGGTATAACTGTAATTAAGGGAATAATCATTAAAGTTGAAGTATCCCAAAGAAGTTGTAATGATGTCTGCGCCCACGCTGTCGGCAAATTCTGCAGCAGTAATCCACAAGTCTGCTTCTACGGGATATTCGCCCTGTATCCTTTCACTGAGCAACAGCCAGTAACTTGCATCTGGGGCAACGCCAATCAGTGATTCGGGCACATTGGAAGCCATTGTGGATAGCGCTGCCGCTCCGTGCGTGCTTCTGCAAAAAACGTTACCTGTATTGTATGCAAAATCGCGCGTGCCAAGCAGCCGTCCGTCCGCGCGCAAACTGTCGAAGGCAGTATGTACGTCAGCATTTGTAAAGCCGGCATCAACAACGGCGATTTGAATATTGCCTCCGCGAAATCCGCGCTGATGCAATGGCAACCCGTTAATTTGATTTATTTGCGAATAGCCTCCGCCATAAGTTGTTGAATATGAGTTGTTTATGATATTTTCCGCAGGAATTGAAGCAGCAGCAAAGGCAGACGGCTGAATATCAATGCCTGTATATTCTATTTTTTCAATAAAATTGAAATCCCTTAACAGAGGCAAAATTGCTGCCGAATCGTTCAAACGCACGGTAAGACCGTTGAGCCAGCGCGTTGTTGCGAAAATCTCTGCGCCCGTATTCGATATTTCACTTATATACAATGGATTAACAGGTATGTCGCTGCTGTCAACGGGAATGTTCATCTCTGTTCGCCGCAGCAAAGCCCTGTCCGACAAATACACAGATGGATTTTCCAGCGAAAATGGAGAATTATTTTTATCTTTCAATTGTAAATAATAAAACATTTTTTGCGCCGATTCCTGTGCATAAAGTGCAGAATTGCAGCAAAATATAATTGCAAATATTTTGAATAAAATTTTCATTAAGTTTGTATTTTATTGCATTCAATTCCCGTTATTCCGGTTATTTTATACTGTTTATACTTGCGGCTTTTGCGCGGAAGAAATTTGTTTGTTCGCTGCCCGAAAGCAATCTGTATTCCGATTTATTACTCCACGCTGCCGGCGCGTCATAAATTGTCATGTCTTCGCCCGAGTCATTGCTCACATAAGGCTGTATCATTGTTTGCCAACCCTGAATGCGCGTTTTTGCGCTTTGATAATCGAACAGATTATTTTCGGGTGCAATCAATATTTTCAAATAATTTATGTAAATAATTTTGAAGTCATCAAATTCCAGAATTTTTGTAATCAATGGTCTTCCGTCCATTTTCCCCCACCGAAGCGGATTCTGCGTGCCTGCATCGTTTATCAACAGCGAAGTTCCGAGCGTATTGTCGTAATCGTAAGGAATAAAATATGCTTTTCCATTGCCTGCAAAGTAGAAATAAAAATTGTTGGCATTTACCCAATAGTCGTCCCACATACCTGCGGCAACATTAGTAGCATAAGTTTTCAGAAAAAGATTAATATCCATTTTTTCTGAAATAAAAGTTTTAAAATCGGCGCCGGTTTTTGTATTAATATCTGTAATAAACTGTATCAGTTGCGTTTTAGCATCATCGAGTTCATCTTTTCTGTTTTTTAAATCGTATGCGTAATATTTCGATTTAGAGGCGTCCATTTTAACATCTTCAATTCCAATGCTTTCCGTGCTAACAAAGTCGGCATTATTGCTGCCAGCCCATCCACCTTTCCACAGGAAGCCTTGTGCATTGCTCCACTCCGATTTTCTGTACTCAATAAAATCTTCGTCAATACTTTCAATCATTGTATATATGCCGAAGTATGCAGGTTTGGGGTCGCCTTTTACGTTTACTGTGAGGCGGCAATAAGACACGCGCGGGGCAGTCCAAACGCCGTTGAGTGCAAAAAGGTTGTAGCAAAAAACTTCGCGGCAATAGTTCGGGTCATCTTTAAACCATTTGAGTATCAATTTGTTAAGCCCTTCAAAGCGTTGCTTGTCTCGGAACTGCGAAAAGTCGAGCCCAAAATGGCAGTGATGCCAGTCGGGGTTTGCGGCGTTGTGCGCCTCGCCCGTGTTGCCTTCGGGGCGGCGGCGGCTGGTGTTGCCACGCGGCTTCACGCCAATGCTGTCGAGCGTGATGCTAATGTCGCCGTCTGAGAACGAGTAAGTTGCAGGCAGTTTTTTCTCGTTTTGCGGATTTTCGTCAAAATTTGAGAGAAATTTGTTCCAGTCCTGCAATTCAAATTCCAAAGTAATTGACGGCATTCTGTCCAAATTGAAAAGCGAAATTTCAGTTTCGGGCGGTGTTTGCGGTTCGGGCGGCTCTTTCTTTGGCTCTGATTCGTTGCTGCAACTGTAAAATATTGTGAACAAAAGAGTTAGCAATAAATATTTTTTCATCTGTTTATATTTTATTTTTTAAGGTCAGATGGAACTCGCACGACAACATAATCATAACCTTGTGTGTTTTGTTAATCGTGTTCGTTTCATAGTGATTTTTATTTAACAAATTATTTATTTATTTATTTGATTTTCAATTATTTCTGTCAAAATATCAGTAATGTTCAGTCCTGCGGCGTGTACTTGCTGCGGGATAAAACTGGTTTCGGTCATTCCGGGTGTGGTGTTTACTTCTATCGTATAGATTTTGTCGTCGCGGTTTGAAATAATATAATCTATGCGTACAATTCCCTTACAGTCAAGCAGAAAGTAAATTTTTTCCGTCAGATTTTGAATTTTCTTTGTAAGTTCTTTGCTCAGGCGAGCGGGGGTGATCTCTTCCACTTCGCCTTTGTATTTTGCATTAAAATCGAAGAAATCGTTTTTTGTAACTACCTCTGTAACAGGGAAAACGACCGTTTTTTTGCCGACAGAATACATTCCGCAGGTTACCTCGATGCCTTCAATACCGGTTTCAACAATAACTTCGTCAGATTCGGCAAATGCCTTTTGGATAGCGGGTTGCAATGTTTCCGGAGTTTTCACCTTTGTTATGCCAACGCTGCTTCCACTGCTTGCCGGTTTTACGAAACATGGATGGCTGGCTACCATTGATTTCGCCAAGTCAATGTTGTTGTCGCTTGATTTTTTGAGTAGTATTGAGTGTGGCACGTCAATAGAATATGCACTGAGAAACTTATTGCAGGCAAATTTATTGAATGTGAGAGCCGATGTCAGCGCTCCGCCTGTGGAGTAGGGGATATGCAGGAGTTCAAAATAGCCTTGCAAAATGCCGTTTTCGCCCGGCGTTCCGTGAATGGTGATATAGGCAAAATCGAACACGGTTTTCATTCCGTTGCAGGTGAAACTGAAATCGTTTTTATCTATTGGCAAATGTGTGTCTTTGTCGAGTTGCACAGTCCATTCTGTGCCTGTAATCTTAACAATGAACAGCTTATAACGCCGGCTGTCGATAAATGAGTAAAGCCCTGCGGCGCTTTTGAGCGATATTTCGTTTTCCTTAGAGTCGCCGCCTGCAACTATTGCTACGTTTGGTTTCATGCGTTTGAGTTTGTGAGTTGTTGAACTGACAGTATTATTTTTCAATACTTTGTATGGTTATTATTATTTGCAAAATTAAATTAAAAATTTGAAATTTATTTTGTCGGGGCGAAAAATTTTGGGCATTTACTCCAATTCCACAATCGTAATTCCCGCTCCGCCCCACTGAACATGCTCGTCATAGAATTTTTTTACTTGCGGAATTGCGGCAAGCATTTGTCGGATATTCTGTCGCAACATGCCCGTCCCTGTGCCGTGCAGGATACGCACGGAGTCTGCGCCCGCCATCACCGCATCGTCAATCAATGAGGTAACTGCATACAAAGCCTCGTTGACGCGCATTCCGCGCAGGTCAATGTCCCTTTTGAAAGTGAGTTTGCGGCTGCGAACCGTGTCGGTAACCGTGTCTTTTATATGCTGATATTTGTCGGCGGCAGACTGTTTCTGCTGCCTGTCAACTACTTCCAAATTAGATATTTTTGCCGTTATTTTGATGTTTCCCAAGGCGATAGTTGCAAAGTCGTTTTTGGTTTCTATAATTTTCCCTTCTGTTCCCTGATTTTTTATTTTTACAAAGTCGCCCGTATTGGGGAGTTGATAGTCCTTGTTTTTGCCGGCAGCGAGTTTTTTTTCTCTGACTTTATATCTGTCGCGTTTTCTGCTGATTTTCAGCGTATTATTGTCGGCAGTTTTTTCGTCCGCCAGTTTTTCGTCTTTAAATATTTCAAGTTCCTGCCGCAATTCGCGGGTTTTTTCCTTTTCGGCTGCACTCTCTTTTATTTCTCTGATTGTGGCTTCAATTTTGGCATTCGCCTCGTTTAGCAGATGTTGTGCCTGCTGTTTGGCGGTTTGCAAAATCTCTTTTTTCTGTTTCTCCAAAACGGAAATTTTCGTTTCGTAATTTGCGAGAATTTTTTCCAAATTTTTTTCCCGCAAAATGATTTGCTGCTTTTTCTGTTCCCAATAACGCTTGTCGCCGGCAATCGCCTGTAAGTTTCTGTCGTAGTCAATGTGGTCATTACCAATCATTTGCGCAGCAGCCAATATTAGGTCTTCGGGCAATCCTGTTTTTCGCGCAATGTCTATGGCAAACGAACTTCCTGCATGTCCTGTTTCGAGGCGGAAGAGCGGCTCAAAGTGTTCGCTGTCGTATAACATTGCGCCATTTACTACCCCTGCGGCGCCTTGTGCAAAATGCTTTATGTTGCTGTAGTGCGTGGTTATCACTCCGAAAGTATGTTTGTCATTGAGGCGCTGCAAGCTTGCCTCAGCAATTGCGCCGCCAATTTGCGGCTCTGTACCGCTGCCAAATTCGTCAATCAGAAGCAGCGTTTTTGCATCGGCATTTTGAAGGAAATATTTCATGTTCGCCAAGTGCGAACTGTATGTAGAGAGGTCGTTTTCAATGCTTTGCTCGTCGCCGATGTCGATAAAAATATTTTGGAACACTCCGCATCGGCTTGTTTGATTCACCGGGAGCATCAGCCCGCACTGCAACATATATTGCAACAAAGCAACGGTTTTCAGGCACACAGATTTCCCGCCTGCATTGGGTCCTGAGATGATTATAATTCGCTGATTTTCATCTAATTCAATATCAAGCGGGACTACCTCGCGTCCCTGTCTTTTCAAGTTCAGAAACAAAATCGGGTGCATTGCCTGCCTCCAATCTATCCTGCAAATGTTTTCCATTTGCGGAGAGACAGCGTTTATTTTCAGCGAAAAAATTGTTTTTGCACGTAAGAAATCTATTTCACCCAAAAAGTACTGCGAGTTAATTATCTCTGCAGCAAAGGGTCGTATAAAGTTGGTAAATTCGGTCAAAATTCTGATAATTTCGCGGCGTTCTTCGTTTTCCAGTTCGCGTATGTAGTTGTTAGCCTGCACCGCCTGCTCAGGCTCAATAAAGACTGTTTTACCCGATGCGGATTCGTCATGGACTATGCCGCGAATTTTGCGCCTGCTGGCGGGCAGTACAGGAATAACCAAACGCCCGTCTCGCAGGGCAGGCGCAACATCTTTGTCTACCAGCCCTTCGCTCTGTGCCTGACGCAGTACGTTCTGCAAAATGCGCGAAATGCTGTTTTGTGCCACCGAAATTTCTCTGCGAATGTGCGACAGCTCCGGCGAAGCATTGTCTTTTATTTTCCCGAACTTGTTTAAAATCAAATCAATACGTTTGATAATGACTGAGAAATCGCCGACAGAGGCAACCATATTTTTGAGCTTAGGATACAGATTTTCCTCGCGATTGTTGATAAACGAAACGATTAATTGCACGGCTTCGAGTGTGCGGCGCAAGTGAAAAACTTCGCTTTCGTCCAAAAACAGTCCTTCTATGCGTACCCGTGCAAGCGATTGGCGCAGGTCGAAAAAATCGCCGACAGGCAGGTCGTCCTGCTCATTGTTCAGCAGACGGAACATTTCGCCGGCTTTGCTCAAAAGCAATTGAATTTCAGCAAATTCTGTTCTGAAACTCATCATATCAACCTGCTCTTCGCCCAAGGGTGAAATGCAGGTTGCTTTTAACGTATGACGGATGGAAATGAAATCAATTTTTTCTTCTATATTACCGGGATACAGCATCTTAAAAGTCGCAAATTACGAATCGTTAATTTTTACAAAAGTAATAATTATTCGCCGAAAGCGCAAATCAGTTATCAGTTATTGTCCGCGAAATATGATAAATTGGGGACAAATAAAAAATAGAAATAATATGCAAATGGCTGTAAATCAATATGTTAATAATTTTATTAAAAAATAATAGCACAAATCCGTTGTCAATCCAAAAATAAGTTGTACCTTTGCCGCCGAATTATAACGGTAACAAATGGGCTTTGCCCTGTTAAAGATAACAACACCCGTTGCGCTTCCCGTAAGAACAGCCTTCGGGTTATTTTTTTCTAAACAATGCCTGTAAATCAAGATTCAAGAACTATCGCGGAGCAAATTGCTCTGCTCACATCGCGGGGAATGTTGATGAAAGACGAACAAAAAGCGGATTAAATTCCGTCAATGATTTAGCAAGTTGGTTAGCCGCTATTTCTTACTTGCGCAATGTGATTGCCCACCATTCGAGAGTTTTTGGGCGCGACATTCTCAAACGACCGATTTTGCCGCGCAGTCCGCGTAATCAGTGGTTGCAGTACGGCGTAACGCCTGTACAGGAAAAGAAACCCTTTGTCGTAATTTCCACAATGCTTTATCTTTGCAACGCCATAAGTCCCGACAACGAAATCAAAAACAAGTTGCTTGCGTTGTTTGCCGCCCACCCCGAAATACCGATTTACAAAATGGGCTTTTTCAATAATTGGCAACACGAGCCGCTTTGGAAATAATGTTGCAAATCCTCAATATGCTTTCAGAAGCCTGACAGGTTTAAGAAGAAATCTTTATTCTTTACTCTAAAATAATCTTTCGGTAAATTAGCGTAATTCGCGGACAAATAACTGACAACTGAAGTCTTTTGCAGGAAAACTGCCTGAAAAAGTTTGTACATTTATGATTATTTTCTAATTTTGCAGGATATTTTTTTTTACTGTGTAAATAGATTAAATTAAAAGATGCAAAAAAAAATATTTTTTATCGGGATTTTTTGTTGCTTTTTGTTTGTTGCTTTTTCGCAAAGCGACTTGTCTCGGAGCAAAATTACGCTGAAAAACGGCAACACTTTTGTCGGCGTGCTTGTGCTCAAAAACGAAACAGTTGCAGTTTTGCAAGCCGATGACGGCATACGCTACCAGTTTCCTGCGGGTGATATTGAAAAGATAGAGAGCGTAAGCGCCGCCATTTTTGCAGACAATAAAGACGATAATCTCAAAAGTGATGATGATTTTGCCGCGAACAATTTCAAAATAATCTTTGACGTCAATAATGCTCTTTACCTGAAAAACGAAGCATTTGATGGGACAAAAAACAGTTGGTCGGGCAATATCGTGCTTGGGATTAACAATCTCAAGCAGATGTTTTATCTTGGGGTGGGCGCAGGTTACGAATATCTTCCTGTTAAAGACGTGAATATCAGTTTGTTGAAAATGTTTTTCAGGATACAAAAAACTTTTTCCGACAAATCTGTTTCTCCTTATACATCATTAAATTTAGGTTTTTCGCTTATTTCCAATGAGAATTGGCGTGGAGGGATTTTTTCCGACATTGCAGGCGGCGTTTCTATCCATCTTGGGCACAGCAGGTTTTTGCTCTTCGGTTTAAATCTTGGCGTTCAGGGGTGCAACACAGTAATTTCGCAAACTCACAACGGCGACATTTATTCCGCTGACGGTTTTACTTTTTTGCCTAAGATAGGACTTTCAGCAGCCATAATGTTTTAACACGCGCCTTCACGCTTGCTGCATCCGTTCATTGTCAGAAACAGATAAAGAGCAACCGACCCCAAAGGTACGGCATTACAAACGCAGATTTTTAAATTAATAAAAATCTGCGTTATCCGTGTTAGTAACCGTCGTTAATATTGACTCTTAACAGATGCTTTCTGTTTCTCAATACTTTCGTGGTGCATATTGTTCACGGGGCTGCGACTCTTTGACAATCAATTTTCTGCCTTCGAGTTCCACTTCGTTAAGTTCGGCAATTGCCCTGCTTGCTTCCCGGTCATCAGGCATCTCCAAGAAGGCAAAACCTTTGGAGCGCCGAGTTTCGCGGTCGGTTACAATCCTGCACGCATCAACTTGCCCATACTCTTCAAATACTTCACGCAAATCGCTTTCTCTCAGACGATAACTGAGATTTCCAACATAAATGTTCATAAAAAAATAAAAAAAGGTGATTTAAATTTGTTACAAAGAACAAAATTGATTGCGGAGGGTTAAAAACAAATCCGTGCTTACCTGCAAACAGTGAGAAAGAGTTTGGTACTAAACCTGCGAAATAAATATATATTCTTTTTGCGACTGCAAAGAAACACTTTTTTTTTGGATTGTGCAAAAATTTTGTTATTTTTTTTTAATAAATGACAAAAATTTTGTTTCTCTTTAATCTGTTTTCTGTTTTCAGACAGTTCAGGGATTATTCACTCGCAATTAATTTTAGGGACAAAAAATAATTTTGAAAATTATGTTAATTATGTAAATGTCAAATCAATTTTTCCAACGCTGTTTTTATTCTTGCAAAAGCCTCTGTAAGTTTTGCGTCCGAAGTTGCGTATGACATACGAATATGTCCGGGCGCACCGAATGCGTCTCCTGCTACACAGGCAACATGTGCATGGTCAAGCAGATACATTGCGAGGTCGGAAGCGTTGGATATTTTTGTGCCGTCCGAAGATTTTCCAATAAAATATTTACATTCAGGGAAAATATAGAACGCGCCTTGCGGTCGGTTCACTTTCAGCCCGTCAATTTTGCTTGCCAGCCCTGTAACCAGATTCCTGCGGCGTTCAAAAGCCTGTTGCATTTCGCGCACGCAACTTTGGTCGCCCTGATAGGCTGCCTGCGCGGCTTTTTGCGCAATGCTGCAAGCGCCGGACGTGTATTGTCCCTGCAATTTGCAGCACGCATCGGCAATCCACTTTGGAGCGGCAATCCAGCCAATACGCCATCCGGTCATTGCGTAACACTTTGAAACTCCGTTGATTACAACTGTGCGCTCGCGCAAACTGTCGAACTGAGCAATGCTTTGATGCTTGCCGGCGTAGTTGATATGCTCGTAAATCTCGTCCGAAAGGATTACTATATTCGGGTGTTTTTCAAGCGCTTGTGCCAGGGCAGCAAGTTCCTGCCGCGTATAGACACTGCCCGTTGGATTTGACGGCGAGCAGAGAATAATTGCGCGTGTTTTTGGCGTAATTGCCGCTGCAAGTTGTTCGGGCGCGATTTTGAAATCCTGCTCGATGCCGGCAGAAACAAAAACGGGTTGCGCCTCTGCTATTTTCACCATTTCGGGGTACGAAACCCAAAACGGCGCAGGAATAATCACCTCGTCACCCTTGCCGACAACTGACATCAGCAAATTGCAAACTGACTGCTTTGCGCCGCCGGACACCACAATCTGCGAGGGTGAAAAGTCAAGTTGATTTTCGCCTTTAAGTTTTTGGCAAATTGCCTGCCGCAGTTCCAAAAAGCCCGGCACCGGCGAATAAAACGAAAAATTAGCATCAATTGCCGCTTTTGCAGCGAGTTTGATGTGAGCGGGCGTGTAAAAATCGGGCTCGCCAACGCTGAGGTTGATAACGTCAATACCCTGAGCGGTTAACTCTGCACTTCTTGCCGACATTGCAAGGGTTTCTGAGGCTGAAAGACCCAATATTCTACGTGATAAATGATTCATATTTATTAGATTGAAAAAAAACGGTAATATGTAAAAAAATATGCTGTTTGATTAATATCCAATGATTAGCGCCCGATTTGTGAGTGCGACAGAACTGAAAAAACACCCCAAAAAGTGCGGTTTTATTTGTCAAACTCACTGAAAATATGCAGTTTAGCAAAGTTTAGCCGGAGTGATAAAACTCACACTTTTACAGGGAACAAAAGTATAGAAAAAAAGTCAGAAAGTAAAAAAACTTTTTTAATTAGCAATTAGCAGATAGCAGATAGCAGATAGTAATTAGCAAATAGCAGTTAGCAAATAGCAGTTAGCAATTCGTAATTTTTAATTCGTAATTGGATTTAATTTCGTAATTCGTAATTGAATATAATTCTCAATTCTCAATTCTCAATTAAAAAACATTTCTTAATTTCTTCATTAACCATTAACCACTAAAAATTGTGCGCTTTATTCTTTAATCTCAATAAAAAATATTTCAGTATCTTTGCAAAAATTTACAGTCTTTGTGGTTAGTTATTAGAGTGTAGTTATTAGATATTGGTTAAAATACTAAATTCTGATAACTGAAAACTTATTTTAAAATTAATTTTATAAAAAATATAAAACACCCATGACTAAATTAAAGATTTAAACACACAAGGGAATGATTGAATTTCAATAACTTATAAAATATAAAAAGATGAAAAACTCATTTTTAGCATTATTATTAACATTTTCGGTTGCGGGATTGAGCGCACAAGGCGACTCGAACTGGTCGTTGTTGCCCGAAGAACACTCTGATACGGTCATCTCGCTGATTTTTGCGGGCGACATTATGGGGCATTCGCAGCAGTATAAGGCAGCATATAATGCAGATACAGAGCAATATAACTACGATGTCTGTTTTGAGAACGTAAAACCGTACATTGAGGACGCCGACTTTGCCGTCGCCAACCTCGAAGCGCCTGTTGCGGGTGCGCCGTATAGCGGCTACCCTAACTTTTCAAGCCCCGATGCGCTGCTCGATGCGCTGAAAAACGCAGGCTATGACGTTTTGCTAACTGCAAACAATCACGTTGCCGACAGAGGCGCACAAGGCGTCAGGCGTACGATTGAGCAGATACAAAACCGCAAGTTCAAATACGCAGGAAGTTATTTGGATGCTGCGCAAAAAGATTCCATATATCCATTGTTGCTGGAAAAAAACGATTTCAAAATAGCGCTGCTCAATTACACTTACGGCACAAACGGCATTCCCGTAAATAAGCCGCTTTTGGTAAATACTATTGATACCGACAGGATTGTAAGCGATTTGAAAAAGGCTGAACAACTTGCCGATTTTACAGTGGTGTGCATTCACTGGGGTACGGAATACGAACTCCAAGCCAACGCGTCGCAACGAAAACTCGCCGAAACAATGGTAGCAAACGGCGCGGATTTAATCATTGGCGCGCATCCGCATGTTGTTCAAAACGCTGAATTGATGATAAATAAAGATAAGGTAAAAATCCCGGTATTCTATTCTGTGGGAAATTCAATTTCCAATCAGCGCAAAGTTAATACTAACGGCGGAATTATGGTAAGCGTGAAGATAGGCGCAAAGTCGGGGAGAATTTTGGAAACCACGTATCTGCCTGTTTATGTGCATCGCGGCACGCTCAACGGAGTATATCAGTTCCACCTGATTCCCACGCCCGACTTTATCGCCAATCCTGCCAAATTCAAAATCGCTGCCGCCGACAGCGCGGCCCTGACTGTTTTCGACAGAAATACAAGAGAAAGGTTAGAGAAGTTTTCAGTTGTCAGTTCTCAGAAAATACAATTAAGAATTAAGAATTAAGAATTTTTATTCAATTAAAAGAATTAACTACTAACCACTATTCAGTTTTTGTCCACGAATTTATCTAACGCTGATTTCCAATTCGCGAATTTGCACGAATTATTTTTTTTGTTTTAACTATTTCACAGAGATAAACGGAGAAATCACAGAGAGGCACAGAGATTTTGTACGAATAAAAAAACTACCGCTTTGGCGGGAAGTTGCACAAAATTCAATAAATTTAGTCGTTTTGCGCGACTCGGCATAGCCAAAACGTAATGTTGAGCGACAAAGCAAAATATCTGTTTTGTCTCTGCTCTCGCTGCTTAAAACGTTCACAATATTCGCATTGTTAATTGTTCACCTACGTTCTGCGCCCTTCTGGAGCTGTCTCAAAAACCCTTTGTGTTCCTTGTGAATTTCTCCCGCTTTGGCGGGACAAGTCTTGTGCGCTTTGTGGTAAAAAAAAATTAACCACAAAGGACACGAAGGTTACACAAAGTTCACAAAGCGGGAGAATAATATCAAATAATCAATTTTCAGGAGTTCCCGTTTCTATAAAAAAAGAGGCTGCCTCAAAAAAAAGTGCTTTTGAGACAGCATCCTGGGGTGAGGTCGCACCTTCTAAACCTCTTACGGTTGAGGTGGGCGCAGATAATTAACACTCAAAAAATTATCTCCCGTTATGTTGAATGTTCTAAGAGCAGTAGGATAAAGATTATATTGAGAAGGCTGGTATTCCACTGATAGATAAACAATGTCGGTCGGTTCCAGCAACACCATAACCGAGGCGGGTGGGAACGAATATGGCGTCATGCGTGGCGGCGGTCCAAAGGTACCGGTGATAGATATTCCATTAACAAAAATTCTGAGACCTACATAAGAATTGTTCAACTCAGTGCCTGTATCAGTATCATATCGCCTATCATCAGTTGAAAATGCGCCGGTTGTAGGCATGTCTGTGTTAGCAAGAGTTACGCCGGCAGTTATGCTGTAAATACCTCGCACGGGGACAGAAAACCAAACGCTGTCGGCAGAGAAAACAATGTCTTTGGCGGGGTCGTTGCCCGACCTGTCCAAGGCTGACGGCCACCATTTTACCGATGTTCTTCTTGTGGGTGATGTAAGCGCCGCTGACAAATCTTGGTTAAGGTTTGTCATCAGGCGCGGGGTTGGTCCGTAAAAGTACTGCCACGTTCCTACGCCGTTGGCATCCGAAGCCAGAAACTTCCCCGCACCTTCGTTGCCGTCCACCAGCCTGAATGCCTGCCCGTGAATTGTTGCCGTATCGCCCACAATGTGGAGCGTGTTTGTGGGATTTTCGGTGTTGATACCCACCTGCGCGGACAGAAATTGTCCGCCGCTTGTCAGGGCTAAAAAGCCCAAAATTAAAATACTCTTTTTCATTTTTGTAAAAATTTAAATTTAAAATGTTATTTTTTTAGTGAATAATTCAAAATTGAGAATTGAGAATTGAGAATTGAGAATTTAAAATTACTATCTGCTATCTGCTATCTGCTAATTGCTAATTGCTAATTGCTAATTGCTATCTGCTAATTGTTCACAGTTTTGCACACAAAATTAGCGTGGAAACCAACTCGTCTGACAATCAGGTTTCCACGCCTATCGAATCCAACAAGCCGTCCCACGCCGCATAACACGACGCTTCACGAACTTATTCTTGATTCGAGAACTCGTAAAAACGAGTATTTTGTGGAAAATGATTGTCAAGAATACTTGTAAATCGTTAGAACCATCTATTTTTGCGTTCGCTTACGCATCACTTTTTATCAATTATTTATTTGTAAAAAATATAAAATAAATTGATAAACATTTTTACTATATCTGCCTGTTTATAAGCATATTAGCGATGCAAATTTAATACTTTGTTTTTTAACTGCAAATTTTTATTGTTTTTTTTTACATAATTTTCAGAATAGTTTTCAGTTTTCAGAATTTTGATTTTACAGCATTTGCGTATTGTCTATATTCTTTATTCTTTTTATTTCACAGAGCGACACGGAGAAATCGCAGAGAGACACAGAGATTTTTTACAAAAAAACTCCCGCTTTGGCGGGAGAATGACCCCTCCTGTGTTATTCACTATTCACTATTCACTATTCACTATTCACTGATTTGCTCTTTTTATTCCGGAAAAACATCTCACAGATTCTTCCTGTTTCTCCACACCTGAAACGAATTGACAATATTTTGCCACAGGATATACGCGCCGGGACCTATTGCAGCAAGAGGGTTAAGATATGTTTGGCACATCCAGATACCCAAAATTGTGTTCTTTTGCCCCAAACTTTGCCCGCAGGCAATTTTATCGTCAAATACTTTGCCAATTCGCCGTCCTGCGAGGAACTGACACAGGCAGATAGGCAGTGATACCAGTGCGATAACGGTTTCCACAGCGTAGTTTCCTGTCTGTTGCACAACAATATCGACTGTTTTAGCGGTTGCCACCGCAAGCGCCAAAGTCCATATAAAGAACGAAATATTTGGTACGGTTAGAATCTTTTGATTCACTTTCGGCAAAAATTTACGCACAATTTGCGCAACCACAAACGGCAACACCATCAGAGTCGCCATTCTCGACAATATGTATATAAAAGATTCCACAAACGGCGCTTCTGAATGTTGCCCAATGCACGAAAACAGCATCGGCGCAACCAATGCCACGCCCAGATTGCACACCAAAGCGTATGCCGAGACGCTTGCCACATTGCCGCCCAACATTCCTGTAATAATCGGCGCGGAAGACGCCGTAGGCATCAAAATGCAAATCATTGCGCCCTGAGCAATAATATTGTTGAACGGAGCGATAATAAAATACAGAAATATGCTAATAACTATTTGAATAAACAGCATGCACAAGTGTTTGCCCGAAAAGCGGATTTTTCGGAATGTCAACCTGCTGAACGTGATAAACAGCATCGTGAATATCATGTAAGGCATAAGAACAGTCAGGCGTGAAAATTGTCCGTAAAAAATGCTGCCCGCAAGCATCGACACAGGCATCATATATGGCTTTACTTTATTTAGCATAAGCAGTTATCAGTTATCAGTTATCAGTTATTAGAGTTTAGAGTTTAGAGTTTAGAGTTTAGTTAGGCATTGTTAGAAATAGTTAGAAACTTTAATCAATTAGCAATTAGCAATTAGCAAATCGTAATTCGTAATTTTTAATTCGTAATTGAATATAATTCTCAATTCTCAATTCTCAATTAAATTTCTTCATTTCTTCATTCCTTCATTCCTTCATTGCTATCTGCTATCTGCTATCTGCTATCTGCTATCTGCTAATTGCTATCTGCTATCTGGCTTTCACCTGTTTTCTATAACAAATTCTACGTTTGTCGGATTGAGTTGGATGTTTGAGATTTGCGGCACAAGCGTTTTGGTAGCAAGCGAAATTTTTCCGTTGTCGTTGGGGTGAATGTCTCGATAGTCAAAAGTAACCTGTATGTCATTGGTATTCACTTTGTTAAAGTAACTTACTCCCACATTGAAAGTAACATCAACAATTCCCGGAAAAGTTTTCAGCATAATGTTTGCAGGGCAGTTAATCACTGTTACCGGAATTTGGAGAGTTTTCTCTGTGAACATTTCCACGTTCAGCGTAACTTTTACCTCTTTTGTAGAGAAGCGGACATTTTCAACAGGTTGCAGTTTGACAGGGATTTGCATGGAAGCGCTTATTTTTTTTTGGGTAACAGGTTGCGTATAAACACATTTCAAAGTGTCCAAAATGCTCTTTGCGGCAAAGACCGTTATCGTTGCCGGCTCTACCTGCGGCGCGTTGCACAGCATATATTGCGGGGCGGGTTCCACGTTCAGTTGTGGTGATACGGCAACTTCGCCCGTTGAAAGTTTCTGATAATCGGAGGAGATTGTGTCCGGCTTCACGCGCTCAATGACGGTTGCAGGCTGCAAATAGCGCATAATTTGACCGCGCAGTTGGTCGGCTGTGATTATTATTTCTCCTTTTTCGTAAAAGGTACGCGCCAAATCAATGGTCATAGGCTGGCGTTTGGTATGCGAGTAGTTGAATATCTGTTTGCCCTTGTCGCGGATATTCAATATCAAATGCGGAGGCAACGAATCGGTCAGAAGTATGTTTTGCGGAACGCCAACATAGCGAACAGGCAATCGAAATACCGCGCTCTGCTCTTTGTCAAGCGCATTAAGAAACCACGCCATTGTTGAAATGAACAAAAACAGCAAAAAAATTAAAGCATTTGAAGATAAGAAAAATGCTTTAATTTTCAACAGAATTTTTTTTAATATTTTTACTGCAATACTCATTAAGATATTATATTACATTATGTTATATTACAACTATTGCTGTCAGGTTAAATCAACGTTTCTCGTTCAATTACAAACAACGCCTGCCCGTCGGAGTTCAATTTGCCTCTGGACTTTGCGAAGTTGTTTTTGCCACGCCTGCACAAGCCTGAAAATAAAAGTTTTTTTGCTTATAATTATCGGACTGTCGGGCTGTTTGGAGCGAGAAATATTAAACTGTCTGTGTTTTATCTCATTTTGCACTTGCGGCAGCATCTTCTGCTGATGGATAAACAGAGGTCTTTTCCACTTTAATTTTCACATTTTCAGCGATTTCCACAATTACGGCGCCTTCGTTCATCTCCTTGATGCGTCCGTGTATGCCGCCCGATGTTACCACTTTGTCGCCAACTTTGAGCGATTCGCGCTGTTTTTGAATCGCTTTTTGTCGCTTGCTTTGCGGGCGAATTATCAGGAAGTAAAAAACGGCGATTATAAGAACCATCATTAAGATGCCTTCCATTCCGCCAAACATGCCGCCGCCCTGCTTGCCGCCTGAGGCTGCGGTCAATAAAATATTCAAAATATTCATATCTATTTTTTATTTTTATAAATTTTAAAACAATAATTAATCAGTGAGTTTTATTCGTTGAACTTGGCAACTTTAATAAATTTTTTATCATTTTTCAGTTCGTTAACCACAGTATCGAGCACTCCGTTGATGAAAAGCGAACTTTTTTCGGTGCTGTATTCTTTTGCCAGTTCAATATATTCGTTCATGGTAACGCTGACGGGAATTGTTGGGAACGCAAGTATCTCGGCTAAAGCCATTTTCATAATAAGAATGTCCATGAACGCAATGCGTTCAAATTCCCAGTTTTTTGTGTGAGTATCAATCATTTGTGTGAGTTCACTGTCCCTGTTTATCACCGTTGCCAGCAGTTTCTCGGCAAAAACTTTGTCTTCTTCGCTGTTAAATTTCGGTATAAATTTTTGGGATTTATCATTCCTGTTTTCAAACCGTCTTATGGTTTTGAAAATGAACGACAAAATGATTTCCAAGTTGTCAGCCCAGTAAATGCTTTGTTCTTCAAGCGCCTCTTTAAGCGCTTTATTCACGGCAATGATGTTTTTGAAAATCTTGTGCCACACTTCCTTGTCATGCTCGTAGTCGCTGATTTTCTGCATCATATATTCTTTGTAGAAATCGCTGTTTTCCATCTGGTTGACAAGTTCTTTTATCACGTCTGCATAATCCGTCCACGACAGTTTGTGCTGCTTTATAAAGTCTCTAAACTCAAGATTCTCAGCGAGTTGCTTCACAAAGCGATTATCTATAAAGCGTAAGTTCGGATGCAAGTCCTCGTAGGTTGGGCGAAACTTGTTTTTACGCAACTCAATTTTGTCGGCACACATACGTGTAATATGCAACGACAGAGAAAGCAGATGAAAATAAAGTTCGTATACACGCTCAAAACTGTAATGCAATTCTTTTTCAGTAACTTTGAGAGGCTTATCTTCGCTCATGAAATAAGCATACAGTATTTGAACTACTTTGATACGAATTAAAATTCTGTTAATCATACAATTTATAATGTCCTATTTTTCGGGCACAAAATTAATAAAAATATTTGTAATTAAAAATCATTTTTTTTTTTTTGTCAGTTTAAAAAAAATGTTGTACATTTGCGCCGTTTTCATAACTGCATTATTTGAAAAAATTGTTGTTAGCCATTTTAGCTCAGTTGGTAGAGCAATTCATTCGTAATGAATAGGTCCGGGGTTCGAGTCCCCGAAATGGCTCACAGTGAAGAGCGTTGCTGGAAAGTGTTTTGGCAACGTTTGTTATCTTTTGGACGAATAATATATAGATAAACAAGGAATAACTGAACTTTGAGCCGAATAATTATTTTAATTTCAATTATTTTAAGGAGAAATAGTCTCATAAAATTCAGATATTTGGAAATGTCTGTAAGTTAAGTATTTTTTATGCAATTAAAAAAGATAGAAATTTGTGTATGCCAAAGAGGAATCAGATTAAAATTTTAACACTCGAAGAGGTCTTTCCGGCGTGGGAAGGACTTACCCCAGACGAAAGACAGTACGTAAAAAGCAATTTTACGGTTCAAACTTTTGAAAAGAACCAGAAAATTCATTCCGAAGGTGATATCCCGTCGCACATGATGTTGCTCGCAAGCGGCAAATTGAAGGTCTATAAGCAGGGTTCAAGCAAACGCCCGCAAATAGTGCGCCTGCTCAAGCCGGGTAACACGTTCGGATACCGCGCGATAATTGCCAAAGCAAACTACAATACAAACGTTATGGCGATGGAAACGTCAATTGTATATATGCTTAAAGCCGATATTTTCCTGAGCATTTTGCAACACAACAACGCATTCTGCTTTTTCTATCTCACCGACATGGCTGAAGACCTGGGGAACTCGGACAAACTGGCAGTAAATTTGACCCAAAAACATATTAGAGGAAGGCTGGCAGAGACTTTGCTGACATTAAAAGAAATTTACGGCACAGAGGCAGACAACGCAACTATTAACATCAAACTCACGCGAGAAGAACTGGCAAGTATGTCCAATATGACAACCTCAAACGCCATTCGGACATTGTCGCTATTCTATTCCGAAGAACTGGTTGATACTTGGGGAAAAAACATTAAAATTCTGGACGAAGACAAATTGAAAAAAATAAGCAAATCAGGGTAGAACCTTTAAATTTTTTTAATTGACAAATTAAACATCTCGCTGCACGGCAGGTCAAAAAAAAAGACGCGGATTTTCTGCTCTGAAAAAATACGGAATAATACAATGACTCCACCGCAAATACATACAGTATTTCGCGAAGCGTGTAAGTTTCTTACACACAACGATTTGGTTTTGGCTTTTGATAAAGCCAAAACGCTTGTCCGCGAGTTGAAATCTGAACAAATGTTTGACAGGTTCAACGATTTGTGGCAAGACTACGGATTTTTGCTCGACTATTTTGTGAACGGAACGCAGGACGAAGACCGAAAAATGCGCTACGAACAAATTCAGAGGCAACTTTTTCTGCTCGTTACAGACCTGCGCGAAATGTTGCTGACAGATTCGGCAATCTACGAATTTTCTGAAAAACGACATCTGGCAGGAAGAGAAATAAAAACATCGCCCGAAATTTTTAATTATATAAAAAAACTCAACCAACAACTTGATATTCAGCGCAACAGCGAGATTGTACAGTACAACGAAATCATAAATCTCGAAATCAGAAAAGAAAACTTTGTGGCGCAACTGTTTGCAATTTTCTGGCTGAAAACCGAAATGAACGCCGATGACTTGAGCGTTTTTGAACAGATAATATCCCCACAATATCATCACAGCGCGGAAAAAGCGCTGCTCGTTGCCGCTCTAACCCTGAACCTGTGGCGCGTTTTCAGCGAAGAGAAACTGCTGCTGCTGCTGGACTGCTGCCAAAGCAACGACCCGAACATCGGGCAGAGGGCGCTCGTAGGGCTGGTATTTGTTCTCTCAAAATACAATCAGTTTTTGCCGATGTTTCCATCAATACACAATCGACTTGTAGTATTGAGCGACCAAAGATATATAGTTAAAGCGCTGGAAATAATCATTTTACAAATAATAAGCACCACGCAAACCGAAGGCATTACAAAAAAAATGCACGAAGAGATTTTGCCTCGGATAAATAAAATTGCCCCTAAAATCCGCGAAACAAACGACGTGGAAAACCTCCTGAAATCAGAAGACGGAGAAGAACAGAACCCCGAATGGGAAAATATTATGGGCGACAGCGACCTGACCTCAAAGTTTGAGGAAATAGCAGAACTGCAACTCGAAGGCGCAGACGTGTATATGAGTACGTTTGCCACCTTGAAACATTTCCCGTTCTTCAAAGAAATTGCAAACTGGTTTCGCCCTTTCGACCTCAATCAGGCTGACATTATGCGCCTTACAGCCACCGAAAAGCCCGATGAAAAATCGCTCGTTGCTGCAATGATGAGCAGTTCGGCAATGTGCAATTCCGACAAATATTCACTCTTTTTGAGCGTAGCGCAAATGCCCGAAAATCAGAAAAAAATATTGTTCGGCTCAATAAATGCCGACATCGGACAACTCAAGGAAATAGAAAATGAAGAAGCGCTGCTGAATCCTGAAAAACGTGCCTCGAACCTCTCAAAGCAATATATACAAGACTTGTACAGGTTTTTTAAACTCTTCCCGTTCCGACACGATTTCCCCGACATGTTTGCCGCAAACAGATTTGTGCATAAAACTTTTTTGTTCTCCGTTTTAATAGAAAATAATGCTCATATTCAGATAAATACGGCAAATTATTATCTCTCAAAAAAACTTTATAATCAGGCTATCGAAATATTTGAAATAATTACGGCAAAAAATCCGACCGACTTTGCGGCGTTCCAAAAGTTGGCTTTTGCATACCAAAAAACAGAGAATAATCAGAAAGCCATTGCTAACTATCTGAAAGCCGATTTGATACAGCCTGACGACAGTTGGACACTGAAAAAGATAGCGCTCTGCTACCGCGTGCAGCAGGATTTTGAAAAATCGCTTGAGACTTACCTGCACATTGATTTTCTCAAACCGAGTATAAAAAATAAATTCAATATTGCACGCTGCTACATTGAGTTGGAACAATACCCCGAAGCACGCGCTGTGTATTCCACGATTGAAAAAACTGACGACAACAAAAAACTGTGGCAGGCAATAGCGTGGTGCGCATTTGCGATGGGCAACCTCGCAGAAGCCGAATATTATTCAACGCGCTGCATAGACTACAACCCCGATTCGCTTGACTTTTTGCACGCGGCGCACATCGCCCTGTGCCACAGCAAATTCAACACTGCGATTGACTTTTACCTCAAAACCACAGACCAAACAGGTGAAAACACCGAATCGCTGATTGCAACTATTCGTGCCGACGAAAAATTTTTGCTGAAAAACGGGGTCAATAAAGATGAAATGACCTATCTAACCGATGCAATACGGCATAAACTCAATTAAAACTCTCAACTTTTTTGTAAATCTTAACTGCCTCAACTGCTTCGTGCACATCGTGAACTCGCAGAATATCAGCGCCTTGTACAAGCGCAAGCGTGTTCAGAGAACTTGTGCCGTTGAGCGCGCCGCCGGAATCCACACCAAGTAACCTTTGCAGCATCGATTTGCGCGAAATTCCAACAAGCAAAGGCAAATCAAAAACATCAAAATATTTTATTTTGCTGAAAAGGTCATAGTTCTGCTCCGTGTTTTTCGCAAAGCCAAAGCCAAAATCGAGAATTATATCATTAATATTCAGTTCATTAAGTTTCTTTATTCTGTTATTAAAAAACGAAATAACCTCAGCGGCAATATTGTCATATTCGCAGGGAACGGTCATCGAACACATCGCAGGACTTGTGTGCATCAGGATATAGGCAGCGTGCGTACGCGCAATGGTTTCAAACATTCGCTCGTCCCACATTCCACCACCTACATCGTTGATAATCCGGACATTATAATTTCGGCAAACCACTTCGGCAACGCCGGCGCGAAAAGTATCAACAGAGATAACAGTGGTGGGAAAACGCTTCAAAATCAGTTCTATTGCCACACAAACGCGCCGAATCTCCTCGTCTTGATGCACCATTTCAGCATTCGGGCGAGTAGAAAAACCCCCAATATCAATAATATTAGCGCCTTCGGTCAAAATTTTTTCGGCGCTGTGCAATATTTCAATCTCCGAAACGTTTCTACTTGTACTGTAGAACGAATCGGGGGTTACATTCAGAATGCCCATTACAATGGGAAAATCAAAAACATGCAACGAATTATTAAATTTAACTGTTTTAATATTTCTTCTCATATAAATAAATTTTATCGTAAAAATATTTCAACAAAATTAGCATAAAATATCCGACTATACACAGAGATATGTAAAAATGATTTACAAAATATATAGTATAATTAAAAATATTTTACAAAAAATTTGTGTTCACTCAAAAAATTTGTATTTTTGCACGCTTAAAGCACGAAGAGCATAACCATCTTTTTTCAATATAAATATATGGTAAACAAGTCATTAATATTCAAGAACTTATTTATTTTATTGGCAATTTCGGTCATTTTGTCGGGCTGCTCCAAATCTGCCGGCAAAGGTTATTCCAACGTAACAGGTTGGAAATACAACGACAAAACAACCACCGGGTTCACCGTCAAAGACGAAGTAAAAGGAAAAGTCCCCCACGGAATGTTGCCTGTAGAAGGCGGAACTTTCACAATCGGCGAAAAGACCGAGGCAGTAACGGCAGCACGCAACAACCCGCGCCGCCGCATCACTATAAGTTCGTTTTATATGGACCAGTACGAAATAACAAATCTCAACTGGCGCGAATATGTTTATTGGATGCAACTTGTGTTTGAGCAGGCGGCGCCGGAAATAGTATCGAAAGCACGACCCGACAAGAACGTATGGCGCGAAGAACTTGCGTATAACGACCCGCTTATACAATATTACTTTGACCACCCGAATTTCAACTATTATCCCATAGTGGGGGTCAGTTGGGAGCAGGCAATGGACTATTGCCAGTGGCGTACAGACCGACTGAACGAAGATGCGCTAATAAAAGCAGGATTCATTAAAAGCCCTGATTTTAAAGCAATTGAAGGGATGGACTTGCTGGATATTACCGAAAATTTTGTTTTCAGTACCCAAAAATACCTGTACAGTTCTACCTATTATCCTGCCGAAGGGAAAAAAC
This sequence comes from Prevotellaceae bacterium, assembly GCA_031271005.1. Classification (GTDB taxonomy): domain Bacteria; phylum Bacteroidota; class Bacteroidia; order Bacteroidales; family Paludibacteraceae; genus WRGS01. Next base: position 5,151 of record JAISWT010000038.1, on the reverse strand, counting down.
AGAACAAAGACCTGTATGGCAACAATAAAAAAGCATCTATGGCAGAAGGCGTTTTGTACCCCGACGTGCGCCTCCCCACAGAAGCAGAATGGGAATTTGCCGCCTACGGAATTAAAGTAAGCAAAAAGAACAAAAGGCAGGGATTTGTGCAGGAGACGCGCGAATATCCCTGGTCGGGTATGCAAATGCGTAATCCCAAGAAAGGAAAATATCGCGGAATGATGTTGGCAAACTACGTCCGCGGGCGCGGCGACATGATGGGAACATCAGGCGCCCTTGACGACAGAGGCGTTACAACAGTACCCGTGAACAGCTATTTCCCAAACGATTTTGGACTGTTTAACATGGCGGGCAACGTAAATGAATGGGTATTAGATGTTTATCGTTCAACATCATTTGAAGACGAATCGGAATACAACTCTTTTAGAGGCAATGTTTATACAATGTTTGAAAGTGACGGCGAAGACGAAAACGGAAGTCCTCTTTTTGTGATAGATTCACTCGGACGCATCAAACAGGTTGTTGCCAAGGATGGCGACAAGCGCAGTTTCAAAGATGGTGATGTGATGTCGCGCGTTATGACCGACTTCCTGCTCGCAGGCGACACTGCCGGACTTGCAGAAATGCAGCGTGCCGACCTGAAAATTGACCCAACAGATGTGCTGGCGCCGCAAATTGATGACGAAACACGTGTCTATAAAGGTGGCTCGTGGAAAGACCGCGTTTATTGGCTTAGCAGCGGCTCGCGCCGTTTCCTCAACCAGAAAAAGCGAACAAACGACATCGGCTTCCGTTGCGCAATGAGTATGATTGGCGAAACCGAAAAGCCGATAAAATAAATATCACTTATAAGTTGAATTTTTAAGAAATTAATCTCCTTGTTAGGCGCCAACAGTAAAAAGTTGGCGCTGTCATTTTGACGCCTGTCAAAATGACAGCGCCGCAATGCAGTCATTATAAAGAAGTTACTGGAATGTTTTTACCTCAACTTGGCATCCAATTGTGTCTCAAAAGCGTTTTGCAGTTTTTGCATAATCATATTTATCTGCTTGTCGTTCAGTGTTTTCTCTTCATCTTGGAGAATAAAACTTACGGCGTATGATTTTTTATCTGCTTGAAGACTGTTACCTTCATAAACATCAAAAAGCGTAACTTTTTTCAGCAATTTTTTTTCCGTTTGATATGCAATTTTTTCAATCTCTGCAAATTTAACAGATTTATCAAGCAAAAGCGCCAAGTCGCGCGAAACGGCAGGATATTTTGGCAAATTCTGTGCCCTGATTTGAGTTTGTGCAGAGAGGTGAATTAGATTGTTCCAGTTAAAATCAGCATAATACACATCTTGCTCAATACCAAACTGTTGCAGAACTTCCGGCGAAACGGTTCCAAAAATCGCAAGCGGTTTTGCGTTGTGCGTAGTAACCATCAACGCTTTGGTTAACAAATCGTTATGAACTTCGGCGCTGACAAGCATTTTTTCATTGATATTCAGGCGTTTAATAACATTTTCAACGTATGCTTTCAGTTGGAAAAAACTTGCAGGCGCATTTTTAACTGTCCAATTTTTCACATATTTTTCACCGGTGAGCCAAAGCGCAAGATGCAACTTTTCCGAATAAGAACTGAGCGGCTGATTTTTATCCGTTTGTTCCGCGTGAAAATGGTAACAGTTGCCAAATTCATAAAATTTCAAATTTGCATTTTGATGATTAATATTGCGAGCAATGCTTTCCAGCCCGCCGAAAAGCAGCGTTTGCCGCATCACGTTAAGGTCGGAACTCAAAGGGTTGAGCAGTTTCACACAATTGGCAGACGGAAAAGATGTCAGCCCGACATAATACGCTTCTTTTGTCAGTGAATTGTTTAGAATTTCGTTGAAGCCCTGAGCAGTAAGTTGTTCAGACACAAGTTGTTGCAATCTGTGCCTGTTCGGTTTACCGGAATATTGGATAGCCGATTTTACGCTTGTGGTGATTTCCACATTGTTGAAGCCATAGATGCGCAAAATATCTTCTATAACATCTACATCTCGTTGAACATCAACGCGATAAGGCGGAACTTGTAATTTGTACATCGCCTCATTAGCCTCTAAAATCTTTATCTCCAAAGATTTAAGAATAGTTTCTACGACTTCCCTGTCAATATCCACACCTGTTAAATCCTTAATTTTTTGGAAATTTAAATTCACGTTAAACGGTTGAATTTCAGCAATATAAATATCGCTAATTTCGCCGGAAATTTTCCCACCCGTTAGTTCGCAAATCAGCATTGCGGCGCGTTTGAGTGCAAAAACGGTAATGTTGGGGTCGGCGCCGCGCTCGTAGCGAAACGAGGCATCGGTATTAAGCCCATGATAACGCGCTGTTTTTCTGATGCTTACAGGATTGAAATATGCCGATTCCAAGAACACTCGTTGAGTATTGCCGGTAACTCCGCTTGCTATTCCGCCAAAGACGCCGCCAATACACATAGGTTTTTCGGTGTCGCAAATCATTAATTCTGAGCCGTTTAATGTGCGTTCAATGCCATCGAGCGTGGTGAATTTTGTGCCTTCGGGCACGGTTTGCACAACTACTTTCCCGCCGACTATTTTGTCGGCATCAAAGGCGTGAAGCGGATGTCCAAGTTCGTGCAGCACAAAATTTGTAACATCAACCACGTTGTTGATTGGTCGCTGCCCAATTGCTAACAGCCTGTTTTTGAGCCACTCAGGTGATTCTTCTATTTTCATGTCAGAAATTGTTACACTCGTGTAACGCGGACAGAGTTGGCTGTTCTTTATTTCGACAGGAATTTTAAGTGAATTATTTTCTACTCTAAAATTCTTAATATCAGGCAGTTGTAATTTTATTTGAGGTTTGCGGACAGAATAATACGCAACCATATCGCGTGCTACTCCAATGTGCGAAGCAGCATCAATGCGGTTGGGGGTTATGTCTATTTCTAAAATGCTGTCGCTCTGAATGTTATAATAATCTTTTGCAGGTGTTCCAACTTCTGCCTCTGCCGGCAGCACGATAATCCCCGCGTGGCTGGCGCCGACCCCGATTTCATCTTCGGCACAAATCATTCCGAAACTTTCTACGCCGCGAATTTTAGAGCGTTTAATGGTGAAACTGTCATTGCCGCTGTAGAGCGTAGCGCCTATGGTGGCAACGATAACCTTCTGACCGGCAGATACATTGGGCGCACCGCAAACTATTTGCAACGCTTCTGCCGCGCCAACATTGACAGTGGTAACGTGCAGATGGTCAGAATTTTCGTGCGCCCGACAAGTCAATACCTCGCCGACAACAAGCCCTTTGAGACCGCCTTTGACAGGCTCAATCTCTTCTACTTTTCCAACTTCCAACCCTATAGATGTTAATATATCAGATACTTCACTTGCATCGTCAGGAGTATTGATGTAATTTTTAAGCCAATTATAAGAAATATTCATAAGAAAAAAATTTTAAGGCGCAAAGGTACGAAAATTAATTTTTATTGAAAACGCAATGATTGAACTTTCTTAATATAAAAGATTTTAGGTATTGTTAATTTAATGTGGTTAGAACCTCACCCCCCAGCCCCCTCTCCACACCTCACCCCCCAGCCCCCTCTCCAAAAGAGAGGGGGAGTAGGGAGGGGGAGTATGGCGTACGGCTGATGTTAGTGTTAGCGCTTTCGCGCCTTATACCAGGCATATCTTAAAAAAAACGTTAGCACGTTTTTTCCTTCATTGCGTCATTTTCTAAATCAGCAATTTTTTTTTCTCAATTGCTTGAATAAAAATGTCGAACAAGAACTCCGTGTCTGTGGGTCCCGAACTTGCTTCGGGGTGAAATTGAGCCGAAAACCAGGGTTTTGTTTTGTGTCGAATCCCCTCGTTTGTTCCGTCATTCATATTGACAAAAAGCGGTTGCCAATTGTCATTTAGCGTGCTGCTATCCACTGCAAAGCCGTGATTTTGCGAGCTTACAAAAGCGCGTTTTGTACCCACAAGTTGCACGGGTTGGTTGTGGCTGCGATGTCCGTATTTAAGTTTATAGGTCTTTGCGCCGCCGGCAATTGCGAGCAACTGGTTTCCCATGCAAATTCCAAAAATGGGTCTGCCTGTTTCCATCGTTTTTTGAATATTGACAACTGTTGGGCTGCACCACGACGGGTCGCCCGGTCCGTTGGAAATGAACAGTCCGTCGAACTCCAGAGCGTTGAAATCGTAATCCCAGGGGACACGAATAACTGTTAGGTCTCGTTTTAGCAGACAGCGAATAATATTGTGTTTCACTCCGCAATCAATTAGCGCTACTTTATATTTGCCTGTGCCATAACGAATTACTTCCGTGCAACTTACTTTGGCAACCTGATTTTCGCGGTCGGGGTCTACAAATGGAATGTCTTGTCCATCAGGGAAAACCAGTTTGCCACGCATAACGCCCATTTGCCGTACCCGCTTGGTGAGTGCGCGAGTGTCGATGCCGAAAATGGCGGGCGTTTTATTCTCTTTCAGCCACTGGTCAAGCCCCTTTGCCGCGTTCCAGTGGCTGTATTGGAAAGAGAAATCGGAAATAATCAAGCCGCTTGCCTGAATTTTTTCCGACTCGTAAAAAGTGGAAAGTCCTCCTTCAAAAACGTTATCAGGCACTCCGTAATTGCCTGTCAGTGGGTAAGTCAGGGCTAATAACTGCCCCCGATACGAGGGGTCGGTCAAACTTTCGGGGTAGCCAACCATTGCTGTATTAAACACCACTTCGCCCGCCACCGACAACTCGAAGCCAAATGATTTGCCGCGAAAAACTGTACCATCTTCGAGAACTAAATGTAATTCCTTGAAATTGTGCATAATACCTTTTTGTAGTGGGGAATGTGTAAAGTGTGGCAAAAATACATGAAAAATTTGAGTTTTCCAAACACGCACATTGAAAAAAAAGTTTTTTACGACTTAATAAATCTACCTGAAATTATTTGACAAATAACCTGAAATTCAATTTGTTAGATAATAATTTTACGGTTGAAAACAGTTCTTTGCGCAAAAGAACTCCATACGGTTTCGCATAAGGGAACTCCTAAAAACTGCTTATTTGTCGTTGGACTTCATTTTCAAAATGCTCATTTACATTAGTAAACTGCGCTTTTGAAAACTTGTCCGCCTAAAATAATCTAATTTTTAGG
>JAISWT010000177.1 GCA_031271005.1 Prevotellaceae bacterium | reverse complement strand
TAATATGTATGCGCACTAAAAACAGACATTTTTCAAGGAGAGTAGATTAATGAAACGAACACGATTAACAAAACACACAAGGTTATGAATATGTTGACGCGTGAGTTCCATCTGACCTTAAAAAATAAAATTTAAACAGATGAAATACAATATAGAAATATTGCGGCTGATTGCAGTAGTGTTGATTACATTTACTCACACAAGAAATACTCTTGATAGTGGCGTTTTTGTTTACATAATAGAGGATTTGCCGCAACTTGGTACGCTGACACTTTCTATCATATCGGGGTATCTGTATTGGACGTCCTCGAAAAACAGGAAAAGCATTTTTGCAAAAAAAGTCAGAACTTTGGCAATACCATATTTGATTGCAAATGGTGTGGTTATCGCTGCCAACCTGATTGCTTACTACGGTTTCGGCTACAACTTTTTGAATCGTTTATCATTTGATTATTCCTTGATTACAGAAGGCTTGTTTGCGCTGAACTCTGCTCCTGTCAATCCTCCAACGTATTTCATACGCGATATATTCATCATTTTTGCACTGATAGAACTCGTGCGCAACAGGAATTTTTATATGCTGCTGATACTTGTTCCATACGCGGTGTTTGGACATTTGCTTTTGCGTTACGATATTTTGGCGCTGTTTCTTACCGGCGCAGTAATTGCCCATACTGAAAAATATGTGAAGAGATTTTATCCGTACATTATTTCCATATTACTTATAATCAGCATATTTGCCATACTGATAACTGATATTTACACTTACAAATACGTTGTCGCGCTTCTTATTTTTACTGTTTTTTTCAACCTGAAACTGCGTTTTTTCAATGTCGGCGGATTTTCGTACCTGTTGCATCTGTATCATTCTCCGGTTATTGTAACCACATTTCCTTTATTGGCGTTGTATGTCATCAATCCGTATCTGTCTGTTATCCTGCAAATTACAGTGGCAATTTTTGCCTGCTTTGTCATCTATTTATTGACAAGAAAATTTGAGAAACTGAAAATTCTGTCAGGCGGGCGTTAAAGACTGTATAAAAAAAACACTTCATGTAAATCCGTGAATTGGAAATCAGCGTTAACTAAATCTGTGGATAGAAAAATAATTTGCGTTAATTCGTATAATTCGCGGACAAAAACAATCACATAATTAATAATGTGTAGGGGCATTGCCCGGAACTGCAAAGACACAGAGTTTGTTTAAATTTATAAAAAAAAATATCTAACTAATTAAAAAACAGTTCGTTAATTGAAATATTTTTTGTACTTTTGCAAAAATAAAACATTACAAAACTCTATACAACTACGCAGACTGTTAGCAAATAACAAGCAAAAAGTTTCGATTTATAAGCCTTGATTTAAAAAAACTAAAAAACTAAAAAATCTCTAACAGGAACTCTTAAAAAACTGCTTATTTGTCGTTGAACTTCATTTCCAAAATGCTCATTTACATTAAGTAAACTGCGCTTTTGAAAATGAATTGAAAATGAAGTCCGCCTAAAATAATCTAATTTTCAGGAGTCCCCAAACAATTAATAATGCAATTTAACTAAAAACCAGTTTTCTTATGACTAATAATTTATTCGTCAAGACGTTTTTGCTGTGTGCAATTACGTTTTGCGAGGCGAATGTATGTTCGCAGGTAACCGTTGGAGTAGATAGCCTTCCTCAGCGTTTTTCTCTCCTTGAACTGATAGGCGACAACACAAGAGGCTTGCGCTTGCCGCAAATGAACACATCAAGCCGCGACATTATGACTGCCACTGCCGAATTTATCGCAGAAAAAAACGGCAGGGCACGCGGACTGCAGATTTTTAACACTACTACGCACTGCGTAGAGACATGGAACGGACAAAAGTGGATTGTGGAATGTATGCCCTGCGACGATATTTCTTTTCCCACTTTGGGCACAACTTACAACTTTTGCAATGGCGCTACTATTGCTGACCTTGAGGCAAAAACCGGCGGCGCAGATATTTACAATTCTGCTTCGGGCGGCAATAAATATGCCTCCACTGTTGCGCTCTCTTCGAGCGTTATTTACTATGCCGAGCAGCGAGTTGCCAACTGCACGCCGCCTGCACGTACAGCCCTGAGGGTGAATCTTGGCAACTGCAATCTGGCGCCTAACGCTAACCTCACTGCCTTTGTCAACGTGATGTACGACTTTCAACACCAGACCCTTGAGGCATACAGCACCGCAGGCATAGGTACTGATTACGAGTGGTCGGTAAGCACGAGCGGTTCTGCCGGCAGTTTCACTCCCATTGCGAATGCTCCAAATTCTCCTTTTTTCACTGTTCCTGCCAATTTTGCAGACAATTACTATTCGGGCAGTTACAAAAGCGAAACATTGTGGTTTAAATGCAAAATTACCAATTCAAAAGGTTATGCAACCACTGCCGACAACCTTTTGGACATCATTTTTATCAAAACCACATCTGCGGGTTACAGCGAAAATAATGGTGTGAAATACCTTACTTTACGCAAAGGTCAGGGAGGCTCTAACGGTACAGGCACAATGAAAGTTGCTCTTCTGAGCCTTGGGCAAAGCGCAGACTGGACGCCCGGCGGCGGCTATGTTCCCAATAATGATGCAGGAGACATTGGCGACTTTTACCAGTGGGGGCGCGTTGCAGACGGGCACCAGAATGTTGTTTGGAGTAAAAATGCAAGCCGAAGCAATCAGATAATACCTTTTGGCACAACACCTGCCAATACTGCCGACACGCTTTCCTATAGAGTTAACACTCGTCCTGCTTATAATACGTCTACCCATCAGGTAGTCGCAAACGATGTTCATTACGGTAAATTCATAAAGGCAACTGACGCAACTTCTAACGGCAATCAGGACTGGTATTACAGCAGCGGTCACGACAACGCTTTGTGGGGTACTGCATCAAATAACGACCGCAGTGCGCAGGGCTCTCTTACTTTCACGTGGACCAGACCCGGCAACAATCCCTGTCCCTCAGGATGGCGCATTCCCTCACGCTGGAACTGGTGGGATATATACAGAGGTACAGGCACTGACACGGATATACTGAATTCCAATTATGCAGGTCTTAACAATACATGGCAATGGCGTGCCTCTAACGGTACATCTGCTACTGCTTTTGGCGGTGCAATAGTAACTAATCCCAATACGGGCGAGAAAATATTCCTGCCCGCTTCGGGCTTCCGTTACTACGATAGTGGCGAGTTGCAGGTGGCAGGTACACACGGACGCTTTTGGAGTAGTACGTACTACGACTCCCCTCATCAATCGCTTTCATTGGGCTTCACTACAAACAACGTGGGCGCAGGTAATAACTATAACGGCAAAGCGGACGCAAGGCACGCCAGATGTGTGGCAGAATTTTAAAGTCCGACTAACAATTAGCAATTAGCAATTAGTAATTAGCAATTAGCGATTAATAATTAACAATTTAACTTAAAACCGGTTTTTTATGACTAATAATTTCTTTTTCAAAATGTTTTTGCTGTGCACAATTACATTTTACGGAGCGAATGCATATTCGCAGGTAACCATTGGAGCGGATAGTGTTCCGCAGCGTTTTTCGGTTCTCGAACTGATAGGTAGCAACACAAAAGGCTTGCGCCTGCCGCAAATGAGCACGGCACACCGCGACACTATGACAGCCACCGCCGAATTTATTGCCGAAAAAAAAGGCAAAGCCTGCGGGCTGACCATTTTTAACACCACTACGCTTTGTGTAGAGACGTGGAACGGCGTAAAGTGGATAAGCAGGTGTGCGGAATAAAAATATTTAACCGCAAAGGACGCAAAGTTTTTCCCGCCAAAGCGGGAGGTTGCACGAAGTTCACAATATTCCATTAATAAATAATTATTGCTGTCCGCTAAACATTTTTTTGAGTAAAAAAATGTTTAGCGGACAGTAAAAATTTTATTTAGTTAATTTTTTTAACAATTTAGTGCATCAGTAGTATTCCGATAACAAAAATTGTTCAGGGACAAATAAACAATTTTTAGGAGTTCCCTTGATTATATCTGTCAGTACGATATACCATCAGGCAGATTAATGGGTATGGCAGTTATCGAATTTTCGTTAAAAACGCTATTGTACCTTGCAAAAGTCGCATTGCTTGTAATGGTGGCATCTCTCGCGCCTTTAAATAAATCAACTGAACCCAAAATAAAAGAATCTCTTTTGATTGCCATTCCTGTATTTCTGATGATTACCGAACCGGAAACAAAATTATAGCCTACGTTGGGTTCTTTCATACCGCTTATTAATTTGTAGCCTGTCATGCTTGGAATACCCACATCGGGAGATACGTCTCTGCTTTCGGCATTGTCGCCAAAAGTTCCCCGAAACCACATTTTATAGTCTTTAGTTACCATCGAATCCACAGGATTACCCCACAGAAGACAAATCACATCTACCCGCCACATTCCCGGAGGCAAATCAATGTATGCGCCTGTGTTAAGATATAAAGAATCTATTCCTGTTGATCCGCCGCCTATCTTCTTAAAAGGAAAATTGATTATTTTATTTACAAACTTGCCAAAGATAACAGGCATTGTAATCTGTTTCCACGTGCCCACGCCGTCTGCATCGCACATCAAAGCAAAAGTTTCTCTTTCATTTCCGTCAACAAGGCGGAAACCCCTGCCTTTGACTGTTGCGGTGTCTTTTTGGACAATGTCCAAGGTCGTTTTCGGGGTATCGGTGTTGATACCCACCTGCGCGAACAAAGATTGTCCGCTGCTCATCAGGGCTGTTAAGCCCAAAATTAAAATACTCTTTTTCATTTTTGTTAAAATTAAAATTTAAAATGTTATTTGAATAATTATTAATTCAGAATTGAGAATTGAGAATTGCTATCTGCTAATTGCTAATTGCTAATTGTTCACAGTTTTGCACACAAAAAAGCGCGATACTTTTAAAATATCCCGCTTACAATGGTATTTGGCGTAACCCGCTCGAACAGAATTAATTAAAAGTCCACGCCAAAAACGCGAACATTTTAACTTCAACTTTCTCGAACTCAAAATCGCCAAATTTTTTGTAAGAAAGATATTAGTCAAATGCTAATTTCACAAAACTATATTTTTTGCGCAGCCCCTGCGCACTGCGTTTTTTATCAATTTATTTATTTGAAAAAAAATAAAACAAATTGATAAACATTTTTACTATATCTGCCTGTTTATAAGCAAATTAGCGATGCAAATTTAATACTTTATTTTTTAACTGCAAATTTTTATTGTTTTTTTTTACATAATTTTCAAAACTAACAAAATCCCTTAAATCCGGAAGGATTTTCATAACTCTGTGTCCCTCTGTGTGTTCTCCGTGTCTCTCTGTGAAAAATAAATTTCACAGAGAAACACGGAACTTGTCCCGCCAAAGCGGGAGGTTGTACAGAGAGGCACAGAGCAGAGGCGCAATTAATCGCGCCCTTACTATTGCGATTATTAGATTTTTCATTATTGCGTATTTCATTAGTCATTATTAATTTTTCATTTCTTAATTATTAGAAGCAGTAGAGACGCGGCGTGCCGCGTCTCTACTGCCTGCAAAGGTGGAATATGGGGTGATTTTTATTCTTCTGACAACTTTTAAAAATCAATCTGTTTTCCGCTTTGTTCCAGCAATTTTTTCCCTTTTGCTATAGCGTCATCAATTGTACCTACGTTAAGGAACGCCATTTCGGGCAGTTTGTCCAGTTCGCCGTTCAGAATCATCTTAAAGCCGCGAATAGTTTCGTTAATTGGCACCATCACTCCCGGCACCCCCGTAAACTGTTCTGCCATAAAAAAAGGCTGCGAGAGGAATCGCTGCACTTTGCGGGCGCGATTGACCGTAATTTTGTCCTCGTCAGACAGTTCGTCCATTCCGAGGATAGCGATTATGTCCTGCAATTCTTTGTTGCGCTGCAAAATCTGCACAACGCTCTGCGCGGTCTGGTAATGCTCGTCGCCCACAATTTCGGGGTTCAGAATGCGCGAAGTAGAATCGAGCGGGTCAACTGCCGGGAAGATTCCGAGTTCCGAGATTTTACGGCTCAGCACTGTTTTTGCGTCAAGGTGCGAGAATGTTGTTGCCGGCGCGGGGTCGGTTAAGTCGTCAGCCGGCACATAAACCGCCTGCACAGAGGTTATAGAGCCGCGTTTGGTGGATGCTATGCGCTCCTGCATTTGCCCCATCTCGGTAGCCAGAGTAGGCTGATAACCTACTGCTGAGGGCATTCGCCCAAGCAATGCGGAAACTTCCGAGCCAGCCTGCGTAAAGCGGAAAATATTGTCGATAAAAAACAGGATGTCGTGTCCGCTGCTGTCGCTGTCGCCATCGCCGTCTCGAAACGATTCTGCAACCGTCAGCCCCGACAGGGCAACCGATTTACGCGCACCCGGCGGCTCGTTCATTTGCCCGAACACAAGCGTTGCCTGCGACTTCGCCACTTCCGACATATCAACTTTGGATAAGTCCCAGTCGCCCTGCTCCATACCTTTTTTAAATTCTTCGCCATATTTTATTACGCCTGAATCAATCATATCGCGCAGCAGGTCGTTGCCTTCGCGTGTGCGCTCGCCCACGCCTGCAAACACCGAAAAGCCGCTATGTCCTTTGGCGATATTGTTGATTAACTCCATAATAATAACCGTTTTACCGACACCGGCGCCGCCGAACAGTCCTACTTTTCCGCCCTTGGGGAACGGCTGCAGCAAATCAATAACTTTAATTCCGGTGAAAAGAATTTCGTCGCTCGTTGTTAGTTCTTCAAATTTTGGCGGCTCGCGGTGAATGGGGTATGCTCCCTGCTTATTGAGTGCAGGCATACCATCAATAGTATCCCCCACTACGTTCATCAGGCGCCCTTTAATCTGCGTGCCTACAGGCATGCTCACCGGCGAGCCAAGCGCGCGCACTTTCAGCCCGCGCCGCAGCCCGTCTGTGCTGTCCATTGCAACCGCGCGCACTGTGTTCTCGCCAATATGTTGCTGTATTTCAACGATTAACTCGCCACCGCCATCACGCTCCACCGCCAGGGCATCGTGAATTGCAGGAAGTTTAAACTCGTTTTTTTCGCTCAGTTCAAAAAAAACATCGACCACAGGACCGATAATTTGTGAAATGTGTCCGTAAAATGCTGACATATAATGATATATAAATTACAAATAAAATGTTACAAATTGTGAATGAATTGGACGGGCAAATTTACGGATTTTTTTTTGATTTTTTGAAGGAAATGTTCAAGAGTAACAAATTTTTAACTCTTTATTCAATGCGAAACATAATATCCATATTGCCATCTATAATAATAAAAATGGATTTAAAAATATCTTATAAAACTGTGTATCAATTTATTAAATACATTTTAAATTTCATGTTAATGAAGGAATTGAGAATTAAAACTATTTCTAACTATACCTAACTAAATCCAATTACGAATTACGAATTACGATTTGCTAATTGCTAATTGCTAATTGATTAAAGTTTCTAACTATTTCCTAACCATATCTAACAATTTCTAACTATACCTAACAACCCCTAATTCTCAATTCTCAATTCTCAATTCTCAATTATTCTAATCTTATTACGCCAACGACATAAGCAAAGCTTACATCTCTGTATGTTTATCTGTTTATTTATTTTTTAATAAAATATAAATAATAACAGGCGCACCGAGCAATGCGCATACGGTATTGAGCGGCAAAGCGCTGGCGGGAATCTGCGTAATAATATCACATGCGAGCAACAAAATTGCGCCACATAAAATGCATGCTGTCAGCAAAATCCTATGCTGTGAAGTGCGAAACAGTCCGCGTGCCAAATGCGGCACGGCTACTCCCACAAAAGCAATGGGTCCTGTGAACGCCGTGAGACTGCCCGACAAGATTCCTGCCGTCAGAACTATCAGCAGGCGCATCCTTTTTACGGAAATTCCTAACGAAGCGGCATATTTTTCGCCTAAAAGCAGCCCGTCAAGTGATTTTTGCAACAGACAGGCAAATAATATCCCTGCCGTTGTAACGGGCAATAAAACAATCATATACGACCATGTTACCGAACTGAGTGAGCCAAAAGTCCATGCAATAAAAATCTTCAGAAAGTCGGGGTTGCTCATATTTTGCAATATGGTTACGATAGCCGAGGCAATAGCGCCAAACATTATCCCTATTATAAGCAGCGAAACCACGCTACGCACTCTGAACGAAAAAAACACAACCAGAGCGAGCACGGCAGAAGCGCCGACAATAGCCGCCACAATTTGCGCCCATCCGCTTTGCAAAAGCACAGCAGGCGCCAATGACGAGGCAAGCACAACAACAGCCACCCCCAGACTCGCGCCCGAACTGACCCCTAAAATGTAAGGGTCGGCAAGCGGATTGCGGAAAAGAGTTTGCAGCAGCAAGCCCGAAACAGACAGCCCTGCGCCTGCTAAAACGGCTGTGAGCGCCTTTGTGAGACGATAATTGACAATAATTTCGTGTACAACCCTGTCGTTTTGTGTCCCGAAAATTGTTTTGAAGAAATCGGAGAGACTGATTGAGATACTTCCAAAAAGCAAGTCGGCGACAAAAAACAGTACCAATAAAATTACTAATACACTTGTTATTATGTAATTACGCTTTTTCATCTGTTTAAATTTTATTTTTTAAGGTCAGATGGAACTCACACGACAACATAATCATAAACTTGTGTGTTTTGTTAATCGTGTTCGTTTCATAAGATTATCTCAGTCCGCGAAGCCACTCTTCTGCCTGCATCCGTCTTTTGTCGGGCGCCTGCACGCTTTTAAGTTCCAAAAATCCATCGGGCAGGGCAATCTTTGCCGACTTTTTGTAGTCGCTTACAAATGTCCCATTTGCAAAGTCGTGATTTTCAATGATTTTCTCTGCCTCAAAGATTTTCAGAATCAAAGGGTCTGAGTTTTCTAAAAGGCGAATTTCTGCCCACGCAGCAGGCTGCGGCGACAGTCCGCGCACAAAGTTAAACGCCTCGTTTACAGATAAATTGAAATCAAGTTTGCAGGTGTCCCTGAAAATTTTGGGCGCGGGTTTAAGGTCTTCATTTTGCCTGTGAAAACAGGACTGTTCAACGGGCTTGGCTTCATTTTTTTCCATCAAATCAACTGTGTGGCACACCATCTTCGCCCCAAGTATCATCAACTTGTTGTGCAATGTGCCGGCATTGTCGCTTGGGGAAATTGGTATTTTTTCCTGCAAAATGATTTTTCCTGTATCAATTTGGCTTGTGAGGAAAAAAGTTGTGCAGCCTGTTTCAGTCTCGCCGTTTATAATAGCCCAATTGATGGGCGCGGCGCCGCGATATTGTGGTAGCAGAGAGGCATGCAGGTTGAAAGTGCCACGCGGCGGCATTCTCCACAGCGCCTCAGGCAGCATACGGAACGCCACAACTATCTGCAAATCGGCGTTCCACGATTTTAATTCTGCAAGAAACTGCTCGTCTTTCAACTTGTCCGGCTGAAGCAGCGGCAAGTTTTTTGCCAAAGCAAATTCCTTTACTTTTGAAAATTGAACCTTGTGTCCGCGCCCTTGACGCTTGTCGGGAGTGGTTACTACGCCTGCTATATTATATTGGTTTTCAATAAGTTGCTCCAAACTCGCTACCGCAAATTCCGAAGTCCCCATAAAAACTATTCGCATAATTTTTTATTTTTTTCATGCAAAAGTAAAATAAATTTTTGAAAAACCTGTTTCCTTAAAAATTATTTACAGGATTAAAAATAAAGGCCTAATTTTGCAATAATTTAGGGATGCGAAATATATAAACCGTCATATCTTGTTTATTTTTCATATCTATAATGTCAAAACAGATAATAATTATTGAAAAAAAATATATAAATGGAAATGCTTGATATTCAAACATTAAAAAAATATACAGAAAAGAATATTGAATCGGTAAAAAATCATTACCGCAGACTGCATGCCTATCCCGAACTGTCTTACGTTGAATTTCAAACATCGCGCTACATTGAAAGTCAGTTGGACAGGATGCAGATTCCATATCGTGCGGGAATAGCGGGTACCGGCATTTTGGCAACCATTGAGGGCAAATGCGGTGGCAAAACCATTGCTCTTCGTGCCGATATGGATGCTTTGCCTGTGTCGGAACAGACTTCGCTTGCATATAAATCGACCAATGAGGGAGTAATGCATGCTTGCGGACATGACGCGCATACGGCTTGCTTGCTGGGCGTGGCAGAGGTTTTGAACGAATTGAGAAGTAATATATCGGGCAAAATTCTACTGGTTTTTCAGCCCGGCGAGGAGAAGTCGCCCGGCGGGGCAAAGTTGATGCTTGATGACGGAGTATTTAATGATGACCCGCCCGATGTCGTTCTGGCTCAGCATGTTTCTATTGATTACCCCGTGGGGACACTGGCTTTCCTTGCGGGTAGAATTATGGCTTCTGCCGACGAGATTCATGTTATAATAAAAGGAAAGGGCGGACACGGCGCACTGCCTCACAAAGTTAACGACACAGTTTTGGCGGCGGCACAAGCGCTTGTAGCCTTGCAGCAGGTTAAGAGCAGACTTTGCCACCCGCTTGTACCAATGGTTTTGACCTTCGGAAAGTTCGTTGGCAACGGGGCTACTAACCTGATTCCCAACGAAGTACACTTGTCGGGGACATTCCGCACCCTTGACGAGACGTGGCGCGAAGAAGCGAAACCGCATATTCGCCGCATCATCACCGAAACTGCTGCCGCTTTTGGCTGCACGGCAGAAATAGCGATGCCCGAAGGCTATCCCTGCGTTGATAACGACCCGCTTGTTACCGAAGAGGCGCGAAAGTATGCCCAAGAATTTGTTGGCAGCCAAAACGTTAAGGATTTGGAAGTGCGCCTCACGGCGGAAGATTTTGGTTTTTTTTCGCAAACATATCCGGGCGCTTTTTTCCGCTTTGGAGTGCGCGGCGCCACGAATGTCAACACAGGCGAACTCCACAGTGCAACTTTTCAGATTGACGAGGAGGCATTGCGCTACGGAGTTGGCGCAATGGCTTGGATAGCAGCGCGATTTTTAAATGATTAGCATAAGGCAGTTTGTTAGTGGTCAGTGGTTAGTGGTCAGTGGTCAGTGATTTACTGAATTTTCATTTTTTGATTGAATTGTACTACACTCTAAACTCTAATATCTAAACTCTAATATCTAAACTCTAATATCTAAACTCTAATATCTAAACTCTAATATCTAAACTCTAATATCTAAACTCTACTAATTTTCTTTTTTGCTATTTTTTGTAAAAAAAATCTTATATTTGTATAATTAAATTCTAAATTAAAATCATCATGAAATTCGTTATATATCAAGTACTTCCGCGTTTATTCGGTAATTATGTTACCGCAAATAAACACAACGGAAGCATGGAAGAGAACGGTTGCGGTAAGTTCAACTCGTTTACAGACAAGGCTTTGCGCGAAATCCGCGACTTTGGCGCAACTCACATCTATTTTATCGGTGTTTTGGAGCACGCCACGCGCACAGACTATACCCGCTTCGGGATAAAAAAAGACCACGATGCGCTGGTAAAAGGTAATGCCGGTGCGCCTTTTGCCGTGAAAGATTATTACGATGTTGACCCCGACCTGGCAGAAAGCGTACCGGACAGGATGGCTGAATTTCAGGCGCTTGTGGAGCGCACGCACCGTGCAGGGCTGAAAGTGATTATTGATTTTGTTCCCAATCATGTTGCCCGCGAGTATTTTTCGGACGCAAAGCCGGCAGGCGTGGACGATTTGGGCGCAAAAGACAATCCGGCGTGGTTTTTTTCGCCGCTGAATAACTTCTACTATGTTCCAAACGAAGCGTTTCAGCCCGATTTCGATATTGACGGCTACTGCGAATTTCCCGCAAAAGCAACCGGAAATGACCGGTTTACAGCGCACCCAACGCGCAACGACTGGTACGAAACCGTGAAGTTGAATTATGGAGTAAATTATGTTGAGGGCTGTCAGGAGCAGTTTTATCCGGTACCCGATACGTGGTTTAAGATGCGCGACATTTTGCTGTTTTGGGCAGAAAAAAACGTTGACGGTTTTCGCTGCGACATGGCAGAAATGGTGCCGGTAGCGTTCTGGAATTTCGCAATTAGCAGTGTTAAAGAGCGTTACCCGCACATCATGTTTATTGCCGAAGCATACAACCCCGCCGAATACAGGAATCTGATTTGCAACGGGAAATTTGATTACCTGTACGACAAGGTTGGGTTGTACGATACTTTGCGGAACGTTATGAGCCGCAGCCATCCTGCACGCAACATTACCCAGGCGTGGCAAGCCTTGGACGGAATAGAAGATAACATGCTCAATTTTCTTGAGAACCATGACGAGCAGCGCATCGGGTCGGGGTTTTTCTGCGGTAGCGGCATTTATGCGCAGCCCGCGATGATTGTTGCCGCAACGCTCACACGCGCTCCTTTTATGCTGTATTTTGGGCAGGAAACGGGTGAGTTGGGCATGAACTCCGAAGGGTTTAGCGGCGTTGACGGTCGGACATCTATTTTTGACTATTGCAGCATCAGCAGTTTTCAGAACTGGACTAACAACGGGAAGTTTGATGGCGCAAAAATGACAGACGAGCAGCGAGATTTAAGAAATTTTTATAAAAAATTAAATAAAATTGCGCTCGAAGAAAAGGCGATTGCCGAAGGACAAATGTACGACCTCGAATACGCGAACTTTGACAACCCAAAGTTCAACACTCACGGGCAATTTGCATATATGCGCAAATTTAAGGACGAAATAATATTTGTAGCGCTGAATTTTCACGACACCGCGCTCCAAACCGAAGTCCGCATTCCGCACGAGGCGTTTATGTACTTCGGAATGCCCGAAGGCGACCGCTACATTTGCCGCGACCTGCTCGATGACAATGTGCAGGACACGGAAATTACGCTCACCTCAGAACGCCCGTTCTGCACAACGACAGGCGCATGGCAAGGGAAAATATTGAAACTGGAAAAAACGGGGGCTAGTGGTTAGTGGTTAGTGGTTAGTGGAGAATTGAGAATTGAGAATTGAATAGAGTTAGGTATAGTTAGAAATAGTTAGGCGTTGAATTTTGAATTAGCAATTAACCACTAAGCACTAACAACGTTTTTTTCTTTTCAAAATCCTCTCTCACAAACCATTAGAGAGGTTTTGAAAAAAATTAAGTCGTTAATGTAAACGAACTTGTGATACAAATTTGTCAACGAACTTATGATATTTGTCAGTTAGTGGTTAGTGGTTAGTGAAGTTTTAACTATACTCTACACTCTATGTTCTATGTTCTATGTTCTATGTTCTAATAGCGACATTAGAAAAAAAATACTAATTTTGCATAAAAATTTATAACACGGAATTTGGATAAAACATAAAGAACAGTGAAAATTTCGATAATAACCATAGTGTATAACAACCGCCGTTGCATTGCCGATTGCATTGAGTCGGTTTTGGGGCAAACGTACACAAACATTGAGCATATCGTTATTGACGGTGGCTCTACGGACGGCACGCAACAGATAATTGAGCAATACAGCGACCGACTTGCCTGCTACGTTTCGGAAAAGGACGGCGGCTTGTATGACGCGCTGAATAAGGGCATTCGGCACGCTACAGGCGATATAATCGGTGTTTTGCACAGCGACGACCTGTTTTTCGCAGAAGATACTTTGGCAAAAATTGCCGCCGAATTTGAGCGAACCAACCCCGATTTGCTCTATGCCAACGGGAAATATGTTGACAGAAAAGATATTGAAAAAGTAAAACGTATTTATAGAGCCAAACCATTCAGAATGAGATATTTAAAATTCGGATGGATACCGTTGCACACAACCATTTTTGTTAAGAAAAATATTTTTGAAAAATATGGTGATTACGATATAAACTTCTCAATAGCAAGCGACTATGAAATTTCGTTGCGCTGGTTTTTGAACAATGACATCAAAAAAATATTTCTCGATGAATATGTAGTCAAAATGCGGCTTGGTGGCAAAAGCACTTCTGTAGGGTTGCAGAAAGCGAAATCGGCGCAAGATTTGCAAATTCTCAAAAAATACAATTTCCCTACTTATTTTACGCTTTTTGGCAAAATTACGCGCAAAATTCCTCAATATTACCCCTATATATATGTCAAGTTAATCAACAACGTTGTGAAACTTGACAATAAAGAAAGCGGGAAAAGCGGATTTAGGAATAATAAAGCAGTCAATAAACGAATTGGAACGAAAAAATAAATTTATCAGAAGATTTAATTCTATTTTCTTTTACTCTCCCCGATGATAAAAAATATCACACAGTAGAAAGAAGTCATAGGGAAGCGATTGAGTATTTAGTCCAAAAGAACTTACAAACATTAAAAACTTCTTTGCGTTATCCATTTGAACCTGTTTCTTGGGTGCGAACAAACGATAGAGTAACGAATAGTGAAGTTAAAAAGATTGCAACTGAACTTGTTAAAGATTTTTCGGAAGCATTAAATCATATAGAATAATATGAAAACAATGAATGATTCCTTCACAAATAACCCGTTGTGGCACGAGCAAATAGGTAAAATATATGCTCTGTTGGAGCGTGTGAAAATATCTGAAGAGCAGTCGAAAGATGTGTTGCACTTGCGAAGAAACAACCGCATTCTTTCAATTGGCTCTACTACAGCTATTGAAGGCAATCGACTTACTGTGCAGCAGGTCTTTGATGTGATTAACGGGAAAACGGTTTTTGCCCCCTTGCACGATATAAAAGAGGTAAAAAATGCTTTCGCGGCATACGAACAAATTGCCGATTTGAATCCATATAATGTTGATGATTTTCTGAAAGCGCATCGTCTTATTACTGAAAATTTGGTAGTAGAATCAGGGCAGTTTCGTACTGTGGGCGTGGCGGTAGTGAATAGCAACAGGGAAATTTTACATTCAGGAGCAGATTTTAAGCAAGTTCCTGCATTGATTGAAGAATTGTTTGAATGGGGTAAAGCTACCGATTCACACGCATTATTAAAAAGTTCAGCAATGCACTTTATGATAGAGCATATTCATCCTTTCCGCGATGGAAACGGTAGAATCGGGCGGCTTTGGCAAACGCTTGTGCTCACAAAATGGAATGAAATTTTTGAGTGGTTGCCGGTGGAAACAATGATTTATCACAATCAGACACAATACTATGAAGCATTGCAACAATCGCACAACAAAGACGCCGAGGTTGATTGCCGACCGTTCATTGATTTTATGCTTGATGTGATTGAGAATGCTATGTATCAATATATTGACAAATCTGAAAATAAAAATGGTGGATTAAATGGTGGATTAAATTTCACAGAAAGGGAAATCATTGCGTTAATAAAAGAAAATACTCAAATAAAATCTTATGAAATAGCGCAAAAATTAATGAAACCAATTCGCACAATCGACAACAATATCAGACAACTGAAAGGAAAAGGGATAATTTCTCGTGTTGGCAGTAAAAAAACAGGTTATTGGCAAATCAATTAACCCCCATTGCAGCCCGTCACGTCACAAGTTTCCTAAAATCAACGACATTCATTTTTTCAAATTCCGATTTGTGTACTACAGATAGCAGATAGCAATTGAGAATTCGTAATTGCTAATTGCTATCTGCTAATTGCTAATTGATTTCAGGCGTTCCCTTTATTCATATCGAAGCGCATTTATGGGGTCCAAACTTGCGGCTTTTTTGGCAGGATACCATCCGAAGAAAATTCCGGTTGCGGCACACACAACAAACGACAGCGCCACTGCGGGAACGCTGATTGAGAATGGCCAGTTCAGCAGCGCCGATGCAATGTATGAAATAAGCAATCCGAGCAGGATGCCGAAAATTCCGCCTATCAGACTTAAAATAATGCTTTCGCAAAGAAATTGCCACATAATATCGCGGTTGCGCGCGCCAATGGACATTCGCAGCCCTATTTCTTTTGTACGCTCTGTTACAGTTACATACATAATGTTCATAATGCCGATGCCGCCCACAATCAGCGAAATAGAGGCTATTGCAGCCAAAAGCGCCGTCAGAAAGCCCGTAACGGAGTTCATCATTTCGAGCATTTCCTGCTGTGTGCGCACCTGAAAGTCGTCTTCCTGCCCTGCTTTGAGTTTGTGCGTGTTGCGCAAAATGCTCTCAATCTCATCGGTAGCGAGGTTGGCGGTTGTTTCGGAAGTTGCCGAAACAACAATCTGATGAATGTAAGTTATCGCTAAAATGCGCTTTTGGATGGTTGAATAAGGCATAATAACCACGTCATCCTGGTCCATACCCATTTGATTTTGTCCTTTGCTTTTCAAAACTCCGATAATTTTAATTGGAATTTTATTAAAACGAATGATTTTTCCGACAGGGTCTTCTCCGTTTGGGAAAAGGTTGGTAATTACCGTTTTACCCACAAGGCACACTTTTGCGGCGCTTCTTATGTCCTGGTCGGTAAAGTTTGCGCCTTCGGCAATTTCGTATTTTCTGATGCCGAGATATTGCGTATTGCCGCCCTGAATGCTGCCGGGCGCGTTGTTTGCGCCGTTCACCAACTGCCCGCTTGCCTGCACAAAAGGCGAAGCGGCGCTGACATATTTTGCACGCGCCGTGATAGCGTCAACGTCTTTTTCGGTAAGCGTTTGCACGTTGGCAGAGCCAACATTAACGCCGCCGGAACGCTGATTGGAACGCATTACGGTTATCAAATTTGTACCCATTGACGAAATCTGGTCGTTAATGCTTCTCTGCGAACTTTGCCCCAGACTGACCATCGCAATAACTGACGAAATGCCGATAATAATGCCCAAAGCCGTAAGAAAAGCGCGGGTTTTATTGCGTATCAATGCACG
Source organism: Prevotellaceae bacterium (assembly GCA_031271005.1). Lineage (GTDB taxonomy): Bacteria > Bacteroidota > Bacteroidia > Bacteroidales > Paludibacteraceae > WRGS01. The sequence goes on along the minus strand of JAISWT010000177.1, from coordinate 6,416 downwards.
GTAAGCAAGTTTTATTAAATTGATAATATTCATCTTTTTTTAAGTTTAAATTTTAAATATGGGGACTTCTAAAAATCAGATTATTTCAGGCATACAGTTTTTCAAAAGCAGAATTTACTTAATGTAAATGAGCATTTAGAAAACGAAGTACAGCAACAAATAAGCAATTTTTAGAAGTTGTCATTGTAAATATCTATTAATCAGCAAATTATAAATCTATTTAATAATTAACTTAACATTAGCAATTAAAACTCTAATAACTAAACTCTAAACTCTAATAATTGCCGCCTGTTAATTTGTCAATGCTTCCAGTGCAACTTTTGCCGATTGAGGTTTCAGGCATGTATCTTTGGTAATCTGCCCGTCTCGAAGCAGAATTGAGCGCGTTGTAAATGCAGCAATGTCCTGTTCGTGAGTTACAAAGGCGATGGTTTTGCCTGCTTCATTCAAATCCTGAAACAAACTCATAATTTCGTAAGAAGTTCGCGTATCGAGATTGCCTGTAGCCTCGTCTGCAAGCAGGATTACGGGGTCGTTCACCAGCGCCCTCGCAATAGCCACGCGCTGCTGCTGTCCGCCCGACAGTTGGTTGGGAAAATGCTGCATACGGTCAGCCAAGCCCACCTGTTCCAAAGCCCGCACAGCCCGCTCGCGCCGCTCTTTGGCGCTTACGGAACTATTGTACAGCAACGGCAGTTCCACGTTTTCCAAAGCCGATGTGCGTGCCAGCAGGTTGTAGGACTGGAACACGAAGCCGATTTTGCGGTTGCGAATTTCCGAAAGTTCGTCTTTGGAGCGTTTGCTCACCGAAATTCCGTCAATGTAGTACTCGCCCGCAGTGGGGCGGTCAAGGCAACCGAGAATATTGAGTAGCGTTGATTTTCCGCTGCCGCTGGTACCCATAATGCTTACAAATTCACCCCTGCTAATAGCAAACCAAATGCCTCTCAGTGCGTGAACCTCTTCGCTGCCCACCTGAAAAGTGCGGCGAAGGTTTTCTGTTTTTATAATTTCATTCATCTTTTTTTAGAGTTTAGAGTTTAGAGTTTAGAGTATAGAGTTTAGAGTTTAGTTTTCAGTTAATAAATATCAATTTGTAATTCGTAATTAAAACTCTATTCACTGTTAATTAAGGTGAATTTTTTCTATTAATATACAAACCCTAACGGGCTATTTGTTATCCAAAAATCAGGTTAATAATTTTCTAAATTCTAATTTACACATCAGCGTCTTCCTTTCGGCGGGCTTGGCATTAGCGGGTTACCTGCGGCTTCGGCGGCGGTGTCGGGCTGCCTTTCTGTTGCCGAAAGAATGACCTTGTCGCCTGCGTTAAGTCCTTGTTTTACAATGGTTTTAATGCCGTCTGTGCTGCCTGTTTCTATTGTTTTTACCTCAATACCGTTTGGCGTTTCCACCCACGCCTGATGTTTGGCTGCGGGCATTTGCTTTGGCGCGTTCATTTTATAATGAGCAAAAACTTCCTTTGCAGGTTCAAAATTCATGGCTTGATTTGGCAGGCAAATTCCTGTTTCTCTGCTGGTTATGATGGCGATATTTGCTGTCATTCCGGGGAACAGTTTTTCGTCCGGGTTAGGGGCTTCCACAATCACTGTGTAAGTAACAACGTTGTTACTAACAGTTGGTTGCAGGCGAATTTCACGCACATTGCCGTTGAAAATGTCGTCAGTATAGGCATCTACACTGAACGTAACAGCCTGCCCTGTTCTCACGCTGCCGATGTCCGCTTCGTCAACATTTGCCTCTATCTGCATCTTTTTCAGGTCGTTGGCAATGGTGAACAAAGTAGGCGTATTGAACGAGGCGGCAACCGTCTGCCCCTGCTCAACGGCTCTGTCAAGAATCACGCCGTCAATAGGCGAGTAAATCTCTGCATACGAGAGGTTTACCTTCGCTTTCTGCAAATTTGCCTTTTGAGTTGCAAGCGCTGACTGCGCCTGCGCAAGTTGGTTGGCGGCGCTTTCGAGCGCTTCCTGTGTGGCTGCTTTCAGGTCAAAAAGCCCTTTCAAGCGGCTGTAGTTCTGCTGTGCATAATTCAAATCGCTCTGTGCGGCGTTCAAACTTGCCTGCGCCTGCGTAAGTTGCTCATTAAGAGTGGATTTGTCTATCTCTGCAAGCAACTGTCCTTTTTTGACGTGCGAATTGTAATCGACAAAAATTTTCTCAATTACCCCCGAAACCTGTGTGCCAACTTCCACTTTATCAACAGGCTGCACATAGCCGGTAGCGGTTACCGACAGTTCCACCGAACATTCTGAAACTGTGGCTGTATTGATTTGCAAGGTATTATTACCGCCTTTGTGAAATATCAAAAATGCGACCGCCGCCACAGCAACAACGCCAATAATGATAAATATTAATCTTCTTTTTGTCATAAAATATTTTGTTTCAATAAAATCAGTTTTCAGTTATCAGTTCGTAATTCGTAATTCGTAATTAAAACTCTATTCACTATTCACTATTCACTATTCATTATTCACTATTCATTATTCACTATTCATTATTCACTATTCACTATTCACTATTCATTATTCACTCTATAGACTGATATTTTTCCCCATATACAAATCTAATATTTTGCGTTTTAGAATAAGTTCATATTTGCTTTGTATATAGTCAGTTAATGCGTTCAGGTAGTTGTTTTGCTGTTGCAACAATTCTACAACCGTAATTGAGCCGGCATTAAACCGATGACGGTATGCCTCAAAGGACTTTGAATGAGCATTTTGAAGAATCTGTGTTGTGCGGTATCTGTTGTATGCCGACACTACATTTTGATAATCCTCAGTTATTGTTTTGTTAATGTCCAATTCGTTCTGTTTTTTGTCTAATTCTGCCTGTTGCAGCGCGATTTTGCTTTGCTGAACCTGCGCTTTTGCACGCCCTTTGTCGTAAATGGGAATGCTCACCGAGATGCCCGCCTGCTGGTTGAAGCGGTTGCTTAGCTGCGTGCCGAAGTTGTCAAAATCAGAGTGTCCTGTGCCGATGCTGCCGCTCAAACTGACTGTAGGCAGATAATTGCCTTTGGCGATTTTGAGGTTCAGGTTGGCAATGTTGATGTTATACTGATTGATTTTCAGGTCGGGCAATGCGTTGTTAGCCTCCGATAAAACGTTTGCAAGCGGAGGCAGCAAGCCCATTGCACTGATAGATAAAGTGTCGGGCGAGAGGAGTTTCAAACTGTCTGTGGCAGGCATGGCAAGCAGATTTTTCAGCGCCAGCATATTGTTTCCGAGCGTTATTTGCGTGTTCGTCACGTTGTTTTGGTCGCTGGCAAGTTGCGCTTCGAGCAGCAGACAGTCGCTTTCGAGAATTTTGCCGTAATCGTACTGCGCCTTTCCCTGCTTCCACTGCTCTTGGCTTGCAGCAATTACATTTTGCTGATATTTAAGCAGTTCCTCGTTGCCCACAGCCGTCAAAAACGCCTGCAAAATCTGGATTGTTAAGTTATTGACATATTGCGAGGTTTGCAAGCCCGACAGTTCTTTTTTCAGTTTGTTTTGCTCAATAGTTTTGGTTATTGCTCCGCCCTGATAGAGCGTCATGCCGGCATTTATGCCCGCATTGCCCGACACGGCGGCGCTATTGCCTGTCTGATGTGAAAGCGTTTGCCCCACTGATGCGCTCAGCGACGGCAACCGTTCCTGTTTCGACTGTTTGAGTTCCGCCGCGCTCGCCTGCTCCGAAAGTTGCATTGACTGCAAATTATAATTGTGGCTGAAAGCATAATTCAAACAGTTTTCCAAAGAAAACGAGTAAAAGTCAGAAGTGGAATTCTGAGTATAAACGCCGGAGGTAAATGCCAGTATTCCAATGAATAACACAATCTTTTTTCCCATACCTGATATTTTGTGGTAATAAATTTTTCTGAAATGCTTTATACGATTTATTTTCAAAAATATTGTCAGAAATTAAGATGCAAAAATACCGTTTTTGTTTAATTGCAGATAATAATATTAACAATTTTTTACACTACTGACCGACAAAAATTTTAATAAAAAGAGAGTAACTCTTTGCAGAATCGCTCCCAAAGTTGTAATTTTGATTTTTATCAGAAATTAAAATACAACGTATGGACAAAAGTAGTAAAAATTTTTTAGTCGGACAGCCGATTTTCAAACAAATCTTAAATTTGATACCAAGAGCGGTCATCAATAAAGTAGCACACGAAGTATGTGATGGGATGTCGGCTGTTCAGGTTCTTCTTTTTTGAGGGAGTAACTTTTTGAAAAACAAATCCGAAATGCCGTTTTATCGGCATCTCGGACAGGTACTTTGTTAGGTTTTTAAGTTTAGCGGACAGCAAACATTTGCAAATTAATTAATAATTTTATTAATTTTGCAAATCTTAAAAAAAATGAAAAAAAGTATTGTAAATAAAAAAATATTTATCGAATGTATGGCACGTAAAAAACCACATTTTTTAAAATTTGTCAAAAAAGAAGAAGAATATAGAGGCAGCACATTGCCACTTGTATGTTCAGTTATTTTTCTTTGGCTTGTAGTGTTAACGCCAATGCTTTTCAAAATTTCTTTTCGAGATTTAGTAAAGACATTTTGTGAGTTTTTCGGTAAATAAAAAAGAAGAATGAGTCCATTAAGGAAAATAGCGATTTTACTATCAGTATCCTTGTTTATTGTCTGCGTTTTGTTAGATTACTTTTATCGCCCGTATATTTACCAAAACCACATTTTTGATTTCCATTTTGCAGACACTTACACAAGTTGGATTGGTATTCCTTGTGGCACGCTTTTGTTCTGGGGCGCTTACGGGAAAGAGCGTTTTACAAAAATCTTATTTTCATGTTTGATGGGAGCCATAGCTTATGAATTGGTTGGGCTTACTTTTGACTGGTATGATATTATTGCACTGATTATAAGTACATTAATAACGTATTTAATATACTTTGCATATAAAAGGCATAGAAATAAACATCTATAAACCCCTTACCCCTATGCTTTTTCCCCCTGAAATAATCCACAACAGCGCTCATACGCTTTTTGCACGCCGCAATTCAAAGACCTGGGTTGTGTATCTGGCAGTGGCAGGTGCAGCGGCGAGCAACAAACTGTTCAATAAATTTAGTCGTTTTGCGCGACTCGGCATAGCCAAAACATTTATTTCACTTTCGCTCAATATCTGCTTTGTCTCTGCTCTCGCTGCTTAAAACGTTCAATAAATTTAGTCGTTTTGCGCGACTCGGCATAGCCAAAACATTTATTTCACTTTCGCTCAATATCTGCTTTGTCTCTGCTCTCGCTGCTTAAAACGTTCATTTTCCTGTGCGAATCTTTTTTATAATGCTAATTTATACAATATTACACGCTGTCGCAAAAAAAATGCAAGAAAAAACAATAAAAAATTCACCACTATTTTGGTAATATCTGCAATAATTGTTTGTTTGCTCCCGCTTGGAGCCTGTTTCTTGCTGAAAAAGTAATGCTGCAATGTCACGGTCTTTCCCCCACTTCCCCCAACTCGACGCCCTGGACTGCTTACGCTACTTGCCTGCGGATGATTGCAAAGTTTTACGGCAAAACGTACTCCAATCAGTTTTTGAGGGAAAAATCATTTATTACACGCGAGGGCGTGTCGCTTTTGGGGATTTTCGGAGGCGGCGGAAAGCATCGGTTTGCTTATAGGGTCAGTTCTTTCGCTTATTTCCCCCTGCTTTCGCAAGTGATTGTAGACAAGGGCATTGGCAACAATAATCTGCCGTTTATTACGCTGGTTTTGGTGGTGATTTTTATGGAAAATTTCTGTAAATATCTTTACGATGCGCAAAGTACGCAAAAGTTACAGTTTCTCCGTCTATAAAAATTCCAATGCGACAATCGCCTGATTTTATGCGGTATGCAGAATTATGCCCTTTCAATTTTTTGAGATTGCCAATTTACTGCATAGTGGACGCAGAAATCACTTGCTCAACGATTTTTGAAATTTTATCAAGCAAACTTTTATTAAGAATGGCATCTATCTGTTTTGAAAAAGTTTTAGTAAATTCTACATTCATAATCAAGCATTTATGCCAAGTTTCGACAATACTTCACTTTTATCAGCCAAGCCGTCATTTCGGGCATCTACCATCAAATCAATGAGTTTCAAATCTTCAATTCGCTCTCTTTCTGATTTTGAAATTGGTAAAACGTTTATATCCAGTTTTTTAGCCAATTCTACAATCAAATTCAAATTAGAAAGCGACTGAGTATCAAGCACAACTGTATTCATAATTTTTATATTTAAAAATTTCTACTGCAAAATTAAAACAAAAAAATTACGGCTAAATCTTTTTTTGAGGTGCTATCCCCATCAATTCCCGAAGCCCTGACGGGGCGTAATCACATTGCACGGATTTCGCCCTTTCAGGGCTTGTTCATCGTACATTTCTTCCTCGGCA
>JAISWT010000090.1 GCA_031271005.1 Prevotellaceae bacterium | reverse complement strand
GCTACAACTATATGAATTTCGATTTGCACACCGATAATGGAATGAAAAATAATTTCGGAATGTTGTTTGCCACCGTTTCCGTTCCGCTCACGGATTGGTGGGGCGGCTCACACGCCATTAAACGCAAGAAACTTGAACAACAGGCTGCAGAAAACACCCGCGCCGAAAACGCCGAACTTTTGCTTGTGCAAATGCAACAAATCCGCAACGAATTGAACGAGGCGTATCTTCAAATGCAACTTGCGCAAAAATCCATTGCCGCCGCCGAAGAAAACCTGAAAATCAGTCAGGACAATTACAACGCAGGCGTAACCGCAATTTCGGACTTACTCGAAGCCCAAAATCTTTTACAGCAATCCACCAACCAACACGCCGAAGCCATTACGCAGTATTATGTAAAATCGGCAGAGTGGAAAAAAGTAAATGGAAAGGAATAAAAATCAATTATAATAATTTAATTTTCAATATTTTATGAAGAATATATTTTTAATATTCACATTTTGTTGGGCAGCGATATTTGCCACTGCCCAAGTAGAAAAAAGGCGACAAACTTGTTGGCGGCATTGCACCGACACCCGCAACGGCAAAACTTACTATTGCTGCGTGTCCTACGATGCCGAAACCGACCGCCTTTGCCTCGAAGGTTCGCTCGACAAAGCGGGCATTCTCGGCGCAACACAATATCTTGTGCGCAAAAAAATGTAGAATAAAAAAATTATGCTTAAATCGGAAATCGGTTAATTCTTTATTTGTAAAAAATATAAAACTAATTGATAAACATTTTTACTATATCTGCCTGTTTATAAGCAGTTTAGCGATGCAAATTTAATACTTTATTTTTTAACGGCAAATTTTTATTGTTTTTTTTACATAATTTTCAAAATTAACAGAATACCTTAAATCTGCAAAACTTGTCCCGTCAAATCGGGAGATTTTCATAACTCTGCGTTAGAAATTACACAGAACTTGTCCCGCCAAAGCGGGAGTTACACGGAGAACCACAGAGGGGCACAGAGATTTTTTTGTGCTTTGCACTCCTACATTTGCGTCCCTTGCGGTTAAATAATTTTACCGCAAAGAGCGCAAAGGAATACGCAAGGAACGCAAAGTTTATCCCGCCAAAGCGGGAGAGCGACACAGAACTTGTCCCGCCAAAGCGGAAGAATGACCTGTGCTGTATTATTCACTATTCACTATTCACTATTCACTATTCACTAAACTCTAATAACTATACTCTAAACTGAAACCTTTAGTATTCAACTTTGTCTTCTTTTTGTTCCCATGCATTAAACCCTTCAACTGCTTCATTATAAAGAAGTTGCACAGTTTTAATGGAACGCTTTTCGAGCGGTTTTTCCAATTCTTCGTAAATGAACGAGTCGTCAAAACCGATACGTGCAGCGTCTGTCTTTGTGTTTCCGTAGTAAATTTTGTCTAAACGCGCCCAATATATTGCGCCCAGGCACATTGGGCAGGGTTCGCAGGAGGTGAAAATTTCGCAGCCGCTCAAATCGAACTTGCCTAATATTGTTGCAGCCGCGCGTATAGCGCTGATTTCGGCGTGGGCTGTGGGGTCGTTGTCGGCGGTTACGCGGTTACAGCCGCGAGCAATAATTTTGCCGTCTTTTACTATCACCGCGCCAAAGGGTCCGCCGCCGTTTTGCACATTGTCAATGGACAACTTAATAGCCGTCCGCATATAATCTTCGTTATTTTTCATTGAATATTTAAAAAAGTTAAAAAAATACTAAAAACCACAGTTTTTAGCATTGTACTGTTTGTAACGCTGATTGCGTTGCAAATTTTTTTTGCAAAATTAGTATAAAATATTGAATTACACAGCAACGCGACAAAATGTTTTGCAAAATTAGCCTGTGAAGTCTGCAAGCAGCATTAATTTTTAATCAGCATCTTTTTTTTGGCAACTTGTACACATTCCATATTAGTGCTTGCGCCCAATTTTTTGTGTATAATTTTAATGTGGTCGCGGACGGTGTGAGGCGAGAGGAAAATTTTTTTTGCGATTTTGGTGTCGGATAAGCCGTCAGCAATCAGCGTTAGAATTTCTTTTTCGCGGTTGGTGAGAAAAATCAGGTCTTCTGTTTTTCCGTTTTTTTTGTTCAATGCGTCTCTAACATCTTTGTCCACGTGTTTTTCACCCGCAACAACGGTTGTGATTGCTTCCAGCATCTCCGAACTTGACGAGTTTTTGAGCATATAACCCTCTGCACCAGCCATCAGCGAGCGTTTGACAATGGTTATTTCGTTAAACATTGTCAGTATAATGACTTTCAGGCAGGGATATTTTTTTTTGAGTTCGGTGCAGAAGTCTATACCGTTGCCGTCTGGCAGTTGGATGTCGAGCAGCAACAGTTCCGGCAAATTTCCTGCTACCGCAAAAGCGGCTCTGCATTGCGCAACTGTGTGGTAAACATCTGTAACGGTAACTTCTGCCGACTGATTAAACAGCGCTTTAAGTCCTTCGGAAAGAATAACGTGGTCATCTAAAATGGCTACTTTTACTCGATGTGGGTTGGGGATAGGGTTTTCCATGATGAATTTTCAGTTATCAGATTTCAGATTTTTTTTTATTTTACAGAATTAACAGAATTTTTATAATTTATGCGAATCACGGGTTGAAAAGCCCATTTTTCCATATTGTTTTTTGTTAATTTTATTTAAAAAAAGTTGCATATATTGCTGATAATAAGTAATTTGTAATTTCAATATTTAGAAAGTATTAAAGTCGGCTTAACCGCAAGGAACGCAAAGTTTTTCGCAAAGGGCGCAAGACCTATTCTGCCAAAGCGGGAATGCTTTGTGCTCTTTGTGAATTTCTTTGTGCTCTTTGTGGTAAAAAAATAACCACAAAGTACACAAAACTTGTTCCGCCAAAGCGGGAGGTTCACAATATTCCATTCATTGTTAATTATTCATTATTAATTGGTTTTATCTTTCCACTTTTTTGACCCCTTTTACTGTTTTTAATTTTTTAACAACTGCATCCAACTCTTTGTTGTCCGACACCATAACAGTGAGGTTGCCTTCAAACAGCCCTGCGTTGGAATCTATTGAAACAGAACGAATTGAAACATTTTTTTCTCTGTTTATAATAGAGGAAATATTTGCCACAATCCCCACATCATCATTGCCCACAATGCGCAGCGTTACAGGATACCGCGTTCCTTCAGCCTTGCCGCTCCAGCGTGCTTTCACAATTCTGTAGCCAAATTTTTGAATCATTTGCGGCGCATTCGGGCAGTCGGTACGGTGAATTTTGATGCCGCCCATTGACGAAACGAAGCCGAAAACCCTGTCGCCGTAAATGGGACGGCAGCATTTTGCAAGTTTGAAATCAACTCCTTTGAGGTCTTTGTCAATGACTATAACATCCTCTTTGTCAGCGTTTTGTGTTTGTGTCGTGCTGATCGGAACGAAAGTATCTGCGCTTTTAGCCTGACTTTGATCGGGATTTTGTTCGTGTCGCACAATTTCCTGATACATGTCTCTAACTTTATGAATATCAATGGTTTCTCGCGCTATTGCCTGATATAAATCGCTAATCGTTTTGTAGCCGAATTTTTTTGCTGTTCGGGCAAGTTTTCCGTCTTCGAGGTCAATTTTCCAGTTCTTAAAGCGGCGCACAAGCGTTTCGCGCCCTATTTCCGCATCTTTGAATTCTATTTCTTTTAACGCCTGACGAATCTTGGTCTTTGCACGCGAAGTTACAGCAATATTAAGCCATTGCTTATTGGGCTTTTGTGTGGGCAATGTTAAGATTTCAACCTGGTCGCCATTGTTCAACACGTATTTCATCGGCACGTTTTTGCCGTTCACCTTTGCGCCGGTACATTTGCAGCCCAGATTAGTATGAATAGAAAAGGCAAAATCGAGCGCCGTTGCTCCGCGCGCCAACTTGTGCAAGTCGCCGTTGGGTGTGAACACAAACACTTCTTTATCATAGAGTTGCATTTTAAATTCGTCCATAAAATCGACCGCGTTCAGGTCCGAATTTTCGAGCATCTCGCGCACGCTGCGCAGCCATTCGTCCATTCCTTTTTCGCTGCTTCCGCCCTTGTATTTCCAGTGGGCCGCAAGTCCTTTTTCTGCAATTTCGTCCATGCGTTTGCTGCGAATTTGCACTTCTACCCATTTGTTTTCCGGTCCAAGAACTGTGGTATGCAAACTTTCGTAACCATTTGATTTTGGAACTGTCAGCCAGTCGCGCATACGCTTCGGATTGGGCTGATACATATCGGCAACGATGGAATATGCCTGCCAGCATGCCAATTTTTCCTTCGATGGCGGCGCATCAAAAATCAGACGTATGGCAAAAAGGTCATATATATTGTCAAATAAAGTATTTTGCTTTTTAATTTTATTGTAAATAGAATGAATGGACTTTGTGCGTCCTTTTATGGAAAAGGGAAGTCCTATCTCTTTCAACTTTATTTCCAGAGGTTTAATAAAATCGGCAATATATTTGTCGCGCGAGGCTTTGGTTTCGTTCAGTTTTTCGGATATTTCTTTGTAAATTGCTCTGTTTGTGAATTTTAGCGACAAGTCTTCGAGTTCTGTTTTAATTGCGTACAGCCCCATGCGATGCGCCAGCGGCGCGTAAAGAAACGAACTCTCACGCGCTATTTCCTGCTGCTCGTCTTCGGGAAACTTGTCGAGAATGTACATAAGGTGATAGCGTTGGGCTAAAATGATGAGTATCACTCGAATATCTTCGGCAAAAGAGAGCAGCAGTTTGCGGAAATTTTCTGTTTCGAGCGACGCGGATTTTTCATAAATCTCGTCAATACGCGCCATTCCATTAATGATGGGCGCGATTGGCGTGTGGAATTTCCGCTCTATTTCCGAAATTGTAATCAACTGACTGTTAATATATTCGTACAACATCACTGCAAGCAGTGCGGGCTTGCCCAAATTCATATCGTTGAGAGCAATTTGCGCCACGTAAATATTGTCTTTCATTGATTTGCCGAGCGGCGCAGGCGGCATGCGCCGCTCACAGTCGGCTACAATCTGTTTGAGTTCGGAAAATTCGTTTTTTGAGAATAAACTCCTAACAGACTGTAATAAAGCGCGATACACCGCGCGAAACGAAGATTTTTTTGTTATCACAGCCATAAAAATCCTAATATTTGCCGGTTTTTTGAAATGCAAAAATACATTAAAACTGTGAGTTTTCCAAGTATTAACAATTAGCAATTAGTAATTAGCAGTTAGCAATTGAGAATTAAGAAATGAAGGAATTAAGAAATGAAGGAATTAAGAAATGAAGGAATTAAGAAATGAAATTCAATGAACAATTAAAAATGAACGTTTTAAGCAGCGAGAGCAGAGGCAAAACGGATATTTAGCGAAAGCGAAAAATAAGTTTTGGCTATGCCGAGTCGCGCAAAACGACTAAATTTATTGAACAATTAATTGATTTTTCATT
>JAISWT010000088.1 GCA_031271005.1 Prevotellaceae bacterium | reverse complement strand
AATGGTGAGATTCTGCAAGCGAAGGGCTGAAAGCCCGTAAATCAATAGCGCAGGGCAACGCCCTGCCGAAGAAGAAATGTACGATGAACAAGCCCTGAAAGGGCGAAATCCGTGTAATGTGATTACGCCCCGTCAGGGCTTCGGGAATTGATGGGGGTAGCGCCCAAACCACAGGGCGTTGCCCTGTGCTGTTGTAAGGCGGGCTTTCAGCCCTTCGCTCCGTAAAAAAACTTTTTTCATTGTGCGCGCTTGGATATAGCGCCTCAAAAAAAGAATTAACCAACAATTAAGAAATGAATTTTTAGTGAATAGTGAATAGTGAATAGTGAATAATAAAATACAGAAAAGCACAAAACAGATAGCAATTAAGAAATGAATGAATTAAGAAATTGCTAATTACTAATTGCTAACTGCTAATTGCTAAATGATGTAACGTACAGTAAAATTAATGTAACGTACAGAAAAATATTATCTGTTTTTTGTGATATAATGTTAGTGAGATATTTTGTAAATTTGCACATTCGTTTTTATTTGACATTTAACATTAAATAATATTTATGAAAAACCTGTTATTTACTCTTTTTGCAACAATCTTTACTGTTGCATCAGCGGCACAGGATGTTCCTCTTGTGTACAGCGCCGAACAATCGAATGTGGAATGTGCTTTGCCACCATTGCCTGCGGTTGATAATTTGCCTTCCATTGTTCGATTTCCCAACCCTTTTGAGTGGTCTGACGGGAGCGGTGAGATTAATGCGTTTGCAGACTGGGCGTGTCGCCGCAGTGAAATCAAGGCTGAGATTGAGCATTACGAAATCGGCATAAAGCCGCCTCGCCCCGCCGATGTGCAAGCCACTTATGCTGACGGCACACTTACGGTGGTTGTCAATGAGAATGGGCACACGCTAACATTAACATCAGATGTATCAATGCCTGAGGGCACGGGGACATTTCCTGTAATCATTGGAATGGATAATCTCACAGGCAGTTTGTCTGCCTCGCATTTTGAGGACTGCATAAAAATAGGCTTCAACTCCAGACAGCTAGCAGGCGGCTCGGACACACGAAATCCAAACGACCCCTATTTTCAAATGTACCCCGACCTGTATGCCTTGTCAGCAGGTCATTACAGCGCGTGGGCGTGGGGCGTGAGCCGTATTATTGACGGCATAGAACTTGTTCAAAGTCAAATGCACGCCGATTTACAGCATATAGGCGTTACAGGTTGCTCTTATGCGGGCAAAATGGCGCTGTTTGCAGGCGCCTTTGATGAGCGCGTAGCCCTGACCATTGCGCAGGAGTCGGGTGGTGGCGGCACCTCAGCGTGGCGCATCACCGAGGGCAACAGCAATGTGGAAAACATAAGCAACACCAACTACTCGTGGTTTATGCCGTCTTTCAGAGATAATTTCAGCGGCAGAACGGCGCGATTACCTTATGACCATCATGAACTGTTGGCGATGGTTGCTCCACGTGCTTTGCTCGTTCTGGGAAATGACGGCTGGACATGGATGGCTGACGAGACGGGCTACGTTTCGTGTATGGCAGCACGCGAGGTTTATAAGCGCTTTGGCATTGCCGACCGCTTTGGATGGGACTTCACAGGCGGACATAACCACTGCTCGGCTGCCACAAGTCAGGATGCCGCCGTCACTGCTTTTGTAGATAGATTTTTGCGGGGCAACGACGCCGCAAATACCGACATTTTAACGTCGCCATATCAAAATGTAAATTACCAGTTTTGGTTGAGCGACTGGGCAGATGTTACCGAACCGGATGTGGAAATTGAGCAGAATTTTGTTGAAGCCGAGTCGGAGACCTGCGCATTGGTTGATGCCAGTCTGTCGGTTGTGGAAGATGTTAACGCTTCAAACGGGAGATATGTTTCCAACCTCACCCCTGCCGATTTTGTCAGGTATGTAACCGTTCCGTTTTATGTGAACAATCACCGAACTTTCCATATTTATTTACGAATAAACACCACCGAACCCGCTCTAACAGGTATACAGATAGACAACAATGATGAGACAGTACATCAAGTAAACACAGGCGGGCAATGGCAATGGGTCGAGGTGCAAAGTCCGGCATTGACAGCAGGCGCTCACACACTAAAAATAGGCTTCGGAACATTGCCTATAAAACTTGACCGCATCAACATTACCAATGACCCTGCCGCAGCGCCAACAGGGATGGGAGGTCAGGAAAATCTCTGCGACCCAACGCCAAAGTACACCACTCTGGATTTTGAAACAGGCAACCTTGACGGCTGGACAAAGCAAAACGGCGCATCGGGCATCAGCATTACCCAGGAAGACATGCATGGCGGCAGTTATGCGATGAAAATGGTAAATGGTTCAAGCACAAATGCTTGGAGTGTTCAGGCTTTTACTCCGCCTGTTGATATTGTGTTAGGACACGTTTATAACGTAAGTTTTTGGGTACGCGCTGTGGGTGGCGGCGGAAAAGGCAGAATTTCTACTGTTGAAGCATCGCAACTCGGCACGCAATACTGGAGCGACTTTACTGTGGGCGACTCGTGGGAGCAAATCACTTACAACGGACTTACCGCTGCCGCAAATTCTGTGCGTCTGGCGTTTGATATGGGATATATTGCAAACAAAACATATTATATTGACGATATTGTGTTTGATGATACAAATATCGCTTTAAGCGTGAAAAACATTGAACTGCAAGGAGTTAATGTATATTCTAATTCAAAAGGAAAAATAAGCGTCACGGCGCCTGACGATTCTAAAATAGTGATTTTTAATATCACAGGTCAAGCAATGGGAATGTATAAAATGACAAAGTCGCCTGCCGAAATCTCCATAAGTTCGGGAATTTATATTGTTCGCATTGAAAACGGGAATGCTCGCAGCGTGAAAAAAGTTATTGTAAAATAGTTGCAAAGCGCTGAAATACAATGAACAATGAATAATTAACAATTAATAATTAATAATATTGATATTGTGAACGTTTTAAGCAGCAAGAGCAGAGACAAAACAGGATATTGAGCGACAAAGCGAAATATACGTTTTGGCTATGCCCGGTCGCGCAAAACGACTAAATTTATTGAACTTTGTGCAACCTTCGTGTTCTCCCGCTTTGACGGGACAAGTCTTGTGGTTAAATATTTTTACCGCAAAGTTCGCAAGTCTTGTCCCGTCAAAGCGGGATAAAAAAATACATTGTAATTTTTAACTTAATAAATTTTATATTAACATGAAAAAAAATCTACTTTTTATTGGTGCGTTTTTAGTGAGCGCAGTATTGTTTGGTCAAACAGAAATTCCGTTTGACCAGTACAGGAATGTATTGTTGTCGGATTATGAGCAATATGATGACAATCAGGTTGTTAAAGTGGTTTTGAGTATTTCCAATGCGGACAATCCGGATGTGTCGCCGGGCTGGGGCGTAGGTACTATTAAGCCTATTAACAACAATGATGCGGCTGCCGCATTTAGTTTTAACGCGCAGGCTGTTTCTGCCGAAGGTGCGGAAAACATTTATGAATTTACCATTGCACAGTTCAAGGAATATGCAAAGGTAGAGGGCGAGTATTATGTTGATGAATATGGTCAGAGTGGCATTAGTATTAATGTGTACAATGGTGCAACTCTTATCTCCATCACTGTAAATGCGGCAGCCAACGCAGGCGTGGTCTTCGATTTTGAGGCAGACGCAATCGGCACAACTTACGGCACAGCCGGTTACAGCCCCGATGTAGTTTCGGCAACAGTAGAGGCAAATCCTGCAAATGCCGAAGAAAAGTCGCTGCACGTTTTGGCTACAAACTATCGCAGTTATGCCAAATTCAACGTTGCATTGCCCGCAGGCAAGACCCTTGCCGATGTGGAAAAAGTAACGTTTGATATTTATTTTTTGCCAGCCGAAGGTGAGACGTCTGAATATCCGCAGAACCGCTACAAAGCCATCGATTGTCTTATTGGCGCGGTTGGAAGTACGCCTAACGTAGCATCACCAAACCTGAGCATTGGCAATCTGATTGCTGATGAGCAGGTAAATGTGTGGATTTCAAAAGTTATCCCGTTTGCCGCGCTTACTGACGAGGTATTGCTCGCTTTGAGCGAACTGGAATTTGCAATAGGTATCAATCACGACAAAATCAATTATTACTTGGACAATGTTGCCTTTGTGTTGAAAGCAGACGACCCGGGCGCTGTGGATAAGGTGGATGTGCAAAGAAATAAAATTTTTGGAGTTGAAGGCGGAATCTTTGCTGATGCTGAAAATCAGACAGTTGAGATATTTTCCATTGACGGAAAACTGATAAAAACGCAAATGGCAAATGGCAATGTAATTCCTGTGGAAAAAGGAACTTATATAGTCAGGGCTAACAAAAGCGTAGCAAAAGTAATTGTTAAATAATTGAAATAATTTTTAGATGCGAACTCTATGTTGCGTCCTGAAAAATGATGTTTTTTGG
Source organism: Prevotellaceae bacterium (assembly GCA_031271005.1). GTDB lineage: Bacteria > Bacteroidota > Bacteroidia > Bacteroidales > Paludibacteraceae > WRGS01. Next base: position 3,613 of record JAISWT010000088.1, on the reverse strand, counting down.
GGACGTAACATAGTTTTTTTTTGAGAACTGATTTTCGGCAAAAACAATTTGATATGTTTGCGCATAATTGAACATTTTGTACTAACTTTGCGCCCGATTTCAAAATTATGTATCACGTTGCAGCCTGCCGGGTATCAGCAATATTTGATATGAATATATTGAAAATCAGATATTTATCTTTTTGTTCAAAATCAATAGCGATTAAAACAATCTCATAAAACAGAAACAGAAAAAAAATTGTAAAACAGAAAAACAAATGGCTTTAATTAAATCAGTACGCGGTTTTACTCCCCAAATAGACGCCAGCGCCTATCTTGCTGATAATGCAACAGTTGTAGGCGATGTTGTGATAGGCGAAGGTTGCAGTATATGGTTCAATGCTGTGCTTCGCGGCGATGTCAATTCTATTCGCATTGGCAATCATGTCAATATTCAAGATTGTGCGGTGCTGCATACGCTGTACGAAAAGTCGGTTGTAGAAATCGGAGACTATGTATCTGTGGGACACAACGTTACCATTCACGGCGCTAAAATCTGCGACTACGCACTTATCGGAATGGGCGCCACCGTACTTGACCATGCCGAAGTGGGCGAAGGTGCGATTGTAGCCGCCGGCTCGGTGGTGCTAACAGGCACGAAAATTGAGCCGTATACGCTGTGGGCAGGCACGCCCGCACGATTTGTGAAAAAAATTGAACCCGAAAAAACCAACGAAATAAACCGAAAAATTGCCCACAACTATGCAATGTACGCAAGTTGGTTCACCAATCCCCGATGATTAGTGGTTAGTGGTTAGTGGTTAATTAGCAATTAGCAATTAGCAAAAAAACTTTCATTCCTTCATTTCTTCATTTCTTAATTTCTTAATTCCTTCATTTCTTAATTCACTAACCACTAACCACTAACAACTAACAACTAACCACTGATTTTACTTGTTTCTTTTTCTGTAACTTATTGCTGCTGCGGAGTTTATCACCACTGCAAAGACGGCGAGTTTCAGTATTTGCGGCGAGATGTCGTGCAGGTTGCTGTCTTTGAGATATACCAGTCTGATAACCTCAACTATGTAGCGAAACGGGTTTACGAGTGTGATTTTTTGCGCCCATGCAGGCATGCCACTGATGGGCGTAAAAAGTCCGCCAAGCAGAATCATTAGCATTAAAGTGAAGAAAATCAGCAACATAGCCTGTTGCTCGGTAGAAGCGATGTTTGAAATAATGATGCCCAAGCCCGAAATCGCAATGATGTATATTATTGCCGCAAAATAGACATGCAGCAGGTTACCCAAAGGTATTATGCCATAAATCAGGCGACCTATAATTATGCCGATGGTTAAAACGATGAGCCCAATTACCCAAAACGGAATAACCTTGGCTACAATAAACGATACTTTTGAAATGGGCGTAACGTTGATTTGCTCTATCGTGCCTATTTCTTTTTCATGAACGATATTAAGGGCAGAAAACATTGCTGTAATTGCAGTGAGCAATATTGCGAATATTCCCGGCACCATATACGGAAAATATTCCATCGAAGCATTGTACCTGTATTGAGTTTTGGCAACAATTTGCGGCACAGCGCTTTGCGGGTTTTTCGGGAGTTCGCTTTGCAGGTAATCGGTGATAATCAGTGAGATGTACGACAGCCCAACTCCTGCCTTCTGTCCGTTGACAGCGTCAATGTCAAGCATAAAATCGGCGCGGCGTTCGCGAAAAATATTGCGCTCAAAATCGGACGGCAAAATCAAAATGATGTCGCTTTGGTCTGTTTCTACCATCTGCAAGGCTTCACTGCACGAAGGCGTATATTGCTGCAAATCAAAATAGCGAGATGCCGAGAGTTTTTCGGTGAGTTTGCGGCTGAAAACGCTCCTGTCATTATCAACAACAGAAAGTCGGATATTTTTTTGCTCGAAAGTAGCCGCCCACGGCAATATCAACAGCATGATAGTTGGCATCATAACAATCATAAACACCATACTTTTATTGCGAAATATCTGTAAAAATTCTTTTTGAAGCAGAAATTTGAAATTTTTCATAATCTTTCCTTAAAATTTTTAATACTTACAAACAGCAAAAACACTGTCATAAAACTCAAGACGCTTATTTCTTTAATAATTTCGGACACCCCTACTCCTTTTATCATCACTCCTCTTATTGCCTCTATGAACCATCGCGCGGGAATAATATTTGAAATATATTGCAGCAATGTAGGCATACTGTCGATGGGAAAAAGCGTGCCCGACAGTAGCATTGACGGCACCATAAGTCCCATCAGAGCCATTTGCATCGCTGTTTGCTGTGTTTTTGCAACAGAGGATATGAACATTCCCAGCGACAGAGCAGCAAGCGTAAAAACCACGCTCAGCGCCAAGATTATAAGTATGTTGCCTGCGATTGGAACTCCCATTATAAAATGTCCGATTAGCATAATAAGCGCCACATCGAGCATCGAAATTGCAAAATACGGTACCGCTTTTGCCAAAATAATTGAGGCGGGTCGCAAGGGCGAAATCAGCAGCACCTCCATTGTGCCGCGCTCCTTTTCGCGCACTATGGAAATGGAAGTCATCATAGCGCAAACAATCATCATCAACATACCCATCAAACCGGGAACAAAATTGTACGCGCTTTTAATGTGCGGATTGTAAAGCATTTTAACTGTTGCATTTAGCAGGAAAGCAGCCGTGCCTGTAGCCGCTTTTTCCTGCTGAAACTCCATTAAAATCAGTTGCAAATAATTTTGAATTGTGGAAGCCTCGTTGGGGTCCGAAGAGTCAATAATAAGTTGAATTTCGGCAGATTTTCTCTCGATAAAATCATTTTCAAAATTGGGAGGAAATATCACGGCAATTTTGCATTGCCCGCGGCGAAAATTGTCGTCAATTTCGCTTTCGGAATGTAAATAGCCCACCATCGAAAAATAAGTATTTCCATCAAGTTTCTGAATAAAGTCGGCAGAAAGAGTAGACTTGTCGGCATCGAACACCACAAAAGGAGTATTGTTCATGTCGTTGCTGACAGCATAGCCCAGAATCAGCAGCAACACAACGGGCATAATAAGCAGAATTACAAGCGTATAAACATCGCGTAGAATATGCCGAGTCTCTTTGAGTATAAAACTGAAAAATTGATTCAAAATGAATTGTTCCTTTTATTAATAATTAGCAATTAGCAATTAAGAAATGTTTTTGAATTGAGAATTGAGAATTGAGAATTAATTAAGAAATTAAGAAATGAAGAAATGAAGGAATTATATTCAATTACGAATTACGAAATGCTAATTGCTAATTGATTAAACTCTAAACTCTAAACTCTAAACTCTAATAACTAAACTCTAAACTCTAATAACTAAACTCTAAACTCTAATAACTAAACTCTAAACTCTAATAACTAAACTCTAAACTCTAATAACTAAACTCTAATAACTAAACTCTAAACTCTGATAACTGAAAACCACTGGCAAAATTACATTAAAAGTGCGAGTTTTCCAAATGCGCCAAATGGGGCTAAATCTTTTTTTGAGGTGCTATAAGTTTTTCAAAGTTGCCGTGTGCAAGAGACCGAATGGGGTTGTCCCAAAAGTCAAAGTTTCTTTACCACAAAGGGCACAA
>JAISWT010000085.1 GCA_031271005.1 Prevotellaceae bacterium | reverse complement strand
TTGTGAATAACTCCCGCTTTGGCGGGACAAGTTTTGTGCCCTTTGTGGTAAAGAAACTTTGACTTTTGGGACAACCCCATTCGGTCTCTTGCACACGGCAACTTTGAAAAACTTATAGCGCCTCAAAAAAAGATTTAGCCTAAAAAACTCTTTTTACCTAGAATTAGGTATAACGAAGAGTAAAGACATTTGGCGTTATTTCAAAAAAATATAGTATTTTTGTTGCGTTGTTTTATGCAGACAAAAATTAGAGGAGAGGAAATCGGAAGATGTGAAGAAGGAGTCAGGATATGCCCGCCAAACAAACGTATTCCACACATAGCAACCCAAAGTACACATCAATAACATAAGACTTCTACATTTGCTTTCAAAAAATCAATAAATTTACAAGAACGGATTTCTAAAAACAAGACAGTTCTTTGTAGTAAAAACATATTAAGATGAAAATCATTATTGCCGGCGCGGGTAATGTGGGGCGTCATTTGGCAAAATTGCTTGCCCGCGAGAAGGCAAATATTACATTGATGGACGAGGATCCCTCGCGTTTAAGCGACCTCGAATTTTTCGATTTTATGACCTTTGAAGGCTCGCCAACCTCAATTTACGATTTACAGGAGGCGGGCGTTACAAATGTCGACTTGTTTGTTGCTGTTACTCCAAACGAAAGCGTGAATATGACCGCATGTATGATTGCCAACAATCTGGGCGCCAAAAAAACGCTCGCACGCATCAACAATTACGAATATTTGTTACCCAAAAACAGCGAGTTTTTTGCCAAACTTGGCGTTAATCATTTGATTTATCCCGAAGTGCTTGCGGCTCAGGCTGTTGTTGATTCTCTGCAAAAAAACTGGATGCGCCAGTATCTCAGTTTTAAACAGGGCGAACTTGTTATGCTGTCGGTTAAGGTGCGCAGCAATGCCGAAATTGTTAACAAAAAATTTATCAGCGGCTATTTTAACCATCAAAAATACCGCGTGGTAGCAATCAATCGCAATACTAAAACGATTATTCCAAGCGGCGCTGACGAAATTCTTGCCAACGATACGGTTTATTTTATTGCCTCAAAAGAGAATCTTGATTTTGTGCGCCTGCAGGCGGGAAAAGAAGATTTTAAGATAAAAAACGTAATGATAATGGGCGCAACGCGCATCGCGCAAAAGGTTGTGCAAACTATTTCTCATGATTTTAGCATTAAAATTTTGGAAAAAAGTCACGAGGCATGCCTTGCGCTTTCCGACAAATTGCGCGACAACACGCTGATTATCAATGCAGACGGACGAGACGTGGAAACGCTTAAAGAAGAGGACATTATGAGTATGGACGCTTTTGTTGCCGTAACCGAAAGTTCGGAGGCAAACATACTCGCCTGTATGGTAGCAAAGGGTTTTGGAGTGAAAAAGATAATTGCCGCTATTGAAAATGTGGATTATATCGCCCTCTCTGAGCAGATAGATATAGGCTCGTTGATTAACAAAAAAGTAATTGCCGCAGGCTATATCCACCAAATTACTCTCGATTCGGACGTGCTTGACGTGCGCACGCTGCCTGCTGCCGATGCCGAAATTGTGGAACTGATGGCTAACAACGGCTCGAAAATCACAAAAAAGCAGGTGAAAAATATCCATCTGCCCGAAAATGTAAATATTGGCGGCATAATTCGCAACGGTCAGGGAATGATTGTTAATGGCGACACTCAAATTCAGCCCGGCGACCATGTTATAGTGTTCTGCAAAGCAAATGCCACGCGAAAACTTGACGCGCTATTTTGAGGAAACTCCTAAAAACTGCTTATTTGTCGTTGGACTTCGTTTTCAAAATGCTCATTTAGATTGAGTAAACTGCGTTTTTGAAAATTTGCCGTCTAAAATAATCTGATTTTTAGAAGTTTCCTTGAATCATACGGTTACTTCTGTGCTGTTTCTGAAAACTACAAACTGAACGCCACCGCATCGCTTGGCATGCGCCAGTCGCCGCGCGGAGAGAGATTTATTGAACCGACTTTTGGTCCATCGGGCATACACGACCGCTTAAACTGCTGCGCAAAAAAGCGGCGCAGGAAGGTTTTCAGCCATTTTTCTATCAATTCATCTGTATAAGCATTTTTAAAAGCATTTTTTGCCAGAAAAAGTATTTTTTCCGGCGTAAACCCAAAACGTACAAAATAGTACAGAAAAAAGTCGTGCAATTCGTAAGGTCCCACAACATCTTCGGTAAATTGCACCATTTGTCCCTGATTATCAGCAGGCAGCAGTTCGGGGCTGATTGGCGTTTGGTAAATATCTTTGAGAATCTCTACTGTTTTTTTGTTCATTGTTTGCGCCGCCCACTCAATAAGGTAACGCACCAGCGTTTTGGGCACGCCATTGTTCACCGCATACATCGACATGTGGTCGCCGTTGTATGTTGCCCATCCGAGCGCAAGTTCGGAGAGGTCGCCCGTGCCTACCACCAGTCCGTTGCGCTGATTGGCAATGTCCATCAAAATTTGCGTCCGCTCGCGCGCCTGAGCATTTTCGTATGTAATGTCGTGATTGTCAGGGTCTTGTCCGATGTCTTTAAAATGCTGTAACGTAGCCGCTTCAATGGGAATTTCCATTTGAGAGATTTCCAGTGCGGTCATCAGGTTGAGCGCATTTCTGTATGTTCTCTCTGTGGTGCCAAAGCCGGGCATAGTAATTCCTGTTACATTTTTGCGGTCGTAGCCAAGTTTGTCTGCCGCCCGCACAGCCACAAGCAGAGCCAAAGCGCTGTCCAGCCCGCCCGAAACACCTATTATAAGTCGCTGACAACGAGTATGTTGCCAGCGTTTGCATAAGCCCAGCGTTTGGATGGAAAAAATCTCTTCGCAACTTGCTTCCTGTCTGTCTTTTGGCGGTACAAAAGGATGAGGATTTATTGTTCGGTATAATTTTGTAAGGTCAAAATCCGATGTCAATATTGCTTTGCGGCTCAAGTCTTCTTTTTTTTCTTCCAAATATAAATCTTTTAAAGATATTTTCCTGTAATCATTTTCGGAAACAGAACTGTTAAAATTCGAGTTTTTTATTCGTTCCGTGCGAAGTTTTTCTACATCAATTTCGGAAATAATTAACTGATTGTCCAACGCAAAGCGTTCTGTTTCAGCCAGAGTTGTACCATTTTCCACAATAAACCCCGCACCGGAAAACACAAGGTCGGTGGTTGATTCGCCCGCGCCTGCCGAAGCGTAAATATAACCTGCATTGCAACGCGCCGACTGCTGCTCAACAAGCGCTTTGCGGTATGCGTGCTTGCCTGTCAGTTCGTTGCTTGCCGAAAGGTTGCAAATAATTTCTGCCCCGTGCATTGCCAACTGCGCGCTTGGCGGGCTGGGCGTCCAAAGGTCTTCGCAAAGTTCAATGCCAAAACTGAAATCGGCAGTTTCAAATATCAAATCCGTGCCTACAAGTACGCAATTATTATCTCCCAAAACGCAAGAGCCTGTAATATTTTTGCCCGATGCGAACCATCGTTTTTCGTAAAACTCCTGATTGTTAGGCAAATGCGTTTTCGGCGTTACCCCAACAACTTTGCCCGCCTTACATACAACGGCAACATTATACATTGCGTTTTTTAAACAGACAGGCATCCCTACAATGAAAATAACGTTTGTATGCGCCGTCTTTTTCAAAATAAACTGCAGCGCATTGCTGGCGGCGTCTCTGAGTTTCTTTTGATAAAACAAATCGCCGCAGGTGTAAGCGGTAATGCACAGTTCGGGGAAACACAGCAATGCAACATGCGCATTGTCGGCACGCTCCACAAGTTCAATGATTTGTTCGGCATTAAAATTGCAGTCGGCAACGCGCAACTGCGGCGCTGCTACCGCGCAACGTATAAACCCAAAATTTGTCATAATTTTCTGTAAATTTATGAATTATTTAAAAATTCACATTTCTTTTTATTTTGTATAAATTAGTGATATTTACCTTTTCAAAAACTCATATTCATACACTTTCGGTTCTATTTTTGCGGCTAAAACGGTTAATTTTTCGCGCAGAATGTTGATAAGTTCGCTGTATTTTTTGTCTGCCGATTTGTTATTCATTCTGCCGCCGGTAAA
>JAISWT010000047.1 GCA_031271005.1 Prevotellaceae bacterium | reverse complement strand
ACTCCTAAAAACTGCTTATTTGTCGTTGGACTTCATTTTCAAAATGCTCATTTACATTAGTAAACTGCGCTTTTGAAAACTTGTCCGCCTAAAATAATCTAATTTTTAGGAGTTCCCTTATGATTATGTTGTCGTGTGAGTTCCATCTGACCTTAAAAATAAAATATAAACAGATGAAATTGCAATATTTTCCGATTTATACAGATATATGGTTTTCTAAAAATTTATTTTTCCTCATTTGAATCGGCTATTTTCTTTTGCCTGTTTTGCACATTCGGCTGTTTCGTTCTATTGTACTATTGTACTATTGACAGGAATGCAGGGTCGCTGAAATATTTAGCAAATTCTACATCTGTCAGCGCTTTCTTGGCTACTTGAGCATCAATTTTGAGCGCTTCGCGCAAGTGGTTGTATACACTGTCGCGGTCGTTGGTGCGTGCCGACACTATGGCTTTCAGATAGGCAGTTTTTGCATCGGGCTGTGCTATTGAAATCAGCGTGTTGCGTGCCGCGCTGTAATTTTTGTTCAAAATCTGTATCAGTGCGGCATTGTTCGATACTTCAGAGCCAAAACTTGTTGTTGCCTTGCTGTAATCGCCTTGTAGCAAATACATTGTACCTAATGCTTTGTTCAGGTTGCCTGTTGTACCTGCTGCTTTGCCCAAATACTGCTCGGCGTTGGCGGTGTTGCCTTCGGAGAGGGCGAGCAAACCCAAATTGAAGTTCAAATCGGGCGATTTTGCGTTCAGCGAAGCGGCTTTATCGAATGCTTTTTGCGCTTTGTCTGCCTTTCCGAGTGCGTACTGTGCTGCGCCAAGGTTATTCCATCCGCGCGGGTCGTTGGGAAAAAACTCTGTTACCGAGTTGTAAATTATTTCTTTCACGTTTGGTCCTTTTGACAGTGTTGCCGCGTACAGCAACTCCTCTACTCCTAATTCGGAAGGACTGTTGGCTGCAAGTTGGCGAATCTCTTCGTCCGATTTTCCGGTGATATTCATAATCAGATTCAGCCTTGAGCGGCGCAGTTGCGGCAAAATATCCGCAGCAATAACCTTGTAAGCCGCCGCAATATTTCTAATTTCGCGTTCGCGCTGTTCGGGGTCTTGATACATCGACAACACTCTCAAAATCAATTCCTTATCTTGAATATCCGATTTCTCCATCAGTTGTTGGAATCCTTCCCAGTCTTCGGCTGTAAATTTAGAATCAATATTGGCGTTTGTTTGCAGTTTTTTCAGTTCGCTGTTCAGGTAATTCACAGCCGCTGCTTCGCGCTTTTCGGCGAGTTTTTGGTTGAAATCGTAAGAGCCGTCAGGCGAGGCGTAGCCCGAAATATCTATGCGATTGATTTCGTGGCTGTCATGGTTTTGCACTTCCTTAATTTTGTTCAGCAGATTAACCACCGTTGTTTTTTGCGTTTCGCTGCTGCGCAAATTTGCCTGTCCTATCAGGAACATTATATCCGCGTTTTGTGCCTGCTGAATTGTTTGCTGAAAAGCGTCCGGGGTTGTAGCCGGCGCAATTTCGGCGGCATCAGCCGACGCCAGAGCGGCGGTAGAAATCACCCCGTCTGCCACTTTAACACTCGGAATTGTATATTCCTTAGTTTTTTGCACCACGTCAAAGTCGAGATACAGTTCCGAAACTGACATCACAGGCATATAATTGATACTTACAGGCATCGAATAATTGCCGCCTGCCTTGTATTCAACTGTGCTATGATTGCCCTGCACTTTTTCGCCCTGAAAAGTTACTGCTTTGCCGCGTGCTTCGCCACCTACATATTTCAGCACCGGCGTTACGGTTAATACGGCATTTTTGTTGAAAAACTTTACGGGAAATTTTCCCGCTACGTTTGCCTCTATTTTGCCTCCCTTTAATTCGAGCGGATTAGGACTGGTTCTGAAATAAGAGGGGTCAAGTGCGCTCATCTCTTTTGCGCACGAAGTGAAAATCAGCACTGAAAGCGCTGAAAATGAAAACATTAAAAACTTTTTTGTCATACTGGTTTAAGTTTTAGAAATTAGAAAAATTTATATTGCTTTAAGGATGCGCAAATTTACAAAAATTTTAATGAAATATTATAATTTTTTTTTTCTTAAAAAAAACTTCTTTCATTTCCGGCAAAAAATATTTAACTTTGCAAAAAATGTTCAGGATATAAGACAGTTTTCAGTTATCAGAAAATACAACTAAAAATAGTTATTAGAGTTTAGAGTTTAGAGTTTAGTTAGGTATAGTTAGAAATTGTTAGAAATTGTTAGAAATTGTTAGAAATAGTTTTATTTCTTAATTTCTTCATTCCTTCATTCCTTCATTCCTTCATTTCTCATTTCTCAATTCTCAATTCTCAATTCTCAATTCTCAATTGCTAATTGCTAATTTCCTTAACAGGTTAAAGATTGATATGGAACTCCGAATTGATAAATGGCTTTGGGCGATGCGTCTGTTCAAAACGCGGACGCTGGCTGCCGAAGCCTGCAAAAAAGGGCGAATTTTTATCAAAGGCGTTGCGGTGAAACCGTCCCGGATGATTAAAGTTGGCGACGTGATTGATGTGCGCCGCAATGTGGCGATATATTCTTTTGAAGTACTGCAACTTACCCCCAACAGACTGAATGCTGTACTTGTAGCCGATTTTATGCGCGATGTAACCACCGGCGAGCAGTTGGAACGCATCGAGGCGGGCAGAATTGCCGCCAGCACAGGACGCGCACGCGGAGCAGGCAGACCTACCAAAAAAGAACGGCGAGACCTTGACGATTTTTTTGACCCTGTATTCCACACTGATGAGTTTGAAGAATAATAAACAACATTTAGCAATTAGCAATTAGCAGATAGCAATTAGCAGATAGCAATTGAGAATTAAGAAATGAAGAAATGAAGAAATTAAATCCAATTACGAATTAAAAATTACGATTTGCTAATTGCTAATTGCTAATTGTTTAAAGTTTCTAACCATACCTAACCATTTTTAACTACATCTAACAATATCTAACTATACCTAACTATGCCTAACTAAACTCTAAACTCTAAACTCTAATAACTATTTTAATTGCATTTTCTGATAACCGAAAATTATTTTTACCAAAGTATCAAAAAAAATATCGTATTTTTGTCGTGCTGTTTTGTTCTGTCTGTCTTTGCACAAAACGATTAAAAATTTCTGCCCGTGTTGAATTATCGAGCAATATTTTACAAAAAAACTAATTAAAATTTGTTTCATGCAAAAAATTCTTTTCTTATTTCTTACAATCTGTTCAATGTCTTTATATTCTCAAAATCAATCAGATACGATTGTTGTGGACAGGAATGGTCGTGGCGATTATCGCAATATTTCCGATGCTATTGAAAGCATTCGCGCCTTTGACCCCGAACACATTGTAACTGTCTATATAAGAGATGGTTACTACAAGGAAAAATTGACCGTCCCAACTTGGTTGAATCGCGTTAATTTTGTTGGCGAGAGTGCGGAACACACAATTATTAACTATGATGACCACGCCAATATCGCTTTACCTGACGGAAAAGGCGGGAAAACAGGCACTTTCCGCACATATACGCTACTTGTACAGGGCAACGACATTACCTTTGAAAACATGAGCATTGAAAACAGCGCGTTGCAACTTGGGCAGGCTGTTGCAATGCACGTAGAAGGCGACAGAATTGTGTTGCGCAACTGCAAACTCATTGGTAATCAGGATACATTTTATGCAGGACGCGAAAATTGCCGTATCTATCTGGAAAATTGCTACATCGAAGGTACAACGGATTTTATCTTCGGCGCGTCAACCTGCTGGTTTGAAAAATGCGAAATATTTTGCAAAAAAAATTCCTTCATTACGGCTGCAAGTACGCCGCAAAACACGGCTTACGGTCTCATTTTCAATAACTGCACAATCAGAACCGCAGAACATGTTGATAAACTGTATTTGGGCAGACCGTGGCGACCCTTTGCAATGACCGTGTTTATGAATTGCCAACTGCCGGCGGCAATCGTGCCTGAGGGCTGGGACAACTGGCGCAACACAGAGAACGAAAAGACCGCGCGCTATTTTGAATACAACAATAGCGGCGACGGCGCAAATAACTCACAGCGAGCAAACTGGACAACAATATTGACAAAAACGCAAGCCGAAGAAATAACTTTGGAAAATGTTTTTAAAGACTGGAAAATTAATTAACGACTAAATTTTAATTGAATATCTAAAAGTGGGGTTGTCTCAAAAGTCAAAGTTTCTTTACCACAAAGGGCACAATACTTGTCCCGCCAAAGCGGGAGTTTTCACAATGAACACAAAGTGCTGGTTTTCAACATCTATTCTTTGTGTTCTTTGCGTTCTTTGTGGTAAAATTGAATTTTTGATACAGCCTCGGGTGGGGTTAATATTATTTTTTACCAAAATATCAATCTTAACCGGATTGATACTTTTATAAGTTATTAATTTATTAATTTATTATTACTAATTGCCAATTAAAGACTAAATTTCAGTTATAAACAGTAAATTTAAACATTATCAATTTTAAATTGTATAGAATGAATCCTGATTTTCTTAACGAACTCAACGCAAGTCAGCGTGCTGCGGTGGAATTTATAGATGGCGCAGCATTAGTAATAGCGGGCGCAGGGTCGGGCAAAACGCGCGTTTTGACCTACAAAATTGCCTTCCTGATGGAAAACGGCTATTCTCCCGCCTCAATTATAGCCCTGACCTTCACCAACAAAGCGGCACGCGAAATGAAGAGCCGCATAGCAACACTCGTGGGCGAAAAACGTGCCCGATACTTGATGATGGGGACTTTTCACAGCATCTTTTCGAGACTGCTGCACCAAGAGGCAGACAAATTGGGATATTCCAAAAAATTTTCTATCTATGACAGCGCAGATTCCAAAAATTTGATAAAAACAATTATTAAAGAATTGAAACTCAGCGATAAAGAATATAAACCGGGCGTTGTACATTCGCGAATTTCTTACGCAAAAAACAATTTGATTACTGCTGCCGCCTACGCAGGCAATACGGAGGCATTAAAATATGACGTCTCTATCAAAATGCCTTTGATTTCAGACATTTACAAAATCTATACTGCGCGATGCAAGCAATCGGACGCAATGGATTTTGACGACCTGCTGCTAAATACAAATGTACTTTTTCGCAGTTTCCCGGAGACGCTGGCTAAATATCAGCAGTTTTTTAGATATATTCTGGTTGATGAATATCAGGATACAAATTTTGCACAATATATGATTGTGAAAAGACTCGCCGAAAATCACGAGCATATATGCGTTGTAGGCGATGATGCGCAAAGTATTTACTCGTTTAGAGGGGCAAATATTGACAATATTTTACAGTTCAAAAACAATTATAAGAATGTAAAGATTTTCAAATTGGAACAAAATTACCGCTCTACGCAAAATATTGTAAATGCAGCGAACAGTTTGATTAAAAAAAATGAGTATCGTATTGAAAAAAACGTTTTTTCCGAAAAAGAAGAAGGCAAAAAAATAAAAGTCGCCAGCGTACATACCGACTTGGAAGAAGGCGCTCTTGTCGCCCAAAAAATCAAGAGTTTGCACGACAGGAAAAGCATTGAATATGACGGCTTTGCAGCGCTTTACCGTACAAATGCACAAAGCCGCGTACTCGAAGAGGCGATGCGCAAAGCAGACATCCCGTACCGCATTTATGGCGGACTGTCGTTCTATCAGCGCAAAGAAATTAAGGACCTGATTGCTTATTGCAGAATTGTGTGCAACCAAAATGATGAGGAAGCATTGAAACGAATTATAAATTTCCCCGCCCGAGGAATTGGGGACACAACCGTCAATAAAATTGCAGAATGTGCTGCTACTCACAATGTTATAATGTGGACGGTGATGAATAATATTTTGCATTACAATTTGCCGGTAAATGCGGGAACGGCTGCAAAACTTGCCAAGTTCTGCGACATGATTAATAATA
>JAISWT010000002.1 GCA_031271005.1 Prevotellaceae bacterium | reverse complement strand
GTTGCGGGCGCAGGGGCGGCGCTGCCCTTTGTGCGCGTGCAAGTAAGCGCGCAGGCGCGGGGCATTGTGCGTACGGAGTTGGAAAACAATCAGTTGCAGGCAGCGGTGTATGGCGAGGTGGCGGACGTCAGAATTTCGGAAAATTCACAGGTAACAAAAGGCGACACTTTGGTGGTTTTGAATGCAGAAAATATTGATGTACAGATATTTAGAAATTCCGAAAAGATAAAAGAGGACTCGCTTTTTATAAATGATATTGGCGCATTGCTTGCAAATAATTTTTCTTCGTTGCGCACACCTAAATATCTGTACGAAAGGAATTTATACCGTTCGGCAGACAATGAACAAAAAACGCGCATCAACTACCTGATGCACGAGTTTGAGGTTGACAAGCAGTTGTATCAAAAGGAAGCAATCGCCCAAAGCGAGTATTTGCAAACCAAAAACACTTACGACAACGCCGTTCAAAGCCGCCGTAATACTCTTGAGCAGTTCCGCAATCGCTGGCAGGCTGAGCGCACAGGCTACGAGTTGGAAATCAGGGATTTGCAGGCAAGCATTGCACAGTTGCGCGAGGAGAAAAGCAAGTACGTTGTTCGCGCGCCTGTGTCGGGCGCGGTAATTCAGTTTTCGGGCATCCAGCGCGGCAGTTTTATTGCGCCTGCGCAGACTTTTGGCGCCATTTCCAACGACTCAAATTTGCTCGCAGAGTGCTACCTGTCGCCCGCAGATATTGGCTATATCAAAGAGAATCAGCAGGTTAAATTTCAGTTAGACGCCTTTAACTACAATCAGTGGGGAATGGCGCAGGGCGCAGTTATCGAAATCTCAAAAGATATAATCAACGCCGACGAGCAGCCCGTTTTTCGAGTGCGCTGCTCGTTGAACAACAAATATCTAACCCTGAAAAACGGCTATCGCGGCAAGCTGAAAAAAGGAATGACGCTCACAGCGCGTTTCTACCTCACAGAAAGAACGCTGTGGCAGTTGCTGTTTGATAAGGTTGATAACTGGATAAACCCTTCTACAATTAGCAAATAGCAGATAGCAGATAGCAGATAGCAGATAGCAGTAGGGGCAAAATATGTTTTGCCCTCGCCGGAGCAGCAAGTAGCAGGTAGCAATTTGATGTACGGGAAATTGTAGTATTTTTGCAAAATAATTCATATACAATAAAAATTATGAAAATAGAAAACATTATACAAGAAAAATCAAAATTGTTTGCGATTCGTATTATTAATTTTTACAAATATTTAGTATCAAAAAATGAGTTTGTGCTGTCAAACCAAATTCTTCGCAGTGGCACTGCCATTGGCGCGTTAATTTCGGAAAGCGAATTTGCTCAGAGTGAAAAAGATTTTTTGAACAAACTATATGTGGCATTGAAAGAGGCAAATGAAACAAATTATTGGCTTGAATTACTGTACGAAACGCAATTTATTCGGAAAGAAGAATTTGAATCATTAAGCCAAGATTGCAAGGAATTGTTAAAATTGTTGATTTCAATTACCAAAACCCTCAAAACAAAAATTGCTAATTGCTAATTACTAATTGCTAATTGCTAATTACTAATTACTAATTGCTAATTGAATAAAGTGAAAGTAAAACAGCGAGATATAACCGATTGTGGGGCGGCTTGCCTTGCTTCTGTTGCGGGACATTACCGCCTTAGGATGCCGGTTGCACGCATCAGGCAGATTGCCGGAACTGACAAGCGCGGCACCAACGCGCTCGGAATGGTGCAGGCAGCCGAGCAACTGGGCTTCGAAGCCAAAGGCGTGAAAGGCGGCGTGGATGCGCTGCCCAAAATTCCGCTGCCCGCTATTGCGCACGTGGCGCTGAAAAACGGATTGCAGCATTATGTGGTGATTTACTCCGTCGATAAAAAGAGTGTTAAATTTATGGACCCCGCCGACGGGCAAATGCACCGCGAAAAAATTGAAGAGTTTAAGAAAAAATGGTCGGGAGTACTGATTTTGCTTGTGCCAAGCGAGCAGTTCCACGAAGAAAACACGAAAGTATCTCTGTTTAAACGCTTTATGTACCTTATTGCGCCCCACAAAAGCGTTGTTGCCGCCTCGCTCTTTGGCGCAATAATCTACACATTATTAGGACTTTCATCGTCCATTTACATCCAAAAAATTACCGACAATGTTTTTGTAAACGGAAACAGAAATTTACTTAATTTGCTTTCTATCATTATGATTATCATATTGTTAGTGCAAATCTTTATCGGTGCGAGCAAAAGCGTTTTTATGCTCAATACGGGGCAAAAAATTGATGCGCGGCTCATTTTGGGCTACTACAAACATTTGCTTAAACTGCCGCAACGCTTTTTCGACACGATGCGCGTGGGCGAAATTATCAGTCGCGTAAATGACGCGGTGAAAATTCGCGTATTTATAAACGACATTGTTATCTCGCTGATTGTAAACTTGTTAATCGTTGTATTCTCGTTTGCGCTGATGTTTGTTTACAGTTGGAAACTGGCGCTTATTCTGCTGATTTCTATTCCGCTTTATATTGTTATTTACCTTATAACCAATAAGTTAAACAAAAAGCGGGAACGCAAACTGATGGAAGACAGCGCGGAACTCGAAAGCCAACTGGTAGAGTCGCTAAATTCCGTGCGCACAATCAAACAGTTTGGTATTGAGGACTTTGCAAATATCAAAACCGAAAGCCGCTTTGTAAAGTTGTTAAATTCTGTGTATAAATCTACTGTAAATTCGCTTTTTAGCGGAAATTCTTCGGAATTTATAAGCCGTATTTTTACAATAATTATACTTTGGATGGGCTCTAATTTAGTGATTGACAGCATAATAACGCCGGGCGAACTGATGAGTTTTTACGCGCTGATGGGCTATCTCACCAGTCCTGTTTCGAGTTTGATTGGAATGAACAAGACGGTGCAAAACGCGCTGATTGCCGCCGACCGCCTGTTTGAAATTATGGATTTGGAACGCGAAAGCAGCGAAAACACGATGGAACTGACGGCGGAAAAAATTGGCGATATTCGCTTTGAAAACCTGTCTTTCAGTTACGGCACGCGCGTTGATGTGTTCGAAAATTTTAATTTGACAATAAAAAAAGGCGACCTTACAGCGATAATTGGCGAAAGCGGCAGCGGAAAAACCACGCTTGCATCGCTGCTGCAAAAACTTTACCCGCTCAAAGAGGGGAAAATTTTAATTGGCGATACAAACATTGATTTCATTGAAAATCAGTCGCTTCGCCGCCTTGTGGGCGCTGTGCCGCAGCAACTGAATCTGTTTGCGGGCAACGTGATTGACAATATCGCGCTTGGCGAGTTTAAGCCTGATTTGCAGCGCATTGTCGCAATATGTACAATGCTTGGAATTATGCCTTTTATAGAAAAACTGCCTGCGGGGTTCAACACCTATCTTGGCGAAAACGGCGCCTCTCTGTCAGGCGGACAAAAACAGCGCATCGCAATTGCCCGCGCACTCTACAAAAACCCCGAAATCCTGATACTTGACGAGGCGACATCGTCGCTCGACAGCGAATCGGAAAGTTTTGTGCAAAAAACCGTTCAACATCTTAAAAATCAGGGAAAAACAATCATTGTCATTGCTCACCGTTTAAGTACGGTGGCAAGCGCTGACAATATTATTGTTCTTGAAAACGGAAAAGTCATGGAGCAGGGCAGCCACCGCCAACTTTATGCACAATTTGGCAGGTATTATTTAATGTGGCAAAAACAAACGGCGCTAACTTTTTGATTTTTAGCGATAAATTCCCTTTGAATAGTGAATAGTTATTAGAGTTTAGTTATTAATTGTTAATTATTTTATATTATTCTCCCACTTTGGCGGGAGTGCGCAAAGGGTTTTTGAGACAGCCCCATCCCATAAAGATTATTATATAACAAGATAAATCTCTTCTACCTGAAATGCAGGATTTTCGT
>JAISWT010000213.1 GCA_031271005.1 Prevotellaceae bacterium | reverse complement strand
TAAGACATATTTAGCCAACTTTTCTAACATAACAAATAATAATTTTAAATTATGCAAAGATAATAATTTGAAGCGAATATCAAATATGGTAGACACAGGGTTTTGCTGGTGAGCCCTTTCGCCCATTTCCCTGATGGGTTGTTCAATTTTTTCGTTTGATAACGCCGGCAGACAGAAACGCAGACAGCGAACCAACAATATTTTTCAGGTTTATCTCCTTTTCGCCGACATCAATTTTAGACAGAATCTTGTTGAACCCGTCCTGAGAGCAAATCTGTTCTATTAATCTATTAATCATCAATATAAATCAAAACTTACTTATATTGATTCGTTTTGCCACGACCCCGTTAAAAGTTCTTTTGCAGTAGAATAATCTTTCTCCATAACATACAGTTTAATGCTGTTATCATTGGAAAAGAAATTTCCAAACACTGCGGTTTCTGTTGATAAGAAGCAACGTATATTGTTTGCTTCAAGTAACCCTTTTATTATTTTCGCTTGAGGCACACTGTGGAACACCATCAAAACGGCAGTTTTACTGTTATCCATAACTATATATTCAAAAATCCTGCTCAAAGATAATATTTATTTTTGTCATATAAAAAAATTTAAAGAAAAATAATTGTCTTTCAATGATTTTTATCTTATTAATCAGATTGTTATGGTTTTTATTTTTTTCTGTTTCAGATACGATTTTTTGCTGTTTTTTGCCATATTAAATGAACAGAATGGAAATATTTAGTATATTTGCACAAAATTTTAATGATTTTAAAGTATATGACAACATGAGAACAATTGTATCGTTTATTGTATTAATTCATTTCGCTTTCAATATGTTAGCACAGCAACACAATCTGTTGAGCAGCAAATATTCCGTCGAGGAATTGCAAGGTATTATTATCCCAAAAAACGTATGGACGCCGTTTCCCCAAATCGACGACCGCAGTGGATGGGCAAAAGCTGACGCCAAAATAATGCAGGCGTATGTCAAAACGGCTGAAAAATATTTGGATTACAAATGGCCTGTGATTCCCGCCACCTTGTCGCTTTTGTTCGTAAGGGACGGAAACAGAAGTCAATACGAGGCTGTCCATTTCGAACGCCGGCGTGTTCTGGGTACTTTGATTCTGGCTGAAATAGCCGAAAACAAAGGACGCTTTATCGACCAGATTATCAACGGTGTATGGTCGATATGCGAAGAATCGTGGTGGGGAGTTTCCGCTCATTTGCCCGGTGGTAAGGAGTATGCAGGATTGATGGATGTTACGAAACCGTTTATCGACCTGTTTGCCGCAGAAACGGGGACATTTCTCGCATGGGCAGATTATTTTCTGGGAAATCAATTTGACGCCGTGTCGCCACAAATACGCAAAAGAATATACAACGAAGTAAATTACAGACTGTTTGAGCCTCTAATGAATAAACAGCACTGGTGGACAGGAAAAAACGGTTCGAAACCAAACAACTGGAATCCGTGGATTTGCTCCAACTTGTTGAATACTGCCCTGTTACTCGAAAAAGACAGTAGCCGACGTATCGAAATGGTCGCTGAAATGCTTGGTATTCTGGACAATTTTTTCAATCCATATTTCGATGACGGCGGTTGCGACGAAGGTCCGGGTTATTGGCATGGCGCCGCTGCTTCGATGTACGATAATATAGCAATGCTGAATCTGGCAAGTAATAATGCTTTCAAGTATGTGTATGAAAATGAGAAGTTCCGAAACATGGGCCGGTTTATTTACAGGGCGCAAATCAGCGATGTGTATTTTCTTAATTTTGCCGACGCCTCGCCAAAACCCGGTATGGGAGCCGATATTATTTACCGTTACGGAAAAGATATTCAAGATACTGATATGATGAATTTTGGCGCTTATTTTCGCAGACCGCCTGCCGGAACTGTCAGAGATATGTTTTTTCGCAATCTCTTTGCTCTGTTCATTTGGGATGAATTTCAAAATACAGAACAACGTCTTCCTTTACTGCAAGATGTGTGGCTGCCCGATTTGCAGGTAATGGCTGCCCGCGACAAACAGAGAACAAGTCAGGGATTTTATCTCGCTGCAAAGGGCGGACATAATGCCGAAAGTCATAATCACAATGACGTAGGTAATTTCGTAGTCTATTACGACGGACAACCCTTGCTGATTGACGCCGGATCAGGAAAATATACTGCCCGAACATTCAGCAGTAAACGGTATGATTTGTGGTTCAATTGTTCTGATTTCCATAATCTTCCGACTGTCAACGGTATGACGCAAAGATCGGGAGGCTCTTACAAGGCAACCGACGTAAATTATCGTTCGGGAAAATCGTCGGCTGTTTTTTCGCTGGATATCGCAAAAGCGTATCCCAAAAATGCCGAGATAAACAGTTGGAAACGCACAGTTACTCTCAACCGTGAAAAAAATGTTATAATCAAGGATGTTAGCGACTTGCAAAACGCCAAATCCGTAACGCAGCATCTATTGACATGCTATCCCGCTGAAATCGTCAAACCGGGAACGCTTGTAATTCACTATTCGTCAAAGGACAAAAAAACGGACTTTGTTATCTTATACAACCACAAACAAATGAACGCAGTAGTGGAAAAAATCAAACTCGAAACGGAAGAGGATCAGGGTATCCTGTCGAAATGGG
>JAISWT010000175.1 GCA_031271005.1 Prevotellaceae bacterium | reverse complement strand
AAAAATGAAACAGATACGAGTGTAAAACGTGAAATTGTATCTTCAATCGGTCGGCAGCGAAAATGCGTAAATAAACCGTTGCTTTACGATTTTTTGAATGACGAAGACCCTAAAATCGTCTGTCAGGCAATACGCGGACTGCTTGTTTTTGAAAATGATAAAGAGGTTGAAGAACATTTGCGTCCGCTTGTCAATCACCCCAACGAAATGGTGCGTACTGTGATTTATAAAGAATATTTTGCCAAAGAAAAACAACCAAACAACGTTTTGCCTCATGCCGAAACATACGAATTTTTGAAAAATGTAGTGGTTAATGCTGATGTTTTGGAAGCATTAAAATATGTTCCTGACGAAAGCGTACATCTGACTTTTACTTCGCCGCCTTACTACAATGCCCGCGATTATTCTATTTATCCGAGTTATCAGGCATATTTGGAGTTTTTAGATAAAGTTTTTCAGGAAACGCACAGAATTACGAAAGAAGGCAGATTTTTGATAGTTAATACTTCGCCCATAATTATTCCGCGTGTAAGCCGTTCTCATTCGAGTAAACGTTATGGCATTCCTTTTGATTTACATCCATATCTTGTTAAAAACGGATGGGAATTTATTGATGATATAGTTTGGTTAAAACCCGAAGCAAGTGTAAAAAATCGTATCGGCGGATTTATGCAGCATCGAAAACCGTTGGGCTACAAACCTAATTCCGTAACCGAATATTTAATGGTTTACAGAAAATCAACCGAGAAATTATTGGATTGGAACATTCGCAGTTACGAGTATAAAACTGTTGAAGAGAGTAAAGTTGCAGATGGCTATGAAACAAGCAACGTTTGGAAAATCGACCCGTGTTTTGATAAAATACATTCGGCAATTTTCCCTGTCGAACTTTGCAAACGTGTAATTCAGTATTATTCCTACAAAGGCGATTTGATTTTCGACCCTTTCGGCGGTAGCGGAACAGTCGGAAGGACGGCAAAAGCATTAGACCGGTTATTTTTCCTGACCGAACAGGAACCAAAATATTTTGAATATATGCAGTCAAAACAGAAAGACAGCCAACTCTTCAAAGAGCGCAAAACTCAATTTCTCACATTAGAACAATTCAAAAAATCAGTAATATGACACTCACCGACCAGATAGTTAAAAATATTGTTTCCCGCGTGATTAAATCACAGGATTACCGTATTGAAATCGTCAATCTTATTAATGCGGAGTTTCTACAGTTCGCAGTAGATTTTTTCAAGAAAATTGTCAATGCCAAACTCAATTCCGAAGACATTACGATTGATTGGTACAAAAATGCTTTTATGAATGAAGATTTGCCTTCGGACGATATTGCAATAAATTCGGGACTCAACAAAAAGACGATTAGCAATATGTACGGGACAGCGACTAAAACAATCGTGATTGAAGCAGCCAACGAACATTTTGAATCGCTTTACAAAAGTATTCAATCGCTTGTCGAAATGGAAAAAGAAATTGATTTGACCTTAACAATCAAAATGAGAGGCGTAAGCGTTGATTTGAATGTGTCGGAGAGTTTGATTGTGATAAATACTTTGGCGGTAAAGCGAGCCGCTTTGCGGGGTGGCTTATGGAGTATAGCAGGCAAAAGCGCCGAAAAATATCTAATGCTGACGTTGTGCAGGCTATATCAAGTTCCTGAAACAAATTATAATGCAGCACATTTTGTAAAAGACAAAGGCAAGAAAGTTGATAGAGAAATTGATTTTTACCTTTTGAATAATGGAAAAGAATACTTGTGCGAAATAAAATTGATGGGTAAAGGCAATCCCGAAAGCGCCGATGCTATTATTGCAAGAAACAGTAATGTGTTTGTAGCTGATACGCTTTCGCAACAAAATAAAAATCAATGCGACCAATTGGGCATTCATTGGATTGCATTAAGAGATAAGGATGGCCACAAGCGGTTTGGTTTGGCGCTTGAAAAATTGGGTATTCCGCATACAGATTACAATGGTAATTTGGATGTGGATTTGCCGAAAATATTGAATGAATTATTTTAGAATCATCATATTATGACAGACAAACAAAAATCGTACAATATCAAAGTACTTGTCTTCACAACAACAGTGAAAGATAATACCAAAGGGCTTTTCGGAAAGATTACCTATTCGGATATGCTTGATTTTTAAAAACTAAAATCAACGATTTTAAGTCTGAATACAGCTTTG
This sequence comes from Prevotellaceae bacterium, assembly GCA_031271005.1. GTDB lineage: Bacteria > Bacteroidota > Bacteroidia > Bacteroidales > Paludibacteraceae > WRGS01. The sequence goes on along the minus strand of JAISWT010000175.1, from coordinate 2,903 downwards.
AAAACAGAAATACAACAAAGAAAACCGTTATTAGTAAAATCAATTTTACAGAACATGTTTTGGGTTCGGAAAATGTCGATTGCCTCCAGCGTTTTTCCCTCGCCGTATTCAGAGGGCCACAGCTTGCTTGTAATCCAAAGTTCTTCGCGGGGTATGCCGCTTTCCTTAACGGCTTCGCCCAGTCCGCGCTCGTTGCGGTAGGCATGGGCGCAATCCACGTGGCGATAGCCGTTGTGGAATGCCGTAAGACATGCCTGTTTGCAGTCTTCGTTTGACATTTGGTATGTGCCAAGTCCAAACTGAGGCATTTCCAAACCATTGTTCAGCTTTAATACAGGTACATTTACTTTCATATTCTGTGCATTTAACTGATTGATACTCCCGAACAGCAGAAACGCTATCACGCGGAAATTTTTATTACGCCGTATTCTGTCGGCGGCGGCGCTTCCGTAGTGGCGTTCTTGCAGCCTGAAAATAGCAGGCAGGTCGCTGCAATCATCATTAACAGTATTTTGTGCGATTTTCTTTTTTCCATTTGAATCATTTTTGTACCACCTGACTAATTTGTTTTATGCGAAAACATCTCTTGTTTTTAATCTGTTACCGGACGAATGGCAAAGCCGTAATGCCGCCACAGGTCGTCAACGTAATAATTGCCGTTGTAAAAAGTAAAACACCATGCTTTGCCGTCGGCATCGCTTACGTCGCCTGTCCGGAAATCCGCACCGACAACCGTGTACAGGATGCTCGTCCCGTCGCGTCCGCCGCCTGCCGCAAGGAATATGCTGTTGCCGTTCTTGCCTGTTACGCGAAATCCCCTCACGCCGTTTGACGTGGTTTCTTGCCAGCCGCAGTCGTCAACAAGCTCCTGCGCCTGCTCTTTTGTCGGCATACGCCACGAGCCGCCCCAAAGGACGTGAGCCGCGTCGTACTCCGTTCCGCAAATGTTTTTCGGAGGGTTTGCGTGCTGGTACTCGTCGTTATTTTGAGAAGTTTTTGTTCCGGTCGTGTCGCCCCAGCCGAAATACGTTCCGTAATCTTCCGGTTTCGTCGCTCCCACGTTGTGGCTCGCCCATTTGACGCTCAACCCGAGGTCAACCGCCTCTGCCGTTGAGCCGTCTTCTACTACAATGCTCTTTTCATCGAACGGCTGCTCATTTTTGCAGGCTGACATGCTTGTGGCAAGAATAAACCCCAAAACCAAGACCGAAACAGTTGTTATTCCGGCAAAATTAAAAATTCCAACTTTTTTCATTGTGTTATTTGTTGTCTGCAATATTAACTGTTCCATTTATTTTAATCTTCCGGCGCCCGTCCTTTGGCAAAATTTTCGAGCTGTTCCAGCGTCATGTTAAAGAAACGTTTTTCCTTATTTAAAGAACGCATGACCGCCATGTCTTCATCGCTTAACGCAAAGTCGAATATGCTGATATTTTCTTTAATGTAATCGGGATTGGTTGCGCCGGGAATAACCGAAGCCCCTTCCTGAATATGCCACCGGATAATAACCTGTGCCGGGCTTTTGTGATGTGCTTCGGCAATTTCTTTTATCACCGGGTCTTTGAGCAGTGCGCCGTTGCTCATCGCTCCGCCAAGTGGAAACCAGCATTCAATCGCAATGTTGTAAGGTTTCACCTTTTCGCGCATATCCTTTCGCTGTGCATAAGGATGACATTCGATTTGCAGCACGGCGGGCTTAATTTTCATGCCGTCCACGATGGCGTGAAAGCCTTCGTCGGTCAGATCGAAATTGCTGATTCCAAGCGTGCGAACCTTTCCCGCTGCTACTGCTTTTTCCATATCTTTCCACGCCCCCACATAGTCGCCGACGGGCTGATGCACATACAGCAGGTCGATGTAGTCCATTTGGAGGCGTTCCAGCATTTTGTCGATTGCCTCCAGCGTTTTTCCCTCGCCGTATTCGGAGGGCCACAGCTTGCTTGTAATCCAAAGTTCTTCGCGGGGTATGCCGCTTTCCTTAACGGCTTCGCCCAGTCCGCGCTCGTTGCGGTAAGCATGGGCGCAATCCACGTGGCGATAGCCGTTGCGGAATGCCGTAAGACATGCCTGTTTGCAGTCTTCGTTTGACATTTGGTATGTGCCAAGTCCAAATTGAGGCATTTCCAAACCATTGTTCAGCTTTAATACAGGTACATTTACTTTCATATTCTGTGCATTTAACTGATTGACACTCCCTAACAGCAGAAACACTATCACAGGGAAATAAATTTTTACTTTTTTCATCTTAATACCTCCTGTCAATTTGTTATTTTCAATCCTTGTTATTTTGCGATACTGTTCAACCTGCATTTTTCCCCATTTCGTAAGCCTGCTCCATTGCCGGATTGCCTTTGACGTCGCCCACGTCGGAAACGCCATACCCAAACACAATGCCGCCTTCCCGGATATTCGGGAAACAGCCGATATACTTGCGGAAGCCGTCGATCATGGTTGTCATGTACTTTTCTTCGGGAGCCTGCCCGGCGGCAATCAGGTACGCAGTTTTGTCGCAAAACGTTTCGTGCAGGGCAATGGTTCTGTCCAGCACGGTTTTCATCTGCGCGTTGAAACTGTAGAAATAAACCGGCGAGGCAAATACAACCACGTCCGTGGCACGCATTTTTTCATATAACCCGCTCATGTCGTCATTTTGAATACACTCGCCTCCATTTTTCTGGCAGGTAAAGCAGCCCAGACAACCGTTTATCTTTTTATCGCAGAGGAAGATTTTTTCGGTTTCGTGTCCCGCATCCTTTGCGCCGCGAAGAAATTCGTCGCACAACATGGAAGAGTTGCCGTTTTTGCGTGCGCTCGCCGAGAGCGCTAAAATTTTTTTGCCCATATTCTTATTTTCATTTTGATTTTTAGATTGAGGAAATGCGTGGGCGGTACGTATTCCCGCC
>JAISWT010000166.1 GCA_031271005.1 Prevotellaceae bacterium | reverse complement strand
CTGGCACATACCTACTTGAGAGAACATCCTGATGCTGTAGCCCGTTTAGAGCGCATGTATGCACGGCAAGTCGAAAAATTGAGTTTTTTTCAAAAATGGTTTCATTTATAAATGGAATTGATGATTTATAGTCCACGAATTACACGAATTTACACGAAAAAATTAGTGATAATTCATGAAAATTCGTGGACAAAAAAATAGTCGGTTAATCATGTTTTTTTATGCAAAATCCTATCATTTTTCTATCATTAGTAAGCATTTCATTTTCGCAATGAAAAAGCAACGCATCGAAATCAGGTTCGTTGCCTGAAATAATGCTATCAATAGTGCATTTGCGGGCGATATTTTCAATTTGTCCTCCACTGAAACCGAAACGGAGCGACAGTTCGGCGACCACCTGACCGCTAAAAATGTTGCCCACCGTATTTTGTGCCACTTTGCTCTCCTTGTCGTCATAATCCCTATTCAGTTGCGAAAAATCCTGAAAGCCCAGGCAAACAGCTATTTTATTGCTTCGGGCGGTCGCTATCAGGTTATCCAATCCCCTGAAATAAATTGTCGGCAACTCGTCAATAATCACACTGCTTTTTAACTATCCTTTCTTGTTGATTGGTTTTACTATACGGCTGTTGTACAGGACAAAAGCCGCCGAATAAAAAATTAAGGGTCATAATCCTTGATTACAACCCCTAACCACATCTGCTATCTGCTCGAATAGTGTGAACTATGGGAACTGTGCGAACTGTGACTGCTATGGGAACTGTGTGAACTATGCGAATAGTGGTCGGCAAGTAAGTTGCTTGCTGAAAACGAATCGCTTCCTTGTGTCAGCACAAGTTGCTTTTGCGTGTCTTTTTTCAGTTCGTCCTTCATTGCTTTTACAGTGTTTCCTGCGAAGAGAGAAGCACTAACGGCAATAACAGCAGATACTGCGAAATAAAGCACTCTTTTAAGTTTCACTCATTATACACCTCCTTTCCGTCGTAAGATTTGTTATCAATAGATAACGCCGACTTATTTATTTTTTTACTGTGTCTGTTTTCTGCCGAAGCAAAAAATCCTGCACATTCATCTTTCAGTTCACAGCCCTCACATTCTGGCAGATAGATATTTTTCCAATCAGAAATTGATTGTTTGGCATAATCACGAATGCTTTCGGGCAAAATACATAACTGCGAATTGTAAACCGACACCCGCATATTTCGGCGAGCAAGATTCAGAACGGCTTCTTCCAACTCTGCTCGATAATCGTAAGGGTCAATCCATAGTTCGTCAATGTTTTGTTCGGCTAATCCTGTCATTTCCATTTGCATAAAAGCCACGTGAAAAACAAAAGGAAAATTCCGATAAATAAACTCGGCTAATTGCGGCAGGCGTTTATAAGTCTGCTTATGAACAACTATTCTCAGCCCAATTTTTTGACGGAATTTTGCCAAATTATACAGACCTTCAATGGTTTTGTAGAATGTTTTTGCCCCTACAATTCGGTTGTGTTCTGCATCAATATCAGAGAATATCGGAACATCAATCTGTAAATCGGGATGCAAAATCAAGGCAAGTTTGCGGGTGTATTCGTAGTCAGCAAATTTCACACCATTTGACAGCAAACTGATTGACGACTTTGGCAAATGCTTTTTGATATACTCAATCAAAACGAAAAGGTTGTCGCCAATAAGCGTAGGTTCACCACCTGTTATTCCAATGTCTTTCGTGCTTTTATCAAACATTGAAAGCAGTTTGAGATTGAACTCGGTTTTGTCAGTTTTCTGTAAAATAGGCGGTTGCGGACACATTATACATCTGTGATTGCATCGCTCGGTTGCCATTATTGCATTGTGTGTTGAGCGAATTTCATACAAAACACTTATGTTTCCGTCTGTGTTTATGACAACCACCTCGCCCTCATTTAGTTCAGAAAGGTTTTGTATGCCAAAAACAGCAGGTTGTTCGGTTTCTGTATTTTCAATATTGGTCAATACAGCCAAATAACCTTTTGGAAAATTCGCAGTATTTTTTGAAACAAAAACCAAGTCTTTTTTGCTGGAAAAAAGCCCGACGTTTTTGAACGTTATTTTACCCAATATTTCGCAGTTTATATTTTTAGCTTGACCTTTTAATTGTTTCATAAAGCATTAACATATTGATTGTTTTGTAATCCAACTCCAAAAAATATTATTGATTTTCGGGTCGTTTTGTTTGATAAGTTCAAGCAGAAATTTGATAACTGACTTATTCTTTTTGCACATTTCGCTCGTTGGGCGATATCCGACAATGTCGCCCTGTTCCGAGAAATTGCGGACAGGGTCAGCGCCGCAAAACGGCTGATAGGCACATTCGACACAAGCCGGCAAACATTCCGTACAGGCATTTGCAATAACATTGTGCAAAAATTCGCCGTTGAACATTTCCTGATACGAGTTTTCATTCACATTACCCATTTTGAAATGCTGATTATTAACGCTCGCCATCATTCTCGCTTCGTCTGAAACATACACATTGCCGTTGTAATCGTAAATTACGCCGCTTATTCCAACGCCCGCAGGCGATTGTAAATCAACAAAACCTGTTGCAAATGGCGTTAATATACGTTTGAGCAATAATTCGGCGTAACCTTCTACAAAGAATTTTCCTTGCAAATTCAAGTCAATGATATACATCAAACCTTCTTTGTAATTTTCGATAAAATCAGAAACCGAATAAGCAATTTTGTGTTTATCTCGCTTTGCAAAACCGTAAGGATTGAGTGAGCGAAAGAAAACAGAATTGAAGCCAAGCCGCATATATTCATCTACAATTTCTTTGAAATGCCCTAAACTGTAACAAGTTGTTGTCATCAAAGCTGAAACGCTGTCTTCGCCCAAATACTCTCTCGTGAGTTTGAGTTTTTCTTCAAAACATTCGTGCGTATGCTTTGTGTCCTGCAAGGGTCGGTTTGTATTGTGCAAGTCCCTGTAACCATCTAACGAAGTGGAAATGTAGCACTTGTGTTTTTTGAGATATTTCAGCGTTTTGGGCGTAATCAAACTCAAATTCGTACAAATCACAAATTCCAAGCATTTCTTTTTGAAAAGATTTTGCCATTCCGCCTCTTCCATAATATATTGCACCATTTCAAAATTTGTAAGCGGCTCACCACCTTGAAATTCAATTTTGATTACAGGTGACGGACTTTCAAAAATGGTTTTTACAACATTTTTAGCCGTTGTTTTTGACATATCAAAACCTTTGTCGCACAAATCTTTCTTTGAAACCTGACAATAGATGCAGTCGGAATTGCATCGCAAAGTAGGCACAACCATATGCAGACTCGTAAAATCGTTCAAAATGCTTTTCTTTGTACGATATTTTGTTGCAAGCATATTTGTAACCGTTTCAATGTTCTGCGGGTCAGTCAAGAATTGTTTCGATTTCAAGTTCAAAAACGTATTGCTGTTTGTTTCCAACTTTTCAGATACAAACAAATCGAAATCGTTTTTGCTCAAAAACTCAAATTCACCCACCTCATTCGAGAGAAAATATTCGCTGTCGTTAAATCGCTCAAAGCGAAAGGGTAGAAATTGATATTTGTTTTCCATATTATTTGTCAATTTGGATTTCATACGTTTGTCCGTCTTCGCCATAAACAGTGGCGCGTCCATCTTCGTCAATAATTATCTCTGCTTTCTGTGTTATCGTTTGATTTTGAAGAACAAGCAACGCAAAAATAGAAATTACATATATTAATCGCAATACCATTTTCATAATTATTGGATATTTATTGGTGAAAATGTTTTTTCAACTATCATGTCTCGTATGTGTCCGAACTTTTGCTCGGTGAGGTAGCGTACTTGTTGGTCAATGAGTTCGTTTTCAAACTCTTTGTTCAACAAATCGAAGTTTACAGATTGTTCAAGTTTTTCCGTAAAAGTTACTTGAACTTCATTTTCGGTTTTGCTTTGTGAAACAAAACACTTTTCGGTAAATTTATATACCGCCGAAGTAATTACTTCCTGTTTGTAGATACTCAAATCTACTTTGATTTTTAGGGTGTTATTTGCCATATTTTTTCTGTTTTGTAGCTTTTGCATTAAATTTGAACAAAAGAAAAAAGCGTGAAACTGTTTGCTGATCTATTAATTTGTCAAATGTTGATTCCATATTGTTTAATTTTAGTTTAGTTTAAAATGCAAATTCTGAAGTGCAAAAATACAACTTTTTTTGAGATAAACATAATATATTTTGCTGTTCTACTTGTTTTTTTTTAATTGACTGTATTTCAGTAGAATAAATTTTCAATAATTTACATTTTGGCTGCTATGTTAGCATATAATTAATATATAAAGCGTTATCTTAACATTTTTTTTACGCGAAATCTGGGTGGTTTTGCATGAAAATGAGGAAATTGTTCCTTTTTAGTGTCTTTTTTTTTTGCTCTATAACGAATAATGTGGGTAATCGAATTTAAGTTTAGCGGACAGTAATAATGATTTATAGTCCACGAATTACACGAATTTACACGAAAAAATTAGTGATAATTAGTGAAAATTCGTGGACAAAAAAATAGTCGGTTAATCGTGTTATTTTATGCAAAATCCTATCATTTTTCTATCATTAGTAAGCAATTCATTTTCGCAATGAAAAAGCAACGCATCGAAAT
>JAISWT010000121.1 GCA_031271005.1 Prevotellaceae bacterium | reverse complement strand
AGAGTTTAGAGTTTAGAACCTCTCCCCCCTGCCCCCTCTCCAAAAGAGAGGGGGAGTAGGGCGTACGGCTGATGTTAGTTATTAGAGTTTAGAGTATAGAAATTGCTAATTGCTAATTGCTAATTGCTAATTGAATATAATTCTCAATTCTCAATTCTCAATTCTCAATTCAAAAACATTTCTTCATTTCTTCATTTCTTAATTAATTCTCAATTCTCAATTAAAAATTGCTATCTGCTACGCAGAATAATCTACACTTTTTTTGTGTATATTTAAAAAAATAATTACTTTTGTCCCGAACAGATAGACGATATGGAAATTCATTTTGAAAAAGAATACTTGTCCGAACCTGTATTACAAAGGTAAAACACCGTTTTTCTAAAAAAAAATAAGAATATGACTTTACAACAACTTGAATATCTGTTGGCGTTGGATAAAACGCGGCATTTTGTAAAGGCAGCCGAAATGTGTGGGGTAACACAACCTACGCTCAGTGCAATGATTCAGAAACTGGAAGATGAATTGGACTGCTTCATTTTTGACCGCCGACAGCACCCGATTGCGCCAACTGCTATCGGACGGAAAATTATTGAGCAGGCAAATGTTATTTTGTTCAACTCCAATCAGTTGCGGCAGATTGTTTTGACCGAGAAGCAGCAGATAACAGGCGCTTTGCAAATGGCTGTAATACCGACTATTGCGGCATATCTGTTGCCCTCCTTTATCAAGAATTTCCGCGAGGACTATCCTACCGTTTCGCTGCGAGTGTCAGAAATGCTTACCGGCACGATTCTGGAGAATTTGCGTACTGCCCAAATAGATATGGCAATTCTCGCTACGCCGCTCAATAACAGCAATTTGCTCGAAATTCCGCTTTATTACGAAAAGTTTGTTGCATACGTTGCTCCATCAGACCCGCTTTACTGCGAAACAGAAGTGCCTGCACACCATTTGCCGCTGGAACGGCTATGGATTTTGCAGGACGGACATTGTTTGCGCAATCAGGTTTTTAATTTCTGCGATGACGAAAACCGCAACCACGAGACCGTGTACGAAGCCGGCAGTATCGACACCCTTGTACAAATTGTGGACGCAAACGGCGGATTTACGATTATACCCGAACTGCACATCCACCTCTTGAGCGACAAGCAAAAAGAAAATCTGCGAAACCTGACCGCACCCGAAGTTACACGCGAAATTTCAATCATTATAAGGACAGATTTTGTCAAAGAAGGAATGCTCAATGCCGTTGCCCAATGTGTAAAAAAACAGATACCGGAACACATGCTCGACACACATCTGAAAAAATTTGCAATAAGACTGTAGCATAACTATTATAACGCCTTCTGACATAAAAAACGCGCAAAGTAATGGAAATATTCATAAAAAATATTAACTTTGCAGCGTGAAAGTTCTTAACATCTATCCTGTAATGCGACACGGGAAACATATAGAAAAAACGTGAGTTTTCCTGCGCATTTTGCAGTAAAAAAAATAATTGCGATAGAATTAAGAGCCGAATTAAAATTTATAACAGTTTGCAAGTTTATTGTTTGGCATAAAAAAAATGTTACGAAGAATAATACGAATGGTTTTTTTGCTGATTAACATTGCGTTTGCATTGTGTTTACTGGCAATTTTGGCAGCAGGTCATATCAACCCCAATCGCTTCCCGCTACTGTCAACCCTGGTTTTGGGTTTTCCTTATGTTCTGGCAATCAATGTTCTGTTCTTTTTATTTTGGATTGTCAGGCGGAAAAAGTCAGCATTAGTATCGGGAGTTGTTTTGTTGTTGTCGTTTTCGGCGGTCGGCAATACGTACAGGTTTTTCAGAGCTAATCCTGATTTAGAGGAAAATTACAAAGCAGTTAAAATATTGACTTATAATACTATGAGCAGTTTTGACTATGAAAAATATTCCGAAAAAAACAAGGATTCTGGCTACGGTTACATTCTTTCGCAAGATGCAGACATTGTGCTGTTGCAGGAATTTTGCACAAGCAAAAAACCCGAACACATTACAGAAAACGATATTAACAAAATTTTCAAGAATTATACATATCAATACATCTGGTATCGAAATAATTCCGTACCTTTGCAGGCAAGTGGAATGGCTGTCTTTTCAAAGTTTCCGATTGTCAACAAGGCAAAAATTGACTTGAGTTCAGAGTACAACTCGGCAATTTATGCGGATATAGTGATAAACGATTCTACATATCGCTTCTTTAACTTGCACTTGGAGTCCAATAAAATCACGGCTCTCGACATAGCCAAAATCAACGGTATGATTGACCATCCGAGCGGTAAAGATTTAACTGAAACGACAAAATTTTTTGCCCAAAAACTTGGCGATGCCGCAAAAATTCGTGCAGGGCAGGCAGAACAAATTGCGCAAATGGTTGGTCAGTCGCCATACAGGTCGGTTGTGTGCGGCGATTTTAATGACGTTCCGCTGTCATACACGTACTCAACAATAAGCAAAAATATAGCAGATGCGTTTGCAGAGGCAGGCAAAGGACTGGGCGTAACATACGACAGAGGAATATATAAATTGAGAATTGACTATATTATGCACGATAAATATTTGAAAACGGGAGATTTGCAGGTAGACAAAGTGAAACATTCCGACCACTATCCTGTGCATTGCATAATGTATTTTCCGTAAAAAACCAAAATCGTTAAATTATACAAAATTTGCATGTTCAACCCTCTTTTTTAAGTAATTAAAAATTAATAATAACCTTATTTTAATTCAATAAACCTTTAATAAAAAAATAATAATAAATATTTTAACAAAAAATCTGTTACCCAAAAATTTAAGAATATGAATATACCGGAAAATTTAAAGTACACCAAAGACCACGAATGGTTGCGTTTGGAAGGCGACACCGCCGTTGTAGGCATTACCGACTACGCTCAGCACGAATTGGGCGAAATCGTGTTTATAGAAGTTGAAACTCTCGGCGAAACGCTTGCCGAAGGCGAGCCTTTTGGCACAGTGGAGGCAGTAAAGACTGTGTCCGAACTGTTCATGCCCGTTGAAGGCACAGTAGGCGAGTTCAACAGCGAACTTGAAGACCACCCCGAACTTGTGAATGACGACCCCTACGGCAAAGGCTGGATAATTAAAATGGACGTGCAAAATGCGGACGAAATAGACGGGCTGCTCTCACCTGACGAATATAAAGCGCTTATTGGCGATTAGAATAAGCGAACTGAAATAAACAGTTGCTATCCGCTTATTGGATATAAGGACGCATTGGCAGTGTGTGGAAAGTATAGTTATTTGATTGATTTTCAGGTTGTTAACTATCGCTAATCAGCAGGTTTGTACCACTTGCCAAAGTATTGCCGATTACCATGTTTTTTTGCAAAAAGAACATGATTAGTTTCATGAAAAATGTGCAGCAATCGGTTAAGGGACAAAAAATAAACAACTTTTTGACTATGCCGAGTCGCGCAAAACGACTAAATTTATTGAACGTTTTAAGCAGCGAGAGCAGAGGCAAAACGCATATTGAGTGAAAAGTGAAATATGTGTTTTGACTATGCCGAGT
>JAISWT010000069.1 GCA_031271005.1 Prevotellaceae bacterium | reverse complement strand
TTCTTCCCGCAATTGGAAAGAAGTTTATGATTTTTCGCAAACATTTGATATTGACAAATATTCCAAATCCAATAATATCTCTGAAAAAACGGCATATCTGAAAATATATTTTAGCAACCACATATTAGTTGATAGTGAAAATATTACAGAATTGCGAGCGGTTTTGTCAAATTACATCAAAGAACAGAATTTAGACAGAAACAGCAATCTTGATTACGAGCAACGTTCATTTACAAGCGGAATTATATCTAAAATTAACAATATTATTTACAATAAACTTTGGGAGGACAAATAATGCATACAAGAAAAGAAGAAACATTAGTTTATACTATTGGATGAATTGGCATTTTGGCTATTTTAGTATTGAATGTGAAATCGGGTTTTTCGATTGATGCCCTTTGGATAATCTTTAAAGATTTACCCCCGCTTATTATTACCATTATGATTTTTTATATGCTTAATGGCTTTTTGTTTCACAGTTTTGATTTTAAGAAAACAGCAGACAAAGTAATAAAAAAAATTCGTCAACGCTATAGAGATAAACGCTATGGAGATATTTTTGCAACGGACACTAACAAAAGTGAAAAGGAAAATGCTGAAGAATGTTTGTTTTCTTTACCGAATCGAAAGAATCGGTCGTATAATTTCGGCTGATTTTGGGTCTTCTGCAATCAATTCATTCTTTTTCTTTCCATCAATAATAAACGCCTCATTGTATCCGGTTAAAATACCCCGATAAATGTAATATCCCAATCCTTCAGCGGCGTTCCAACTGCCTCAATCTTTTGCTTAATCCGCTGTTCCACAGGCGATAATATAACCCAACTCTCACTTGTGCTGAACTTGTTTTCAGAGGCGTGTTGTCTAATAAAAACGCTGATTTAATGTCTATAATAATAATATAATAAAATTAGACTATATTTGTCGATGTTTTAGGCATTTAAAATATTAATTTATACAGAAAAAAGTATGATTTACGATTGTTTTTAATGGAAGAATGAATGACGGATTTATAAAGTTATCTTTAAATTTTCTGTTTTTATTTGAATTATGGTCAAAGGTACGCGATATGCGTGCCAAAATACGGTGCGGTCGGAAACTTTTTTCAAGAACCTCATTTTCACAAAATCCTCATCGCAATCATCGCACAGGCTTCCGCATCTGCCAATGCGTGGTGATGGTTTGTCAAATCGTAACTGCAAAGCGCTGATATTGTGTGTAATTGGTGGTTTTCGCAATCAATGCCTTTTTTGAACACTCGGCGAGCGGCTCGGCAAGTGCAATGAAACTCGTAATCGAGATAATCCATTCCGTAACAGCGGTGCGCGGCTCGCAGGCAACCCTCGTCAAACGGGCTGTTGTGCGCCACAAGCGGCAAGCCGACAATGCGCGGCGCAATTTCACGCCAAACATCAGGAAAAACAGGCGCGTTGTCCGTATCTTCGGCTGTCAGTCCGTGAATTTGCGTATTCCAATACGAATACCAATTGGGTTCAGGTTGAATAAGGCGGTAAATTTTTTCCGCTATTTTTCCCTCGCGCACAATTACCACACCTACCGAACAAATGCTGGTGCGGTGTCCGTTGGCGGTTTCAAAATCTATGGCTGCAAAATCTGTCATTGTATAAATCTTTAATTTTTTTTGCAAAAGTATTTCCTTGTTGTGTCGAAATGCGGCGCGGTCAAAAACTTTTCCAAAAATATTTCCCCAACGCTTTCTTATATATCCCCTTCACCTCGTCAATCAAACTTTGCGGCTGAATGACTTCTACGGTTTTTCCATACGATAGCAGTTCCTGCACAAAGTCGAAAGTTACGAAAATTTTTAGCGAAATGCGCAATTCGTCTTCATTGTCAATCAAAACCTGCTGCGTGTGGTGCAGCGGCAAACTCTTGATATACTGCCCCTGAAACGGCTCAAATGACAAAACGACCTCGCTCGGCTCGGCTGTAGTGATTGAGTTTTTTACGGACGGCGTGCGTGCCGTTCGTAAAAAAATTCAATTCATTTTCCTTAAATATTCTCTGGTTTTTATTCCCGATTCCTGCAAATCCGAAAGTTTCCATTTCCCTTTGGATGAGGCAGAGGGCAAAAGCATCGAGCAGGTTTCTTTTTTGTCTGATATTGACCATGTTATCCAACTTAATCTGTTTTTTTCCTGCCAGTTTATCCACTCTTGCCATTCGTGGTAATTCATTGCGCCGTCGCCGCTTGCCTCCATTGCCGCCGACTCGGAGATAAAAACGGGAATGCCTTTACTTATTGCCTCGTCGGTGCGCTTGCGCAGCCACGCGCCATGCGTATTTGCGTAATAATGAACGGTGTACATCAGGTTTCTCTGTCCTAAAATTGGGTCTGCGGCAGGTAAATGAATATCCTGGTCCCAATGCGGACTGCCTGCAAGTATCACATTATCAGCGTCATTCGCGCGAATTGCCGCAATTACCGCTTCACTGTATGCTTTTACCTCTTCCCACGTTTCATAGTCCGGCTCATTGAAAATTTCGTAAATAATATTTGGAAATTTCGCGTATTTCTTTGATATTTCATCAAAAAAGCGTACCGCTTCTGCGGTGTGAATGTTGTGGCTGTGAAAATCTACAATAACATAAATTCCCTGTTCAATAGCGGCGTCAATCACTTCTTCGACCAGTTTTTTGGAATAATCAGGCTTGGCAATATAACACATTGTGTCCAAATCAACGCCCATTGCAGCGCGTATAACGTTGATTTTCCAGTCTTTATGCAGCCATTTTACCGCCTCTTTGCAGTAAAAACGGGGCCAGAAGTTTGACCATCCCAAACTCACGCCGCGCAACACAATCGCTTCACCCGCCTTATCTACAAGTTGCGTGCCTTCAACGCGCAATTGCCCATGTGCCGACACAAAATTGCCCGCATCTGCACTGTTAAGCATCAGCAACATAAACGCTGCTGCAAATAATATTTTTATTTTCATTGTTATAATTATTAAATTATATTTCACTTGTATTAACTTAAAAAATCCTGCAAGAGTAAGTTTAAGCGCCAGAGCGGGGGTAGTTCATTCCATAATTGTATGTTTGTGGAAAAGTCGTGTGTAAAAGGTGAAAATCAGAAGAGTTGTTGCGCACAAAATACTGTTCCTTCTGTTTGTGCGGTTTCTTACAGAAGAAAAACCTGATATTTCAACAAGTAGAAAATACAATATTTTGCTGAAAGAATTCATTTTTTGGTTGTTTTAACATTGTTTGTAAATGTTTTACAAAAGTACAAAATAATTTTTTAATAAGATGCAAATATTTTTTAGGAGTCCCCTAACAATCAAACCCTTAGTGTCCTCCGCAAGCAACATTATATCTCTGTGTCTCTCTGTGCAACCTTCGTGTATTCTCTGTGTAATTTATTTTTCACAGAGAGGCACAGAACTTGTCCCGCCAAAGCGGGAGGTTACACACAAAGGGACACAGAGTTATGAAAATCCATTCGGATAATTATAGACGTTTGAGAATTTTATGCTAACTTTGCCCATTGGTTTCATTAGCCGAAATAGATCAGTTGGCATAGCAATTCATTCTTAATGAATAGGTTATCGGTTCGAGTCCGATTTTCGGCTCAGTCTTTACGAATATAGATATGGATAAAACAGTCAAAAAAACATTTCCGACGCTTCAGATGGGGTGCGCCGCTTGTGCAACGAGGATAGAAAAAGTCATCCGGAAACAA